>NZ_JAYMDY010000034.1:0-17479 GCF_037027245.1 Pseudoalteromonas sp. CH_XMU1449-3
CGCGACCATCTTAACTGTATCTGTGGTGTCTAACGACTCTTGAACGACTTTTATTTTAAATTCGAGGGAATATCTACGCTGTGACTTTACTTTCATGATTACTGACTCCAAAAAGGTGTCTACTTTTATGGAGTCAGATCAGAGTTGTGTTGTTTGTGGGTCTTGTTAAAGACCTATATCGTGGGAGGCGTTTTAACGCCGAAAAACAATACTCGGCTAAAGCAGCTCCCACATGTAGGCGTGAAATTTATTTCGCGCGATAGCCTCTATTTACAATAATTAAAATAGAGGCTTCTACGTTACTTAAACGTCGCTAACAGTTGTAGTAACTGTTGCAGTTTAATAACGGTTTTTTTCAGTTTTTCTTCATCCATACCGTCGTTGCTTAAGCTTTCTACATCAGCAGCAACATCGAGAACGTAAGGTTTAAAGCGTTTCGCTTCAAAATCAAAGCCAGCATCTTTTGCAAATAAGGCTTTGAATTTGCCATGGCCTTGCTGCTGTAAATCATCTAATTTTTTATCAGCATCAAGTGCCTGACGATAAACGATTTTTAGGTTAGCATTGAGTTGTTCAATAATTGAATCCATTTTTTTCCTAAAGCTTTAGACTGCAATGCCGATATAGTACGTGGATTGTCATAAAAAGTCAGGTAATGAACTATGAATATATCAGGATCAAGCTTACCAGCGATGAGTGGCGGTGGTGAAAGCGCAGAAGTTTACAGCGCATCGCTTGCTAAAAAACAGCAAAAGGCTGATGGTGCTGCGGCACTTGCACTTATCGAAGGCGCAGCAATGAACACCAATGCTGCACAAACACCTGCTAAGTCGGTAACTGCGACACTAGGTAACAACGTAAACGTATACGTTTAGTTGTTAAATTAGATAGGGCGTGTTGACCCTTTATGATTGATTTTGCAGCAGTGTGTTTGGTATTTAGGCAAGGCAGAGCTTATGTAGTGTGGTTGTTCCACATAAATAGGCGATAACGCAGCATTAATGCCAAACACGCGCTGCCCTTCGGGTTCTTCCTAGGGGCGATTAACTCTTTGTTACTCGATTTTTACTTAGCCCACTAGGTTACAAATCTCGCGCCGCGATTAAATCACCCCTAGAGTGAACAAATTTCAATCAACAAAGGTCAACACGCCCTTAGATCGATAGGCGTTTTACTTTTTTCGCCGCCGATCTCGCGCACCAGCTTAGGAACTAAGAACCCCGGCAATGCTGCCAGCATAGCCGTTACGATTTCCCGTGCCTGACTCTCAGCTATGTCAAAATGGCTAGCACCCTCAACTTTATCGAGTAGATGTAAGTAGTAAGGAAGTATATCTGCCTCAAACAGAGCCTCACTAAGTGCAACTTGCGACTCGACAGAATCATTCACATCTTTTAGTAACACCGCCTGATTTAATAACGTAACCCCTGCAGCTTTTAACTTTTGCATGGCCATTTTAAAGTCATCATCAATTTCGTTAGCGTGATTGATATGGTTTATAAACACCACTTTTAACGGTGATGCAGCAAAGCGTGCACATAGCTCATCGGTAATTCTTGCAGGGATCACCACAGGTAAGCGGCTGTGAATACGCATGCGTTTAATTTGCGGAAGCTGCTCTAACTCATCCATAAACCAACTAACAGCATCGTCTTTGGCCATCAATGGATCGCCACCACTTAAAATGACTTCGTTGATGTTGCTGTCTGCTTTTATGTAAGCCAGTGCGTCAATCAAGCTGCGTTTATTTAATTGGTTTTCTTGATAAGGAAAATGGCGTCTAAAACAATAACGGCAATTTACAGCACAGCCGGTTTTAAACATCACTAAAACCCGAGAGCGATACTTGTGTAACAAACCAGGTTGGTTGTTATCTTGCTCTTTTAGAGGATCTTTGTCGTAACCTGTTTTTGCTAAAAACTCTTGGTGTCTGGGCATCACTTGCAGCAAAAGAGGGTCGTTTATGTCGCCATAACGCATTTTTTTGATAAAAGGCAGTGGCACGCGGACAGGAAAAAGACTGCGTGCTTTGAGGTCTTTTTCGTCTACTTTGCTTGATAATCCTAGCATTTCTAGCAAGCGTTCAGGACTAGTGACAACATTTGCCAATTCTTTTTGCCAGTTTTTATGCAAATTTACTTCATTTCTTTGTATCATTGACACGTAGATTACTCGAAATTATTTAGACAGAGGAAACGATGGCGAATTATAGCACCAATGAGTTCAAGGGCGGCCTAAAAATTATGTTAGACGGCGAACCTTGCAGCATCTTAGAAAATGAAATGGTAAAACCAGGTAAAGGCCAGGCGTTTAACCGTGTTCGTATTCGTAAACTTATCACAGGTAAAGTACTAGAAAAAACATTCAAGTCAGGTGAATCAGTTGAAGGTGCAGACGTAATGGATACAGATTTAGCGTATCTATACACTGACGGTGAGTTCTGGCACTTCATGAACAACGAAACATTTGAGCAAATCGCTGCTGACGAAAAAGCGCTTGGCGACAATGCAAAATGGTTAGTTGAAAATGACGTTTGTACAATCACGCTTTGGAACGGTAGCCCAATCGCTGTGACTCCACCAAACTTCGTTGAATTAGAAATCACTGAAACAGATCCTGGTCTAAAAGGTGATACAGCGGGTACTGGCGGTAAACCAGCAACATTAAGCACAGGTGCTGTTGTTCGTGTTCCTCTATTCGTACAAATCGGCGAAGTGATCAAAGTTGATACACGTAGCGGTGAATACGTGAGCCGTGTTAAGTAACAGGCTTTGTTAATTAATTTATTATAAAATCCCAGCTTCTGCTGGGATTTTTTTTGGGAAACACTATGTCTAATGTCCTTTGGCAACCAAGCGCCGATATTGAAACTTTACGCCACCGTGCCGCTATCATCCGCCGTATTCGCGAGTTCTTTTATGATCGTGATGTTATGGAGGTTGAAACGCCAAGCTTAAGTGCGGCCAGTGTAACCGATGTGCATTTAGCGACATTTAGTACCGAGTTTGTTGGTCCTGGTCATGCTGGTGGCTTACCACTTTATTTGCAAACTTCCCCTGAGTTTGCCATGAAGCGTTTACTTGCTGCAGGCTCTGGAGCTATTTTCCAGCTATGCAAAGCTTTTCGTAATGAAGAGGCGGGTAGTCATCATAATCCTGAATTTACAATGCTTGAGTGGTATCGTCCGGGTTTTGATGAATTTGCGCTTATGGATGAAATGGATGAGCTTATGCAATTAGTGCTCGGCGTAGAAAGCGCAGAGCGACTCACTTATCAGCAAGCCTTTGTAAACGCCTTAGGTGTAGACCCTTTAACTGCTGATGTGAGTACATTACAGCAACTAGCATCAGAGCAGGGCTTTGCCGATATTGCCGCGAATGAAACACACCGCGACACCTTGTTGCAGCTGTTATTTTGTATGAAGGTTGAGCCAACTATTGGCCAAGAAAAGCCTTGTTTCGTTTATCATTTTCCAGCTTCGCAAGCAGCTCTTGCGCAAATTTGCCAACATGATGAGCGAGTAGCAGGGCGCTTTGAGTTATATTTTAAAAATATGGAACTGGCAAACGGCTTTAATGAGCTGACCAATGGCAAAGAGCAAGCAGCTCGTTTTAGTGAAGATAATCAGTACCGAGAAGCAAATGGCTTAAAGCATGTGCCAATGGATGAGCGTTTGATAGCTGCACTAGAGCATGGCTTACCACAATGTGCGGGTGTCGCACTGGGCATTGATCGACTCATTATGCTGGCAACGAATAAACAAAAGATTAAAGACGTACTCGCCTTTGATGTTGAAAGGGCTTAACTTATTTGGCTCTAGGCTCTAGGCTCTAGGCTCTAGGTGTTTGGGTGCTAGATAAAAAACCTAGCACCCTATTGCTTATAACTCGTAAATAAATGTCACACCGGCAACCATAGGTTCGCCAAGCTGTGTGTATGTATGAGTGGTGTAACCGTCTAATGGATCGTTACCAAACTCAAAACCACGAGTCGGTACGTCTTCGTCAAATAAGTTACGTGCCCATGCATTAATGCTCCAATTATCACTTTCATAACCAAATGAAGCATTCACTAAATTAGTGCTTGGTGCTTGTGAGTTATGGCTGTCAGAGAAGTAGTAATCGTCTTTGCCTTCTACACCAATTGATGCATAAAGTGCTGGCGTAAAGTTATAACGCGCAGTGAATGCATATTGGTATTTAGGAGCTTGTGCTTGATCTCGACCATCTTGATCTAGGCCTGATTGCGCAACAAAGTCATTGATTTCTGTATGTAGATAACCTGCACTACCCGTTAGTAGTAAATTGTCAGTAGCTTGGAAGCTGCCTTCAATTTCTAAACCATAGTTTTCGCCAGAGCTGGCGTTATCGATATAACCTGTGAATTTTTGGCCTTCAACTTGCCACGATTTTAGCTGCATATCTTCACGGTACATGTAGAAAGCGGCAAGACGTAACACAAACTTATCGTCCAAAGAGCTGCCTTTCACACCAAACTCACCGCTCCATAGGTATTCAGGGGCAAATGATGTGTGATTAGCAAAGAAATCAGCATCTAGGTTTAAGCCTTCGTCTTTTGCTTTTGCTAAAGCTTCAGAGTTAATACCGCCAGCTTTATAGCCACGAGTAATGCTGGTGTAGATCATGGTGCGATCAATGACTTGGTATTCAAGTGCAAGCTTACCGCCCACCATGACATCATCGGTTTCTTCAATAAAACCGTTGTTGTCGGTGTAGTCGCCCTGATACTGCTCAACACGTAAACCTGTGATTAAGGTTGTTTTTGGGCCGATAGGTGTTGCTAATTGACCGTATGCAGCAATATTGCTGGTTTCATAAGTTGATGCAAATGGTTGCGCAAGCCAAGTGTATTGACGTTCTAAGTCAACTTCGCGACCTTGATAGTAAATGCCTGCGACCCATTCACCAGATTTACCACTAAATTGCAGCTCAGCCGCTTGATCTTGGCGATCGCGAAAGTAAGCATCTGTTGAGCTATAACCCCAATCATGTAAGCCAGCGGCACATAATTCAGGTTGGGCTTCATCATTACACACCCAGTCTTCGTCATAGCTGTATAACAGCTCGCTGTCGATACCAGATAGGTTTAAGCTAACATCAAAAAAGTCAAAGCCGGTGTATATGTTTGCTAGGCCAACCGCAATGCTTTCTTGGTTGTCTTGGCCTGGCTCATCAGCAACACTGTAACGGCTGTTATCTAGTGTGAATGCGTCATAGCCGTTATTTATATCGATGTAATGTACATTCAGTTCAGTACGCAGATGATCGGTCAATTGGCTGTGTAACTTAAAGCGAGAAACAAGCTCATCTTGTTGCTGTGTATCTTCACCTAAATAACGGTTTTCAACATAGCCATCCGATTCACGTTGATAAATGCTGGCGCGTACTGCTGTGTCGTCAGTAATACCCGTACCTGCGGCTATACCTGCTTCATAGCTGTTGTAGTTGCCCGCACCTAATTGTATTTTCACACTTGGGTCAAGAGTGGGTGTTGCAGATTCCATTTGAATCATGCCAGCTAAGGCATCAGCACCAAAGCGAGTCCCTTGTGGGCCGCGATAAATTTCAACTTGGTCGATATCAAATAACAGTGAACTGCCGCCTAAACCAGAGTAGTTAATACCGTCGATCACTAAGCCAACCGAAGGATTAATAGGGTCAACAAACTGTGAGCGTAAACCAACACCACGAATTTGCACGAAACGACCACGAGATGCACCAGAGGTAAAGTTTACATTCGCTGCACTAGCAAGCATCTCATCTAAAAACTTTGCACCACGTTGATTGATTTCATGATCTGAAAACAAGCTTGCGCTGGCACTAAGGGTTTGAATGCTTTCTCTTTTGAAATCACCGGTAACTTCAATTGTTTCTAGATCACCGTCTTCAGCGTAAGCAATTGAAGATGCTGCGAATAAAGGCAGGATGGCAGCAGATAATAATGATAAACGTCGTTTCATGCGGATTCTTAACTCCATTTTCGGGACTGCTATTTTAGCAACCTAGCTAGCCAAATGGCTATAAAATCAATTTTTATGGTATAAACGCAGGCAATTATACGTAAATTGATTAGGAATACGACTATGACCTTTAAAGTAGACTTTAAAGTGCGTGATTATGAGTGTGATTTACAAGGCATTGTTAATAACAGTGTTTATTTTAATTACCTAGAGCATGCTCGCCATGAGTTTTTACATGCTCAAGGTATCGACTTTGCAAAGCTAGCAAGAGAAAAAGTAAACCTTGTCGTGCTGCGAAGCGAAATGGATTACAAGGCATCACTAGTGCCGGGCGATGAGTTTTACGTTGCAGTTGAGCCTGAGCGTATCAGCCGTTTAAAGTTTGCTTTTAGGCAAACGGTGTATCGTAAACATGACGATAAAGTGATGCTGCAAGCTTTGGTGATTGGCACGTCGGTAAATGAAAAAGGTCGTCCTTTTTTACCAGAAGAAGTCGATAACTTATTCAAATAGTCTGCGTTGTTATTTAAAAAGCTAACTTAGAACAATTTTTTACAGATAAAACATGTTTTTTTAACGATCAATTGCGTTAAATGTTGTTATTATTACTACATTGAAATTTGAATCGTAAAAAAATATGAAGTTAGTAGCCTTGCCCCTCCTTTTAGTATTATTTTGCATGGGCTGCTCATCGACAGGGACAGTCACTAGTGAGCAATTAAAATATACACAGTGGCAATTATCAAAAGTGAATGGTTTAGCCATTCCTGTATCCCAAACAGCCTCGCTGCGTTTTATCGAAGCGATGCAGGTTAACGGCTTTGCTGGCTGTAATAAATTTTTTGGTGAAGGTGCGCTCAGCGAAGATACGCTAACAGTAAATAAGTTAGGTATGACACGTAAATCTTGTGGTGAGCAAGTTGATGCGCTTGAGCAGCAATTACTGTCAACGCTAAAAGAAGGTGCGGCCATTACTTTAACTGGTGAGCAACTGACCTTGCAAGGTGAGCACCACTTTACCTTCATTGCAAAAAACTAAAGTAGCTTAGCTTGCAGCAAATTTTTAACTGACGTACACTCAGGGCGTTTTAAAAGAAACGAATTTATACTTGTCGGAGTGCCTTTAATAAGGCTGAGATCGCGAAAGCGGGATCCGTGAACCTGATCAGGCTAACACCTGCGTAGGGAACAAGCTGCCTCACTGGGCGCTTGTGCGCCAAATTTTTGGGGCATAAGCGGTACAGGCTGCACTAGTAAGCACTTAGCTTATTGACGATCCAATGGCGTTTGCCACTCTCTATTGCATTTGCAATATCTGACAAGACAACCCTTAAAGCAATGAGGTAAGTCATGTCAAACACAACAACTAAACCATCTCGCCGCGAAGTCCGCGCGGCTGCATCAGATTATATTTATAACTTAACGGGGCAACCGTTTCCTAATTCTCATAAAGTTTATGTAGAAGGTACACAAGACAATGTACGAGTAGGGATGCGTGAAATCACCCTCAGCGATACCTTTATCGGTGGTACAGAAGAAAACCCAGTATTTGAGCCTAACGCGCCAATTCGTGTTTACGATACCTCGGGCCCATACACTGACCCCGACTTTAAACTTGATGTGCGCAAGGGTCTTGAAAAATACCGTGAAAAGTGGATTGAAAGCCGCGGCGACACTGAAATTTTAGACTCAGTGACTTCGCAATTTTCTCAACAGCGAATGGCAGATGAAGGGTTAGATCATATCCGCTTTGAACACCTACCAAAGATCCGCCGTGCAAAAGCCGGTAAAAACGTAACGCAAATGCATTATGCGCGACAAGGCATTGTGACGCCTGAAATGGAATATGTGGCGATCCGTGAAAACATGGGACGCGCTAAAATACGTGAAGAGTTACTTGCGGCCCAGCACAAAGGCGAATCGTTTGGCGCTAGTATTCCTGATTTTATTACCCCTGAATTTGTGCGTGATGAAATTGCCCGTGGCCGCGCTGTGCTTCCTAACAACATCAACCATCCTGAAACTGAGCCGATGATCATTGGCCGAAACTTCTTAGTTAAGGTGAACGCGAATATTGGTAATTCGTCGGTCACATCATCAATCGAAGAAGAAGTAGAAAAAATGGTGTGGTCGACTCGTTGGGGCGCCGACACGGTGATGGACTTATCAACGGGTCGCTATATTCACGAAACCCGTGAATGGGTGGTACGTAATTCGCCAGTGCCAATTGGTACCGTACCAATTTACCAAGCGCTTGAAAAAGTAAACGGTGTGGCTGAAGACCTAACGTGGGAGATTTTCCGCGATACCTTGATTGAACAAGCAGAGCAAGGTGTTGATTACTTTACTATTCATGCTGGAGTATTACTGCGTTACGTGCCAATGACGGCAAAGCGTGTTACCGGTATTGTTTCGCGTGGTGGCTCAATCATGGCGAAATGGTGTTTAGCGCACCATAAAGAAAACTTCTTATACACGCACTTTGAAGAAATTTGTGAAATTTTAAAACAGTACGATGTGTGTTTTTCATTAGGTGATGGCCTGCGTCCGGGCTCTATTGCTGACGCTAATGACGAAGCCCAGTTTAGCGAATTACGTACTTTAGGTGAGCTGACAAAACTTGCTTGGAAACATGATGTGCAAGTGTTCATCGAAGGCCCTGGCCATGTGCCAATGCATATGATCAAAGAGAACATGGAAGAGCAGCTTAAACACTGTGAAGAAGCACCGTTTTACACGCTTGGTCCATTAACCACGGATATTGCACCGGGGTACGATCATTTCACATCAGGTATTGGCGCTGCGCAAATTGCTTGGTACGGCTGCGCTATGCTTTGTTATGTAACCCCTAAAGAGCATTTAGGCTTACCAAACAAAGAAGACGTTAAAGAAGGTTTAATCACTTACAAAATTGCTGCTCATGCTGCCGATTTGGCAAAAGGCCACCCGGGTGCGCAAGAGCGTGACAACGCATTATCAAAAGCGCGCTTTGAGTTCCGTTGGCACGACCAATTTAACCTAGGTTTAGACCCTGAACGCGCCCGCGAATATCACGACGAAACACTGCCACAAGAATCAGGCAAGATTGCACATTTTTGCTCTATGTGTGGCCCTAAGTTCTGCTCGATGAAGATCACTCAAGAAGTACGTGATTACGCCAAAGATCTTGAAGCAAGAGGCATAGATCCGAATAACGTAGGTGATGCTATCGAAATCAAAATGGTTGATGTTGAAGCCGAAATGAAAGCGAAATCAGACGAGTTTAAAAAAACAGGCTCTGAGATTTACCACAAAGCCGTTTAATTGATGGAGCTAGGCATCAGCGATAGGCTTTGGGTTTTGACCTAAGGCCTAGAGCCTAGCGCCTAGAAAGTTTATGTCATTAAAGATAGCGATACTGGGTTTTGGTTTAACTGGCCGTTTAACTGCATTAGCACTTGCTAAAGAGCATCAGTTAAGTGTGTTTGAGCAAGATGATGAACATGCTAGCAACAGTGCCGGCAGCGTTGCTGCAGCGATGTTAGCCCCCCTTGCTGAATCAGTACTGTGTGAACAGGATTTGGCCATACAAGGGCTTAATAGCATCATTCGTTGGCAGCAAATTTTAAGTGAGCTCGATGACGCTGTGTATTTTCAACAAACAGGCAGTTTAGTGGTTGCTCATCAGCAAGATAAGGGCGATTTACAAAGTTTTGTGAGCCGCTTAAAGCCACTTGAAAGCTATCAGGCACAGGCATTGGTCGGCACTCAAATCGCTGATCTTGAGCCAGAACTAGCTGGGCGTTTCCATCAAGGTGTGTATTTACCTTGTGAAGGGCAACTCGATAACCAAGCATTTTATAGCGCTAGTTTTAAAAAGCTTACCTCGCAAGGAGTGCAATTTAACTTTGGCTGTAAAGTTGAATTGAACGCCCATCAAGTGAATGGCCAAAGCTTTGATTATGTATTTGATTGCCGCGGCTTAGGTGCTAAACAGGCTGAACCCTTACTGCGTGGAGTAAGAGGGGAGGTGGCGCGTTTATATGCACCAGAGGTGAACCTAACCAGACCGATACGACTGATGCATCCGCGTTACCCAATTTATATTGCTCCTAAGCCAAACCATCAATTTGTGATTGGTGCGACTGAAATCGAATCACAAGACCGCGGTAAAGTCACCGTGCGCTCGGCGCTGGAGTTATTGTCTGCTGCTTATACGGTGCATAGCGGCTTTGCTGAAGGGCGTATCGAGAGCTTGCAATCGGGGCTTCGTCCTGCGTTTGTAGACAACCGTCCAAAAGTCACAAAACAAGGTCGAGTGATCAGTATTAATGGCTTGTACCGTCATGGCTATCTACTTGCGCCTCAGGTGGTTGATGATGCAGTGAGCTTAATTGCTTAAGGATAAAAATGAATATTTTAATTAATGGTCAGTCAGTTACAGTGAACGACAATACATCGCTGACTCAGGCGTTAAGTCAATTTGGCGCAAGACCGCCATTTGCGGTTGCCGTTAATGGTGACTTTGTACCCCGCAGTCAATGCGATGCAAAAACCCTCAACGAAGGCGACAGCATTGAGTTATTGTCGCCAATTCAAGGAGGCTAAGATGGATAATTTTTCGGTTTATGGTGAGCAATTTACGAGTCGGTTACTGATTGGCTCAGCACTGTACCCTTCGCCAAGTGTTATGACTGAGTCGATAGTGGCCTCACAGGCTGAGATTGTCACCGTTTCATTAAGACGCCAGCAAAGCGCTGCTGCGGGTGATGATTTTTGGCAATTGATAAAAAACACTGGGTTAAAGGTGCTGCCGAATACGGCGGGTTGTCATAGCGTAAAAGAGGCGGTGACCTTGGCGCAAATGTGCCGCGAAGTATTTGCCACTGACTGGATCAAGTTAGAACTAATTGGTGATGAATATAATTTACAGCCCGATCCAATCGCATTGCTTGAAGCCACTAAAATTTTATTGGCCGATGGCTTTAAAGTTTTACCTTATTGCACAGATGATTTAGTGCTGTGTCAGCGCCTCGCTGATTTAGGCTGCGAAGTATTAATGCCTTGGGGCGCACCGATTGGCACGGGTAAAGGCTTGCTGAATCCTTATAACTTAAAAATGATCCGTGAGCGCTTGCCAAACCATACTTTAATTGTTGATGCAGGCTTAGGTTTACCATCTCATGCCTGCCAAGCGCTTGAATTAGGGTATGATGCCGTATTATTAAACTCGGCAATTGCGGGTGCAGGTTGCCCAGTAACGATGAGTAAAGCGTTTAAGAGTGCGGTTGAGGCGGGGCGATATAGCTATTTGGCTAAAGCGATGCCAGAAAAAGACGTAGCAAGCCCATCAACGCCGACGCTCGGGATGCCATTTTGGCATCAAGAATAAAATGTGAGGAATAACATGAATCAGGTTGTATGGACCATAGCTGGCTCAGATTCGGGCGGCGGTGCAGGAATTCAAGCCGATATCAAGGCAATGCAAAGTTTTAATGTACACGGCTGTACGGTTATTACTGCTTTAACGGCACAAAATAGTTTAGGTGTAGAAGCGCTGAACCCGATTTCAACAGAGGTGATTGAGTCGCAACTATTAGCCTTAGCCAGCGATATGCCTGCCAGTGTGATTAAAATTGGCATGCTTGCCAATGTGCAGCAAATACAGCTTATTAGTGAGCATTTAAAACATTACAAAGCAACCTGGGTAGAGCCGCCTTTGGTTGTTTATGATCCTGTTGCTATTGCCTCAAGTGGTGATTTATTAACAGAAGAAGATACCGTTAGTGCCATTAAAGAGTGCTTATTACCATTAGTCGATGTAGTAACACCGAACACCCACGAAACGCAGCTATTAACCGGTGTTTATTTGATTGGCCCAAGCGCAGTGAAAGAAGCCGCAGAGAAGTTAGCAGGCTATGGTGCAAAAGCGGTGATTATCAAAGGGGGTCATTGGGATTACCCAAGTGGCTATTGCATTGATTACTGCGTGCAAGGTGAGCAGGAATATTGGCTTGGTAACGAAAAAATTCAAACACCGCATAGTCATGGTACTGGATGCAGTATGGCCTCTGTGATTGCTGCGTGTTTAGCCAAACAGTATCCACTCAAAGATGCCTTTATTTTAGCGAAAGCCTATATAAACCAAGGTTTAAAAGCTGCCATTCGATATGGTGAAGGGATTGGACCTGTTGCACACACTTGCTTTCCAACAAATCTAGCTGATTACCCACAAGTCATCGAGGCGGGAAGTTGGCTCGGTGATGAGCTCGACTTTGACTGCCCGGTTGATTTTACCATGGCAGCAGGTTTTGCAGAGTGCGACTCTAAACAGCTTGGGTTATATGCCGTTGTTGATACGGTTGATTGGTTAGAGAAGTGTTTAGCCGAAGGGGTTAAAACAGTTCAATTAAGAATGAAAAATGCAGACGATGCAGCACTTGATGAGTCGATTGCAAGTGCGGTTTTGCTGGGGCAGAAGTACGATGCGCAGGTATATATTAATGATTATTGGCAATTGGCGATTAAGCACGGCGCTTATGGTGTGCATTTAGGACAAGAAGACTTACAAACCGCTAATTTAATTGCCATAAAAGAGGCGGGGTTACGCTTAGGTGTTTCGACTCATGGCTTTTATGAGATGCTGCGTGCACATAATTACAGACCAAGTTATATGGCGTTTGGCGCTATTTACCCAACCACCACTAAAGACATGACGGGGCAAATTCAGGGCTTAGAAAAGCTCGAAAAATTTGTGCCGTTGATGGCCGATTATCCAACGGTCGCGATTGGTGGAATTGACTTATCTCGTGCTGAGCAAGTTGCGAGCACGGGTGTTGGCAGTGTTGCCGTAGTACGTGCGATTACTGAAGCCGAAGACTATCAAGCAGCCATTGCCAAGTTAAAACAACTGGTCGAAGGTCAGTCTTAATATGAGCGCGTTAAGCGACAAAGAGCAAATTCGTTATAGCCGCCACTTGCTACTAAAAGAGGTGGGGCATGCGGGGCAGCAAAAGTTAAAGTCTGCACATATTGTGGTTGTCGGAGCAGGTGGGCTTGGCTCACCGGCACTGTTTTATTTAGCGGCAGCAGGAATAGGAACGCTCACTTTGATTGACGACGATAAGGTTGAGCTTTCAAATCTACAGCGACAAATACTCTATAAAGTAAACCACATGGGGCAGGCAAAAACACAGGCGGCTGCCAAGGTGTTAAGCAGTTTAAATAATCAAATAACGGTTAAACCTCTATGCCAAAAGCTTGATGAAAGTAACTGTGCTGAGCTACTTGAAGGTGCTGACATCATCCTCGATTGCAGTGATAACTTTGCTACCCGCTATTTGGTTAATCGCTGTTGTTTAGCTAAATCTATTCCGCTTGTTTCAGCTGCGGCTATTGCAACACAGGGGCAGGTGATGAGTTTTAATTTTCGTGATGAACAGAGTCCTTGTTATGGTTGTGTATTCCCACAAATGGAGGAGCAAACAGCGCTTAATTGTGACAATGCTGGGGTATTGAGCCCGTTGCTGGGTGTTATGGGGTGCATGCAAAGTTTATTGGCTATCAATATATTGCTTGGCCATAAAACGGGTAGCGAGTTTATTCAATTTGATGGGCTAACACTAATGCAGCAGCGCTTTAATATTCAAAAAGATAGTGAATGTTCAGAGTGTAATCGTGGGGTGTAGGCGCGGTTTATAATGAATTTTAAGCAAACCACTATTGCTCAAGTGGTTTGCTTAATTGTGCTTAATTGAATTTATTAGTCGTTAATTTTCGCAAATGGTGTGCCCATGCGGGTCACTGTTTCTGGGTGTTGATCTGATAAGAACTCAGCTTGATTTGCTCCCCAGGCTAAAATAACGGTAGAGCCTAACTTAAAGCGACCCATTTCTTCACCCTTCTTCAGAGTAATCGCATTGTCACCTTCAGTTGGGTAATTCCAACTAAATACATCTTTACCTGCTGGTGGCGTTACTGTGCCTGCCCAAATAGTCTCGATGCTAGCAACAATTGTTGCACCTACAAGTACCATGGCTAGCGGGCCAATTTCAGTTTCAAAGATAGCCACAACACGCTCGTTACGAGCAAATAGGTTAGGTACATTTTGTGCTGTTAACGGGTTTACCGAAAATAAATCACCCGGTACGTAGATCATTTTGCTCAGCGTACCATCAACAGGCATGTGAATACGGTGGTAATCTTTAGGCGCTAAATAAATAGTCGCAAACTTACCGCCTAAAAACGGCGCTGTGTCTTCTTCTTTGCCACCAAGGAGGGCTTGTAAGCTGTAGTCATGGCCTTTTGCTTGGATGATTTGACCGTCTACTACATCGCCTAATTGGCTAATTGCACCATCAACTGGGTGAGCAATAATGTCGCTTTCTTCAGCAAGTGGACGAATACCTTCTTTTAATGGGCGAGTGAAAAACTCATTAAAAGTTTTGTAATGAGCTGGATCTGGGTATTTAGCCTCACTCATATCAATTTTGTATTGTTTGATAAACAATTTAATTAAGGCCGTTGTTAAGCCACCCGCTTTTGCTGCTGCTAACTTGCCAACCATGCGCGAAATGAAATGTTTTGGCATGGCATATTGCATAGCAATTTTGAATTTATCTAAACTCACTTGTTATTTCCTAAATAGTTATACGCGAGGAGCGCGTGCACCAGCACGGCCGTCGGCCATAGTTTCTAAAATTCGGTGGTAACTGTCAAAACGAAGTTCTGAAATTTCACCATCATCAACAGCTTGGCGAATTATACAGCCAGGATCGTTTAAATGTTTACAATCGCGAAAACGACAGCCACCAATAAAATCACGGAACTCTTTAAAGCACCATGTAACGCGCTCAACATCTAAATGCCATAAGCCAAACTCACGAATTCCCGGTGAGTCGATTAGGTTACCTCCACTTGGTAAATGGTGTAATCGCGATACGGTTGTTGTGTGTTGACCAAGGCCGCTGTTCTCAGATACTTCTTGGGTTAAGATGTCAGCATCAGGCAGTACAGTGTTCACTAAGGTTGATTTACCCACACCACTTTGACCAACAAAAATGCTGTTTTTATCGACCAGTTTTTGTTTAAGCTCAGCAATGCCTTGACCGGTTTTATTACTGACTAATAGTACTTGATAACCTAGCTCACGATAGATATCGAGAATTTCATCAATAAAAGCAAGGCCTTCATCGTCAATTAAATCTATTTTGTTAAGCACTAAAATAGGCTCAATCCCCATGTCTTCACAGGCAACTAAATAGCGGTCGATAATGTTTGGCGTAAACTCAGGCAATACAGCAGAGACCATTAAAATTTGGTCAATATTGGCAGCGACGACTTTCACCCCGTCATAAAAATCAGGGCGAGTTAGTTGTGAGCGACGCTCATGAGTTGCTTCAATAACGCCTGCTAAGTCGCCTTCGCTAACTTTTGCACGGCGAAAAATAACTTCATCACCACATACAAGGCTCGATACTGTTCTGCGTATATTACAGCGCAATACTTCGCCTGATTCGGTTTCGATATCGGCATGTTGGCCAAATCGACTGATCACAACCGCATTTTCGGCAGGGCCTAAATTGTCATTTTGCCATTGCACAGTTGCCCCTTTCTGTTGCTTTTTGTCTGCATTAGAGAGGCGTTTTTGATGATTGGCCTTAATTCGACGCGATTGGCCTTTACTTAATTTCTTTTGTTTTGCCACTTTTGGCCTATAACTTGAGTAAATGTCGGGCTTTTTGAAAAAAAAGCTTTAGGTCGACTGATGATACTAATATGATATATCTAAATGCGTTGGATCTAAAGGAAAGCACCGCTAAGGTAACTATGTCTTTTCATAAATCAAATCTTATCTGGCTCGACCTGGAAATGACAGGCCTCGAACCAGCAACAGATAAAATACTCGAAATTGCCACTGTTGTCACCGACAGTGATTTAAACATCTTGGCTGAAGGCCCTGTTATTGCTATTCATCAAAGCGATGAACTGCTTGATGGCATGGACGAGTGGTGCACGACTCAGCACGGTCAATCTGGTTTAACAGCTCGTTGTAAAGCAAGCACATTCACTGAACAAGATGCTATTGATCAAACATTGGCATTTCTAAAGCAATGGGTACCTGCGGGTGCTTCACCTATGTGTGGTAATTCTATCGGCCAAGACCGCCGTTTTATGAATAAGTACATGCCTGAATTGGAAGACTACTTTCACTACCGTAACCTTGATGTGAGTACAGTTAAAGAACTTGCACGTCGTTGGAAACCTGACGTATTAGCGCAAGTGAACAAAAAAGGTTCACATCTAGCCCTCGACGATATCAAAGATTCGATCATGGAATTAAAGGTTTACCAAGAAAAATTCTTTAATTTGTAAAAAACATTTGCAAACACATCGGATTATTGTAGAATCCTGCCCCGCTTAAGACGTTAACCCCCGCGGGGTTAGTGTGTCTTTAGCTAAACTTTTATAGTTGAAAGTTATAATTTGCGGCACTAGCTCAGTTGCCAGAACGTTTACCGCAACCTACAGGTTGTGCGCCAACGGACAAATTACTGACTACTTTAAAGCGGCACTAGCTCAGTTGCCAGAACGTTTCACCGCAACCTTCAGGTTGTGCGACAACGGAAAAATTACTGACTACTTTTGAATGCGGCACTAGCTCAGTTGGTAGAGCGCAACCTTGCCAAGGTTGAGGTCACGAGTTCGAGCCTCGTGTGCCGCTCCAATTTCTTCACCAAAAGAAATTGATATAAGTTTCAAGTGGAAAGTTGAAAGCACCAAGCTATTCAAACTTGTAACTTGAATCTTGTAACTAGAAACTATTTAATGCGGCACTAGCTCAGTTGGTAGAGCGCAACCTTGCCAAGGTTGAGGTCACGAGTTCGAGCCTCGTGTGCCGCTCCAATTTCTTCACCAAAAGAAATTGGCTTAAGTTTCAAGGGGAAAGTAACTAACTTGAAGCTTGTAACTTAAAACTAGTAACTTATTGTGCGGCACTAGCTCAGTTGCCAGAACGTTTCACCGCAACCTTCAGGTTGTGCGACAACGGACAAATCACTGACTACTTAAAAGCGGCACTAGCTCAGTTGGTAGAGCGCAACCTTGCCAAGGTTGAGGTCACGAGTTCGAGCCTCGTGTGCCGCTCCAATTTCTCACCAAAAGAAATTGATATAAGTTTCAAGGGGAAAGTTGAAAGCACCAAGCTATTCAAACTTGTAACTTGAATCTTGTAACTAGAAACTATTTAAAGCGGCACTAGCTCAGTTGGTAGAGCGCAACCTTGCCAAGGTTGAGGTCACGAGTTCGAGCCTCGTGTGCCGCTCCAATCTCTAAAAAATCCCAAAACACTTTCTTAAATAATTTAGTTAATACCAAGGTTTGATCTGACTCCATAAAAGTAGACACCTTTTTGGAGTCAGTAATCATGAAAGTAAAGTCACAGCGTAGATATTCCCTCGAATTTAAAATAAAAGTCGTTCAAGAGTCGTTAGACACCACAGATACAGTTAAGATGGTCGC
>NZ_JAYMDY010000003.1:0-327580 GCF_037027245.1 Pseudoalteromonas sp. CH_XMU1449-3
TGAAAAACATTTTTTGCCAAGTCGATGCTAATTAGGTTAAATTTTGACATGTATGGATTCCTTATTGGTAAAAGTAAATGTTCAATCTCTTTATACCGTACTCACCCTATTTGGGGGAGGAGTCCATACATCTCCTACAAGACCTCCTACAAGGTTGTTATTGCACAGCAGAACGCTCGACCTTAACAACCCAACAGTTCGACTGACACCTAGTGCCTAGAGCCTAGCTCCTTTCCCCTCGCACCTCGCATCTCGCAAACTTTTCTCTCAACACATCTCCACCTTCTCTACCTCAACCGGCTCTGCCAAGGCATTTTCATAAAACGCGAATACCGCTTTGGTATAAGGCTGAGCATAATGCTCATCAAGGGCGGCTTGCGATTCAAACTGCTCAACTAAAAACAAACAACGCTGCTCTTTACTCGCAAACAACTCAAAACGATTACAACCAGGCTCTGCACGAGTGGCTGCTAAAATGCCCTGTAAACGCCCTTTACAGTCGTCAAATAATGCCGCCTTTGGGGTAATTTTTGCCACGATATTAATCATACTGACTCCTTACTAAATAACTTTAAAACCAATGCCCGAATTGGTGGGGCAACCGTAAAAGCCACCACAAACGCAGCAGGCCATGCATTGGCAAATGCCTTCATCCAACTCAGAAAAAATGTATCGCTTAGCCCTAAGTTGACATAAGTGACCCATGCCGAAAGTAAAAACGACATTAAAAACGAAAATGCCGCAGTAAAAGTAAAATGAATTTTCATATGTCCTCCTTGGCGTTACTATATTTGCACAGGGCAAGTGGCAACAGTCACAAAAATGCAAACTAAGATTGAGGGAGTCGTATGCTGGATGATCTGCATTTATTTATTGAAATAGCGCGCCGTAAAAGCATGAGCCAAACAGCAAAAGATTTAGGACTGAATCTATCGACCCTATCAAGGCGCATTCAGGCGTTAGAAGAAAAACTCGCTGAGCCATTACTGCAACGCACAGCCCGAGGCATTGTGTTAACCGCCAAAGGCGAATCACTGTATAACGAGTTAGGCGAACAAGTGCTTGCTCTTAACAGCCAGCTTGAGCAATTAAATGACTCGCCCGCCGCAAAAGAGTTTTACCTTTTGTGCCCACAAAACATCATTGCGGGCCCACTGATAGGGGCCGTTAATCAGTTTGCGATGGCAAACCCTGCGCTAAACCTCCACATTTACCCAAGTAATGCCAACAGCCAACTAAGCCAAAAACGTTTTGACTTAGCCATTCGCATTGGCGAACAACAAGATTCAAGTTATTTTCAAAAGCGCCTAGGCATGATCGCAATAAAGCTGATTAAAAAGAAAGATGCCCCAACATCAAGGCTGATACTGCCCTATTCAGAGTCACAACTCCCCAGCGGCTTACTTAACAAACTAAAAACCGAGTATGAACATATAAGCTTTTGCTTTGATATTACAATCGCCAGAAAAATGGTTGAAGCAGGCTATGGCATTGGCTTACTACCCATGAGCGAAATTTGCTGCATAGAAGACACCTGCAACTTTAGTTATATCGACTCCCCCCACAGTATTCCCGCAAGGCAAATTTACGCCCTCTGGCCACATTCACGCACACCATCAGCGAATGCCCAGTTGTTGATAGAACAACTCCAAACCTGTATTGCAGACTCACCAAGCTTGCAAGGAGAGGTGTTGAAACTGTAGTTGCGAGTTGCGAGGCATTGTAGGTCGGGCTTTAGCCCGTTTAACAACTCAATCTTTAAAGCAACGATAAAGACCAAACACAAACAACATGGCCGCAATGCCAGCCAAGGCTAATTGCCAAATTTTAAGGCCATTCAACTTTGTAGATTGCGGACCAACACTCTCATCTAAAGGCGGCGAAGCTTGCTGAATTGGTGGCTCGGTTATCGGGCTCTTTATTGCAACTTTGCTTGTGGCTTTGTTTGTATTTATTTCTGTAATGGTTGGCTTTACAGTAATAACAATATCTTTATAGTCTGCTTTAGCTTTACCACTCCAAGTAGATTCAAATAGCGCCTTTTGCTCAGCTTTATTTTCGCTACACCATACAAAATCAGCTTGCTGAATATTCTTCGCTCTACAGCGATCAGGTAATTGATAAAATTGCCCCCAAGCATGGCGCTTTTTATCGTCATTATATGAATTTGAATACACCGTAGAGTTATGTACTTTGGTGTTTAAAAGTGCGGTAGGGTTCGAGCGATACGTATAATTACCGCCATTACCAGAACTTCTTTTTGGGTGTTTGCAGTGTCTCGCCAACAGCGTAAAAAGCTCATCTAAACGCTGATTCCAACGTTCACCTTGCCTAGCCGTGTAGCTACGATTCATTCTCTTACGAATGCCCTCGCGCTCAGCCTCAATGTTATCGCAGCGACTTTTTGAATATTGCTCTTCAGCAACCGCGTTGAAACTCACAAGCAAAATAGCGAGAGATAAAATCCATTTATTCATAACATTACATCTGTGTAATTTGGTTGTAATTACTCCCTATGTGTTAGCTAGGGAGGTACTTATTCGATAAAAGCTAGCTAAAACAATTGCTTTATAAAACTTTCGATGCAAAGTGCCTACTCAAACTAAGCATTAAATTTAGTCTCTATCAATTAAACCTTAGAAATATTTAAGCTTCTTTGCACAGCTTGATAGCAAATAGCTTTTTGCATAGCTCCATCTATTTGGTTTTGGCGCATCGACAATATAGTTTTTGCTAACTGTCTATGGGAAACAATAGGAAATGGTGGTCGCTGCTTCAACTCTATAAACCAACCTGGAAAGCACAATATTGGGGTTATTTTTGTTTGAAAACCAGTTGCTTCACTTAACCATTTATAAACCCAATTTGCTTGTATTTTTGCTTGTTCAATTGGCTTGCTTTCACTCCAAGATGGAAAGGCAAGTAGATTATTTTCGAATCGGACTTTGTAGTTTGTATCATCTTTAACGCGCTTATGCCTTCCTTTTGTTTCAATCGCAAAAACACCATTAGGCCCAATAACTAAGTGATCAATATTAAACCCATCAGCTTGAATATCATGAAATATTTGATACCCATGAGATTGAAGCTCAATTAATTCAGATGCAACAGCTAACTCAGCGTCTCGTCCTAGTTTTAGTTTAATTAACTGGTCTGATTCAAACCACGATTTTCTGGCGGTGTAAATTAAACCGACAATAATTACAACTATAAAAAAGTAGTTCAATTGACCGCTTGCCAACATTTCGGTAATCCCTTTGAGGGCAAACGGCATTGTAATGATCAATGTAGCTAAACCTATGTAACCAACAACATTAAAGACCTTATCGTTTACTTGATCGTTAAGTGTTTGTGCGGCTACTCGAGTAAATTTTTTTCGATCTACAGGTAACTTGGCTTGCTTCTGATGAAGCCATACTCTTAAAAAAATAACACCTAATATTGAATATATTCCTCCTATTACAAATAAGAGGCTGAGTCCTTGTGCTATGAAGTTATCCATTTCAGATCCTTGTTCTGTTAACTCCCTCTTTATACATCAATTATTTAATAATGTCGCGTTGGCGACGGCAACCAAAGAGAAGTAAACGCCGACTTCTCTTTGGAATCTCTCGGCGCCCCGAGGTTCACACTGTTCCCTCAATTTGAATAAATTAAATGAACGTAAACAGCGTAGATAGGCCATCCGTGGCCAAGCTAGGCCTTTTACAGCATCCATGCTGTAAATTACTCATAATTAATTCAATTTCGGGTGTGAACACGGGGAAAACCTCAGCAATCGCCTGCAACTGAACAATGAGTTATTTCTTGTTTTCATTAGCTATTTCAGTAAACTGGCTGTAAATAACAGGGAGTGGTTTATGGAACAGGTTGGCATTTACGAGCAGCTTATTACTCAAGTGATTGAGCAGAATTTAGATCGTAAGCAATTTTATGTAGGAGAACGCCAACTAGAATGTGCCGAAGCCGCAACTTGGTTAGCTCGATTTTTAGGAAAGCTAGTCGCACATGCGATTGATGCAATCCCCCACTCTAAAGATCGATTAAGCGAGCAAATTGATTTAGCTAATAACTTAGTTTTATGGCTTAAAGATCATATTAAAGACGATGAGCTAATCAATGAAAACCTCATAGATAGCCAAGGTAAAATACTTACAGCTCTATTCAATACAGAAAACCCTGTAGCAACTAATCTCAAAGACTACTCAAACAGCATTTCCCCACTAACAGGTCTTACGCAAAGTGAGCTATTTAGTGGCGCAAATGCTGGCCTATCTCTTGAGACTGAGCTTAAAAGAGAAATTAAATCAGCTGATACCATTTATTGGCTCGTTTCATTTATCAAATGGACTGGACTGCGGATATTTAAAAGTGAGCTAGAAGCCTTTACAAGAAAAGGTAATAAGCTAAAAGTAATCACCACCTCATACATGGGTGCAACAGATGCTAAAGCAGTTGAGTTCTTAGCTAGCTTACCCAACACAGAAGTAAAACTAAGCTACAACAATCAACAAGAACGTTTACACGCTAAATCTTACTTATTTATGCGTAACACAGGTTTTCATACAGGCTACATTGGTTCATCAAACTTATCACATTCAGCACTCACCAGCGGCCTCGAGTGGAATTTAAAAATCACCGCGCAAGAAATACCGCATATTATTGCTAAAACCAAAAGCACCTTTGAAACCTATTGGCAGTCGCCAGATTTTGAATTATTTACCGGCAAAGTTGAATGCAAAGAAAAGCTAATAAACTCACTGAATGAGCAGCGTGGTAAAGGCCAACCAAGTAACCAGTTTTATTTTGATATCACACCAAAAACTCATCAATTAGCTATTTTAGAAAAACTAAGTGTTGAACGAAGTGTTCACGATCGATTTAGAAACTTAGTGGTGGCTGCAACAGGCACTGGCAAAACCATCATATCGGCATTCGATTTTAAAAACGTGTATGAGAAAAAGCCAAATGCCAATTTTTTATTTGTCGCGCATCGAGAAGAGATCCTCACTCAAGCACAAAGCGCCTATCGTGGTGTGCTAAAAAATAACGATTTCGGTGAGCTTTGGGTCGGTAACTATAAACCTCAAAGATACAACCAGTTATTTGCCTCAATTCAGACTCTTAATAATCAAATAGACAACATGAAGTTGAGCGCTGATTTTTATGATTACATTGTTATCGATGAAGTACATCACGTAAGCGCAGCAAGTTACCGCGGTATTCTTAACCACTTTAAACCAAACATTTTATTAGGCTTAACTGCCACACCAGAAAGGCAAGATGGTGCAAATATTTTGGAAGATTTCTGTGGTGTAATTGCTGCAGAGATCCGCTTACCAGAAGCAATAAACCAACGCCATCTATGCCCATTCCAATACTTTGGGCTTGATGATGATATAGATTTAAGCAAAATAACTTGGCGTGGCGGTCGTTATGATATTAGCGAATTAAGTAAGCTCTACACAGGGGAAAACAACCGCGCTAATAGAATCATATCGTGCCTCAATGAAATCGCCACAAATATTCACACAATTAAAGCCTTAGCATTCTGTGTTAGCCAAGATCATGCTGAATTTATGGCTAGTAAATTTAACCTTGCAGGTATAAGTGCAGACGTACTTACTAGTAAAAATACTCATGAGCGAAATCACAAACAACAGGCGCTTAGAAGAGGTGAAATAAAGATCCTCTGTGTAGTAGATATTTTTAATGAAGGGGTCGATATCCCTGAAGTTGATACTCTGCTTTTTTTACGGCCAACAGAAAGCCTAACGTTATTTTTACAGCAGTTAGGACGGGGCCTGCGCTTACCTGACAATAGCCAAAAACAATGCTGCACCGTTCTCGATTTTGTTGGTAACGCTCGCCCAGAGTATGACTTTGCTAATAAGTTTCGAGCTCTAATTGGCAAAACTAACCAGTCAATAAAAGCCGAAATAGAAAATGATTTTCCGCATTTGCCGTTGGGTTGCAGTATAGAGCTACAAGAACATACCCAAAAAGCAATTTTGCGTAATATTCAACAGGCAACTAATAGTAAAAGGCGCTTGCAACAGCTTATAAGTAGCTATTCACAACATACTAACGCCCAACTATCTCTAAGTAACTTTTTATCCATAAATCCTCAAGTGACGTTAGAAGATATTTATAAACCGAAGGAAAATAAGCTCGGTGGCTGGCACTGGTTAAAAGGCGATGAAATACCAGTAGATCAAGTAGATATTTACGCTGCGTATTATCGTGCAATCAACACTCAATTACTCAGTTGCAACTCACTGAGCTATTTGAGCTTTTTACGCGATTTATGTAACAGCGACTTTAGCATTGAAGTAACGCCTAAAAATCAACAATACGCTCTAATGGCTCATTACAATTTTTGGGATAACACCGGCACAAATCTGGGGTTTAAATCTATTAAACAAAGCTTACAAGCACTAAAAAACCCACTATTACAACATGAGTTATCAGAAGTGATTACGCTTTTAATAAACCGTATTCACCAACAAGAAAGTGATTTAACGTGTCTCCCAAATCACGCAATAAAATTACACAGCCGTTATACACGCCAGCAAATATTAGCTGCATTTGGTGCTCATACGTTTGATAAAAAATCAACTGCACGCGAAGGCGTATTAGAGTTCAAAAAACAAAATTTAGAATTACTTTTTGTAACCCTCAATAAATGCGAAAAAACCTATTCGCCAACAACGCTATACCATGACTATGCAATCAGCCCTACTCTGTTTCATTGGCAAACGCAAAACAGCGCACGACCAGAACACGGCCGCGGCCTAAGCTACATTCAGCACCAACAAACTGGCAAAACCATCTTGTTGTTTGTGCGTGAACAAAGCAAAGATGAAAACGGTAGAACAATGGGATTCGTTAACTATGGCGAGGTTAAATACCAAAGCCACAATGGCAGCCAACCAATGAATATTACTTGGGAGCTAACAAACCCCATGCCATGTGAAATGTGGCATGAGGCAGGGAAGTTGGCGGTTGGGTGATTAGTTATAAGTTTTATATAGGAATTATAAATGGAAGCTTTTTTACAAGACACTAAAATCATCTCAGCTCTAATTACAGCTACTGTAGCTCTCATAATAGCATTAACAGGCGCTGTTGCTTTCTTTTATAGATCTCGCAGAGATAGTAAAAGAAATGCAAAAAAAGTCTTATTCCATTTGCTTGAGGTTCGTCACGCAATTAGGTTAAAAACTTTACCAATCGATGAAGTCGTTAAAGAGTATTATGAATATGCAGCCAAAAAATTTAATTCATTTACTCCTACAGAAGAAAATAACCCATCAGAGGAGGCTGTGCTTAAACTCATTGAGTGCAAATTCAAAGAGCAACTAGCCTCTATAGAGGAAAACCTTTCTGAGAGCGTAATACCAGCTCTTAATGAAAAATTAGCTGACTTGGCAGAAGACAACCCTATTTTAGCTTTTAAAATTAGAGGTCGAGACAATTTCCTCAAACTATTTGAAACTTCAAAAGCTCAAATAGCTACGCTTCACATACCCAATACAGGCCCGCAATCTAATACAAAAGATTTCCTGAAGAGTGTAAAAAGAATAATGCTAATACGCGCAGCAAAAGAAAGTAATGAGCATATTGACGATGCAATCGAAAAAATAGCCAAATATTGTGGACGAGGTCAGTTAAGAAAATGGCGCAGATTAAAACAAAAAACGGCTTTCACTCACGGATTTGATTTTACCGAATTAGATGATTTATTTGAAAGCTGTCGTTTAATGATGATTGAATAACCGAACAAGGCTAATTGCCAGTGATGCTTTTTAATAAATATAAAAATAGACTCGATAATATATTTACTTTCAACCATGACTTTCTCCATCAGTTGTAGTCAAAGTTTATGCAGGCGATATATTATACTTCCCACAAGTAATTACGAAGAAAATAACTCCTAAACAATCTACGAGTAATGAACTCCCTTGAGTTCACAAGCAATACGACTTAAATGGGAGAGGTAAATTACCGCCTTTATTCATAAACACCAACCTACCAGCACACTCCAATCCCCGTGAACACACCCGAAAGGAAAAAATTGATGAGTAATCACTTGCATGGATGCAAGTTAAGCCGTGACTTCGCCATGGATGGCGATTACACGGCGTTTACGTTCACATCAATTTTTAACTTGAGGATTCAGTGTGTTCCTAGGGGCGCCGTGGGGTTCCAAGGGGCGGACGGCGGTATTCGCCCCTTGGTTGCCGCCAGCAATCTGGTAAAACCACGAATAGAGGTTTACTATCAAAATCCATGTAAAAGCCGCCTCTCTAAAAGATAACGATACTAAATAAATGCAAAATCTAATTTACTCTTGCACTACTTGTTTAAAGCGTGCGAACGTTCGCATACTTTCATCAGCAATCATTACCTTATAATCTGGATTTAAAGCAATTAGCTCATATTTTCCGTTGGGTAACTTATTAACTTTACGAAGTAAATACTGGCCTTCGCCACCTACATCATCTCGCTCAATCGCGACTATTTGACCACGTAACGAACCCGCTTTTTCTGGTGTTATAAGTTCCAGTAACAGTAAATCGCCATCGAGTATTGGATGCTTACCACCATTCATAGAATCGCCCGATGCGCGGGCTAAAAAATGTACTTCAGGGTCGATCTTACCAGCGCCAAGTGGCGCACTCATCAATTCCATATCGTTTTCATCCCCTGTTTTAAAATGCCCACAGGCAATTTTAATATTTGGGAAATAAGGTATTTTTAGCACGTTAACTTTTTCGTGTAATGAGTCATCAAGGTGTCTGAACTCTAGCTCACTAACATTATCAGAGGGTTGTACTTTTTCTTCTCCAACCACAGGCGTATTTGATTTTAGTCGTTGGCTATATTTAGCTAAGCAGAATTCAACCAACTCAATTACTGCATTATTTAATAATTCAAGTTTATCTTTGGGTACTTCAAACGTTGCTTTCACAGTGTCATTTTCTAATGTGAACCATTGCGTACCGTCTTTGTTTTTATTGGTGTAAGCTCTAACCGGATTCTTTCGCCAATAGCTTTGCCAAGTTTGTGAATAAGCTTCAGCTTGTTGCTCTTTAATAGGTAAGTCGCGCTGTTTTAAGTTAGGAAACCGAGCCAATTCTTTTGAACTCATAGCCGCAAGATCAGCGACAGTTGGAGGGTTAGCAAAACCATTTAATGCTACATAAGCCTTGAGGAAAATGGCTTTGAAGCATTTAGTCATATTGGTTGTTTGTATGCCTTTGTTCAAAAACTCATAAAATGGGGCTAGTTCTGCCGCATCTTTTTGCGCTTGAGCATCAATATCGTGTGTTTTGGCTATTAACTCAAACCAGCTAGAATAAATACTGTTTACCTTATTGATATTGCCATACTCAAAGTAAAACTCACTCAAAGTCGGTAAATGCCCAAGTGTCTCTGCAAGTTGGGATACGTCTTCAAGTGCTGTAGTTCGTTGAGCTTTAGCGAGTTGTTGCCAAAAATTAGTGACCTTTAAATCGATATTTATAAAACAACCTTCAGCAAGATTTGGTTTTTTAAGCTTTTTCACTACACCGCTAGGATTAGTTTCATGTAGTAATGCATAAGGCTTATTTAAAAAACTATGGTGATTACCAATAAAGTCGAGCACAACTAAATGAGTTTTCCCTTCTATGGTTCGCAAACCACGCCCTAGTTGCTGTAAAAATAGTATCTTAGAATCGCTTGGTCGTAGCATTAAAATAGTATCAATGCTTGGTAAGTCTGTACCTTCATTAAACAAATCAACGGTAAATAGTACTTCAACGTGATGTTGCTCTAACTGTTGAAGTGCATCATTTCGTCGTACTTTTGATTGACTATGGACTGCTAATGCTTTCACACCTGATTTATTAAACGCATCAGCCATGTAGTCCGCGTGCTTTGTAGAAATACAGAAACCTAAAGTGCGTTTTTGTTTGTATCGCTGCCATTGTATAAGTGCATGTTGAGCACGTTTTTGCGTCGCAAATTTGTTTTCAAGTGCGGCAGGATCAAATTTACCATTACGCCAAGGAATGGCTTGGTAGTTCACGTTTTCATCCCAAATGCCGTAGTAATGAAAAGGCACTAAAGTTTTTTCATCGATTCCCTGTGTTAAGTTTCTCTCGAAGACAAGATTATTATCACACAACCCTAAAATATCTGCTTGGTCAGTACGTTCTGGTGTTGCAGTTAAACCTAGTAAAAACTGAGGTTCAAAATAGTTTAATAGCTGACGATAAACACGTGCACTAGCATGGTGAAACTCATCAACAACGATATAATCAAACGCCTTTGGTGCAAATTGCTTTAAATGATTACTGCGCCCGATAGTTTGAATTGAAGCAAACAAACACTCTGCATTTTTCTCACGTTGTTTACCATTATAAAACCCTGTTGAAAGCGGTAGCAACTCGGCATATGTTCTTTGTGCTTGTAAAAGTATTTCTTCACGATGTGCGACAAACAATACACGTTTAGCTTTGAATTGCTTAACATCAAATGCACTTAACCACGTTTTACCCATTCCCGTTGCTAATACCACTAATCCACGTCTAAAGCCCTTTTGACGAGTAGCCGCTAGCGCTTGAAGCGCTTCTATTTGAGCTGCTCTTGGCGCTTTAAGATCGACTTGTTCAATAACATGTTCCGCAGTATCACCATTACTAACCGCTACTAACTGCTGTGTTTTGCGCCTAGCTATGTAACTGTCAATCCATTCATGACTTAGGTTTATGACAGACTCATGATTGAAAATGCATTCGAAAGCATTACGAATACTTATAAACTGCAGTGCTGCTTGGCTTGTTTTTGGCTGCATATAATCATGTCTAAAGTTCCACTCATGTCCTTTGGTGAGTGCACTTTTGCTAATATTACTTGAGCCAATAAAGGCACACCCAGAAGTAATTTCGCTATTTTTGTTTGTTTTAACGAAAATATATGACTTCATATGAAAGCTTTGCTGATTACCTGTTTGGTAAATGCGAACATCTGCTCCACGATCAACCAATAGCATCAATTTTCTTAAAGCTTTCGGATGAGTGATATCAAGATAGTCTGAGGTCAGTAGCTTGATTGATGCACCACTTTGTAAGGCTTCATTTAGTGGGTCAAATAATAAATCTAGGCCACTAGGTTGAATGAAAGAGACCGTAATTTCTATCTCGGTAGCATTATTTATCGCATAAATTAGATTTGGTAAAAGAGGATCATTATCGCCTGTAATAAGCTGTTGCGTATTACTTTGTAATTGCCGATGTTCGTTAAAGCTATTCACTTAACATTTCACTTTGTAATTATTAGGTCTTAAGTAAGAAACGTTTTGCGCGTTGTTATTGTAATAATTAGGTGTGCTGGCAGACATTCAGTGCCTTTTTATTCCTTGGCTTTGTAGGCTTTAATTTAGCATTAAAATTGCTTTAAAAACAATGGTGATATGTGTTTTAAGTTAAGACTATAAATGAGTATAAAACCCAAGAAACAATAAATGGAATTCAAAAAGACATCTATTAACGCTGCAAGAACGCAGAAGTGAATTTGATGCAAAAGAGTTTAATTACTAAAGCTAAAAGGTCGGCAATTGCCGACCTTTTTGGTATTTGAACTTCGATTACACAGCCAAACGACTATATCGTTCTTCTATGCAGAATAGCGTTTAGCCATGTTTCTGTGGCACGCTCTGGACGTTGGTCGGCGCTTTGCCATGACTTGAGGATAAACAGGTCTGTGCCTTTAATAATGCTCTCAAGGGCTTGTTCGTTTAGGTCGGTAAATTCGCGACCGTTGTGTTCGCGCTCGCCGTCGCCGTATTTAAACGATACATACACGATACCTTGTGGCTTTAATGCGCGGGCAAGGTTATTGAATGCGTCGGTTAAGTCGTTTTTTGCTACGTGAATAAGGCTTGCGCAGCACCAAATGCCGTCGTATTTGGCAACGTCATTTAGCTCTAGAAAACTGCTTACTGCTACGTCTTGGTTTAAGTATTCTGACGCCAGCTTTGCCATAGCTGGGCTGATATCGAATGCATCTACGCTATAACCACGCTCTTTAAAGATGAAAGCATCGCGGCCAGAGCCACAACCGGCATCGAGTAAAGCGCCTTTTTTTGGGATCAGCGGTAAGAATTCGTCGTAAAGTTCATTGAGGTCTACATCGAGTGTGGCATCAACAAATGCTTGCGCATTTTGGTTGTAGTATTCGACGGTTTTGGATGCCATTTTACTTCCTTTATATTGGCAAGATTGCTTGGCGCTAAAATACCATTAAAGCTAGGTAACGCAAAGGATGAAATGTGATTTTAGATGCTAAGAATCAACGATTTTAGAATGGATATTAGAAGTTAGTTGGAGGGAGGAAGAAGGTAGTAGTTACGAGGTGCGAGGGACGAGGTGCGAGAGACGAGATGCGAGATGCGAGATGCGAGGTGCGAGGTGCGAGGTGCGAGGTGCGAGATTTTATACTTTTAACTCAACAACATTGCACAATTGGCAATTTACTAGCACTATTATGTATTAAGTAGACTTAAGTCTGAGGTAAGCATGCACGACAAGCAAACTCATTGCCAGCCAACAGGTTGTAATAACTGTAAAGACAAATTAGAACTTGGTTTTGATTTTACAATGGCTTTTCAGCCAATTATTGATTGCACCGATAAACATATTTTTGGCTATGAGGCATTAGTTAGAGGGCCCAATAATGAGTCGGCTTATTCTGTTATCTCACAAGTGAACGATGAGAACCGTTATACCTTCGACCAGCTTTGCCGTATTAAAGCTATTTCGCTTGCAGCTAAGCTGAAGCTTGATTCTATTTTGAGTATTAACTTTTTACCTAACGCGATTTACAAACCTGAGCGCTGTATTAGAACAACCCTTGAAGCTGCTAAGCAATATGACTTTCCGGTAGAACAAATTATGTTTGAATTTACCGAGGTTGAAAAGGTTGAAGACAGTACGCACATCAAACGAGTTGTTGAGTATTACCAATCACTCGGGTTTATTACCGCAACCGACGACTTTGGCTCGGGTTACTCGGGTTTAAATTTATTGGCTGATTTTCAGAGCAATATTATTAAGCTCGATATGGAGCTGATACGCGATATTCACCTAAATAAAGCACGCCAAATCATAGTGAACCATTGTATTGCTATGTTTGAAGAGCTCAACATCACCGCCCTTGCCGAAGGCATTGAAACAGTTGAAGAGTATCAATGGTTGCGCCAAGCCGGCGTAAGTTTAATGCAAGGGTATTTCTTCGCTCGCCCAGGGTTTGAAAGCCTGCCAGAAGTTGATTTTAGTAAGTTGGATTAAGTACGAGTAACGAGAATCGAGTTGCGACAAAACAAGAGCTTTCAGCCGTAAGCCCTCGGACGCATGAAGACATTAGGTGCTAGGCCCTAGGTTTTGGGCGCTAGGCGCTAGGACACGATGTAAAATCGCTGCTACCTCGTAACTTTCCCCTTTACTCTTTCCCCTTTACTCTTTCCCCTTTACTCTTTCTCCTTAAAACTCGCTAACTTAAAACATTTCCCGGCTAAAGCCAGTCCTACGGGAGAAACATTTGGTTCTGGGTGCTAGGCTCTAGGACGCGATGTAAAATCGCTGCTACCTCGCATCTCGTTACTCGCACCTTTCCCCTTTACTCTTTCCCCTTGTAGCTTGAAACTTATAACTCGTACCTTGCTAACTTCTTTTAGTATTTAATCGTATTTGTATTATAAATTTTTATTTAGGATGCTAGGCTGAATATTCTTTAAGCATATTGAGAAAGGATAATGATGTTTTTACGCATACTGTTAGTCTCAGCACTTGTTTTATGGTCTTCTGCAAACCTAGCCGCTAAAGAGCAGTCTCTTAGTTTTGATGCTGAGTTAAGCAATTATCAATACGACTTACCTGTACAGTTTTTTAATTTTTCGTCACAAAATACGCCATTAAAAATGGCTTACTCTTACCTTAGACCAAGTAATAATATGCCAACCGTTGTGCTCATGCATGGCAAAAACTTTAACGGTCATTATTGGACCAATACTGCCAAGTACCTTAATAGCAAAGGCTATGGTGTATTGATCCCAGATCAAATTGGTTTTGGTAAATCATCAAAGCCCGCCGATTATCAATTTTCGTTTGCTGTATTAGCCAATAACACTCATCAGCTAGTGTCATCTTTAAATATTGAAAACCCCATTGTACTTGGCCACTCAATGGGCGGCATGCTAGCAAGCCGTTACAGCCTGATGTTTTCTAGCCAAGTTAGTAAACTCATTTTGCTAAACCCAATTGGTTTAGAGAACTATTTAAATTATGTGCAATACAAAGACACTGATTTTTTCTTTAAAAATGAATTAGCTAAAACACCTGAAAAGGTTATTGCTTACCAGAAGAAAAACTATTACGACGGTAAATGGAATAGCTCTTACGAGCAATTAACCCATTTTATTAGTGGTCAAATTCAAGGCCCTGACCATAAGCATATGGCGTGGGTTAATGCTAAAACCTACGATATGATTTTTACGCAACCAGTCGTAACGGAGTTTGATCAGTTAAACATGCCTGTGTCTTTAATTATAGGTACCCGCGATAGAACTGGCCCTGGCCGCAACTGGAAAAAAGCAAATGTTGACCATGAGCTTGGCCGTTACGATAAATTAGGCAAAGCCGCGGCAAATATGATCCCAAAATCGCAATTAATTGAATTAGACGATATTGGCCACCTTCCTCACATCGAGGATTTTGAACGCTTTAAAGGTGCATTAGACAAAGCATTATCATTTTAATTTTGATCGCGCGAAACAAATTTCACGCCTACGTGTAGCAGCGGGTTTATCCCGCGTCATCAGATGCTAGGTTCTGGGTTCTAGGATCTAGGCCCTAGGACGCGATGTTAAATCGCTGCTACCTCGCATCTCGCACCTCGCATCTCGCACCTTTCCCCTTTACTCTTTCTAACTCGCTAACTTTCCCCTTGAAACTTTCTCTTTTTTAATAGCGTTATTAGGGGCTGATCTGTATAATCCGCGGCCTATTATTTACCCTATTGCTTGTTTATTTTCGCAGTTGCTGCGCCCATAACCCTGTCAGTATTTTTCTAGGAACAATTCGTTGATTTCAACCGCAAATATCACCATGCAATTTGGTGCAGAGCCTCTGTTTGAGAACATTTCAGCTAAGTTTGGTAACGGTAACCGCTATGGTTTAATTGGCGCGAATGGCTGCGGCAAATCGACCTTTATGAAAATTCTAAGTGGTGCGCTTGTGCCAACCTCTGGCAATGTGTCGATTGCACCGGGTTTAAAGCTAGGTACGCTTAGCCAAGATCAGTTTGCGTTTGAGCAATACACTGTGGTTGATGCGGTGATCATGGGTGATACAGAGCTTTGGAAAGTTAAACAAGAGCGCGACCGTATCTATTCTCTGCCAGAAATGAGTGAAGAAGACGGCATGAAAGTCGCTGAACTTGAAAGCGTTTTTGCTGAAATGGATGGCTACACAGCAGAAAGCCGCGCAGAAGAAATTTTGATCCAAGCGGGTATTGAGCAAGAGTTTCATTACGGCTTAATGGCAAATGTTGCACCGGGCTGGAAACTACGTGTGCTGCTAGCACAAGCGCTATTTGCAAACCCTGATATTTTGCTTCTTGATGAGCCAACCAATAACCTTGATATTCACACCATCACTTGGTTAGCTAACGAGCTTAACCAGCGTAAGTGTACGATGATTATTATCTCGCACGACCGTCACTTCTTAAACTCGGTATGTACACACATGGCCGATATCGATTACGGTGAGCTAAGAATTTACCCTGGTAACTATGAAAAGTGGATCGAAGCCTCAAGCTTGCAACGCGAACAGCTACTTGCTGAAAACGCAAAGAAGAGCGCCGAAATTGACGAGCTACAAGAGTTCGTAAACCGCTTTGGTGCTAACGCATCAAAAGCAAAATTAGCTAGCTCTCGTGCTAAGCGCATGGATAAAATTAAGCTTGATGAGGTAAAAGCGTCAAGCCGTATTAGCCCATCACTTCGTTTTGACGAAGGCAAAAAAATGTATCGCCAAGCATTAGAGCTTACTAAGTTAGGTCATGGCTTTGATGGCGAAACTCTGTTCAGCGGTGGTGAGTTATTACTTGAAGCCGGTGCTAAGCTTGCAGTTATTGGTGAAAACGGTGTTGGTAAAACCACCCTATTACGTTGCCTAGTGAATGAATTACAAAGTAACGAAGGTGTGGTTAAGTGGTCTGAAAATGCCAGCATTGGTTATTGCCCGCAAGACAGCAGTAAAGACTTTGATAACGACTTAACTTTATTTGATTGGATGTCACAGTGGCGCACCGCTAAGCACAACGATTTAATGGTTCGTGCTATGTTAGGCCGTTTATTATTCACCGCAGACGACGCTAATAAAAAAGCTCGTAACTGCTCGGGTGGTGAAAAGAACCGCCTATTGTTTGGTAAGTTAATGATGCAAGACATCAATGTGCTCATTATGGACGAGCCAACCAACCACATGGATATGGAAGCCATTGAAGCACTCAATAACGCATTAAAAGATTACCAAGGCACGCTGATTTTTGTGAGCCACGACCGTGAGTTTGTATCGTCTTTAGCGACTCGGATCATCGATATAAAAGATCAACAGCTTATCGATTTTCAGGGCACGTTTGACGAATATATGGACCATGTTGCGCAACAAGCGCAATAACCCCTTCTTCGAAAAGGTGAGCAAGTTAGCTCACCTTTTTTGTTTACGTTCAGTTACATATTCACTTTACTGAATTACCCATTTTAGGTAACTTAAATTTCTTTGACTTTAATAGAACAATAAATTTAAGGGACCTAAATGAAAAAGCTCCTCAGCGTATCGGCACTGACTCTGGCGCTAACAGCCTGTGGTGGCGGTTCATCTACAGATAAAACGTCAGATGTAAAAGTAGAGCAAAATACTGCACCGACGCTGTCTGGCTCACTCACTCTCTCAGCCAAAGCGCTTGAATCAACTAATTTAGTTGTTGATTTAAAAGATGAGCAAAACGACAGTGTGACAACAACGATTATTGATAAACCAGAGTGGCTGACTGTAACCACCAGCAGTAATCAAGTAACTTTTCGTGCAGAGCCAAGCTTATTCGAAGTAGCCAACCACGCTTTTACTTTAGAAGTCTCTGATGGTAAAGCGAGTAATCAATATACCCTAATCGTTAATGTCGCCGAAAACCGTGCAGCATGGCAACCTATTGAGCTTAGCAATAGCGAAGTTATGGGTAACTGGCAATCAAGCGATGGTAGTGTGCAGCTTTCGTTTGCCACTGAAGACACTGGTGTGATTGCTCAAAATGGTGAGTTAAGTCGTTTTGATTGGTCGAACCCTGATGTTATTGCACTAAATACCCAAGCGATTGATTGCTTGCATGAATGTAATCAACAAGCCCTTCTTGAAATGGAAGTGTTGGCTAAGCGCGATGATGCTATTCGTGTTGAGCTTTTTAATGTTTCGACCGATAAAGGCGAAGTAGTTACCCTTTATAAATCAAATACAGAGCTTAGCTCTGCGTATTATGTTGATATGGACGACAATACTTTTCACATGGTGAATCATTTAAACACCGAAGGTGAAGAAAGCTATTTTGAAGTATCGATTGCAAGCTATATTCCAACTGCTTCAGGCAGTACCACATCATTCCCTTATGCAGAGTTTTCGGCGACCTTAGAAGGTAAATCGTTAGCGATTAATGGCGACAAATTTATTACGAATAGCTATGCAAATCAGCTAAATAAAGAAGGCTACGAGGTGAATGTAGAGTTTGACCTTAACCTCGTTAATGCCGAAGTAGTTGCGCAGTTCGATGATTTTGTGGTTCTAAAACTGCAACATGTTCTTAGCTATCATGATGAAGCTGACGCTGCGAATATTGTTGAATCAGAAGAGCTAACTGAAGCTATGAAAATGCAAACATCGGTTGTTGCATTACAAAAACTGACACCGATTGCGGTTCCTGAGCTTGAAGTGGGTAAAACGTATACTGGTCGCTTAAATAATAAAAATTCAGATACAGGTGAAGGCCTAACATTTCGTTATTTACCATCATTTTTCACTATCACTGCCGCCGACACTGCAACGGTAACATTCAATACGCCTATAAGTACCGACTCGTTCAAGTGGCATTACAACTTAGACAATAATGGCGACACCGTTAAGGTAACCGGCAATGGCCTAGATACCCGCTTACAATTTTTCACTCAACCTGATGGTAAAACTCTCATGGTGCGCGAGCGAAATAAAGAAGAGCGTCAGGCTCGCTTAGGGTATGAATTTATAGAAGTGATTGATGATTCAACCATCACTCTTGATGACTATAAGCACCTATTTAGCTACTTACGTCAAGACTACACCAGCGGCAGCCTGAAAACATACTGGTTTATAAATGATGATGGTAAAGGCAGCTTCTATTACGCTGACCAATATGGCCTCGAAAACAGAGCTAACTTTACGCCAAATACCTATTGGCAATTTGAAGCTGATAACAGTATCAGTTTTGCAATGATGTCTCAGTGCCCAAGTGCATTTGATTACTCTAGCTGTAAGGATGAGGTGTTAGGCGATGATGAAAATTTATATGCCTCTTTAATTAATTTTAAAATTATTCATAAAGAAGCAGATAAATTCATTTTCGACCGCCTGTTTTGGCAGCGTATCTATAACTACAGCGATAAAGAAATTGAAGAAAACATATACCAAAACAGTTATTGGTTAGGGATTGAAAAGTAAAGGGGCTTGCAGCCTTCAGATCAGACGCGCGAAACAAGTTTCACGCCTACGGTGAAGACATTAGGCGCTAGGATCTGGGTGCTAGGTTCTAGGACGCGATGTAAAATCGCTGGTTTCTAGTCGTTAGAGGTCAGATGTTAGATGTCAGTCGATCTGTGGGGTTATTTAGGTCGAGTGTTCTTCTCAGCATTCGACCTTTTCATTTTCTGAGTAGGTTGGGTCGAGCGGAGCGATACCCAACGTATAGAAGCGGTCAGCTGTCAGCCTTCAGCGATCAGACGCGCGAAACAAGTTTCGCGCCTACGGTGAAGACATTAGGTTCTAGGTGCTAGGTTTTGGGCGCTAGGTTCTAGGACGCGATGTAAAATCGCTGCTACCTCGTATCTCGTATCTCGTATCTCGTATCTCGTATCTCGTATCTCGCATCTCGCATCTCGAACCTCGTTACTCGTTACTCGTTACTCGTAACTTTACTCTTTCCCCTCGTAACTTTCCCCTTTCCCCTTGTAACTCGCTAACTTCTCTAAATAAAAAAGGCCACACAGTTAAACTGTGTGGCCTTTGTACTTAACGGAATTTTAAATTAAATATCGAAGCGGTCGGCGTTCATTACTTTCACCCATGCGTCGACAAAGTCTTTTACAAAACGTTCGTTGTTGTCGTCTTGTGCGTAAAACTCTGCGTATGAGCGTAGGATTGAGTTTGAACCAAACACTAAATCAACACGCGTTGCTGTCCATTTAGTTGCACCTGTATTGCGCTCAACAATATCGTAAAGACCATTGCTTGTTGGCTTCCATGTGTAAGCCATGTCAGTTAGATTTACAAAAAAGTCTGTGCTAAGTGTACCTACATTATCTGTAAACACGCCATGCTTAGAGCCGCCATGATTAGTGCCTAGTACACGCATACCACCAACAAGGGCGGTCATTTCTGGTGCTGTTAAGCCCATTAATTGCGTACGCTCTAACATTAGCTCTTCTGCTGAAACCGCATAGTCTTTCTTCAACCAGTTACGGAATCCATCGTGAATTGGCTCAAGTACGTCGAACGAGTCTGCATCTGTCATCTCGTCTGTGGCATCACCACGACCCGGCGCAAATGGCACGGTTATATCAACACCCGCCGCTTTTGCAGCTTGTTCAACCGCAGCTGAACCACCCAGAACAATTAAATCAGCGAGGCTTACTGGTTTGCTTAAACCCGCTTGTACTGACTCGAGTGCGCTTAATACTTTAGCTAAACGCTCAGGCTCGTTACCTTGCCAATCTTTTTGCGGTGCTAGGCGAATACGTGCGCCATTTGCACCACCGCGATGGTCTGAACCACGATAAGTACGGGCGCTATCCCATGCTGTTGCGATTAAGTCTGCTTGGCTGACACCACAGTTAAGTAGCTTGGTTTTAAGTTCGCTAATTTCGCTATCTGATAAGGTGTAATCAACCGCTGGGATCGGATCTTGCCAGATCAGATCTTCGCTTGGTACATCGGCACCTAAATAACGTGATTTAGGACCTAAGTCACGGTGCGTTAGTTTGAACCATGCACGTGCAAACACATCACTAAAGTATTCAAAATCATCGTTAAAACGCTCGATAATCTTACGATAGGTTGGGTCCATCTTCATCGCCATATCGGCGTCGGTCATAATAGGATTTAAACGAATTGATGGATCTTCTACATCAACTGGTTTGTCTTCTTCTTTAATATCGATTGGTTCCCACTGCCACGCACCTGCCGGGCTCTTCTTAAGTTCCCACTCGTAGTTAAGCAGTAAGTAGCAATAGCCGTTATCCCACTTAGTTGGGTGAGTTGTCCATGCGCCTTCGATGCCCGACGTCATGGTATCGCGACCAATACCACGTGAATTGTGGTTGTTCCAGCCAAGGCCTTGCTCAAATACATCAGCTGCTTCTGGCTCAGGGCCTACGTTTTCTTCGCTACCATTACCATGGGTTTTACCCACAGTGTGGCCACCGACTGTAAGCGCTGCAGTTTCTTCGTCATCCATTGCCATACGGGCAAATGTTTCGCGAACTTGTTCAGCCGTTTTAAGCGGATCAGGGTTGCCATTCACCCCTTCTGGGTTTACATAAATTAAGCCCATTTGTACCGCTGCTAATGGGTTTTCCATGGTGTCTGGTTTAGCTACATTTGAATAGCGCTCATCACTAGGTGCTAACCATTCTTTTTCAGCGCCCCAGTAAACGTCTTTTTCTGGGTGCCAAATATCTTCGCGGCCACCGGCAAAGCCAAAGGTTTTTAAACCCATTGATTCATATGCCATATTACCGGCTAAGATCATTAAATCTGCCCAAGAAAGCTTATTACCGTATTTCTTTTTGATTGGCCAAAGTAAGCGACGTGCTTTGTCTAAGTTAGCGTTATCTGGCCATGAATTTAATGGCGCAAAGCGTTGGTTACCTGTACCACCGCCACCACGGCCATCTTCTAAACGGTATGAACCCGCTGAGTGCCATGCCATACGGATCATTAAACCACCGTAATGGCCCCAGTCAGCTGGCCACCACTCTTGGCTTTCGGTCATTAGGTTTTTTAAATCGGTTTTAACGGCTTCAAGGTCAAGAGATTTGAATGCTTCTGCGTAATTAAAGTCTTTGCCGTAAGGATTCGTTTTGCTGTCGTGTTGATGAAGAATGTCGAAATTGAGCGCGTTTGGCCACCAGTCGATATTTGATTGAGCGGTGACAGTGTTACTACCATGCATTACCGGGCACTGGCCCGTTTTTCCATTACTCATTATGTGCTCCTCATAAGCTAAAAATATGACGAAATGCTAAAATGCGCTTTTATCCCTTTCGTCATAAAGAGAGATTTTCTAATAGTTATGAATAACTAATAGCGAATAAGTTCCTGCTGTTTAAAACTATAGGAGTTGTACTTTAATAAAGCTAGATCCAGAACATAGTTTTAAATCGATTGCACCGATAGAAAAATCTGATTTGATTCATTTTATAAAACCGTCCATTTTATAAGAGTATTTTTAAACAGCGAGTAGCCCTTATGAAAACTATTAATCCTGACGTTGCTAGACAACTAAGCATTAACTTTTTTATCGCCAATTTACCTATCTTGATGTTAACAGGGCTGGTAGTCGCATCGCTTGTGGGGCTAACCTTTAGAAGCTCGGTGTTGTTTTGGCTAGCGCTGTTAATCACACCATTGAGCATTAATTATTTATATTCTAAAAAACGTATTAAACAATTTTGCCAAGACAACGAATGCACTGATATTTCTTGCCTTGCTAAGCAAACTGATTAATTTTTAATTTTATTACCCAGTCACCAGATTATTTAGCCAACAACTTGTATAAATATTAATTAGTTATGTGAGCTTTTGCGGCAATTTGAAGGTGACAGTAACGCCGTTATCAGGTTTGCTATCGATGCTCACTTCGCCTTGCAGCGCTTGCGTTGCAAGGTTATAAACTATCGACATACCTAAACCACTACCGCCATTGCCTCGCTTGGTAGTGAAAAATGGCTCAAACACCTTGTACATTACATCTTCGGACATGCCATGACCGTTGTCTTTATAGGTTATGGTGTAACTATTGGTGTCGTTATCGATGCTTACAGCGATATCTATGCGGTTTTGCTCACGGCCAACAAACCCGTGTACACAGCTGTTATTTACAAGATTTAAGAATATTTGGCTAAGCGCCCCCGGAACAGTTATAAGCGAAAAGTCATCAACACAGTTGATGTTTACTTCAACATTATGACTTCGTGTAAGTGGCATTAAGCTATGTAAAATATTTTCAAAGTAATCTTTAATGTTGGTTTCGAGTAAATTAAGCGATGATTGATCAACCGCCGTTTGTTTAAAGTCACTGATGAGCTTTGCGGCCCGCTCAAGGTTGGTAAACGATATTTTGATACACTCGTTTAAATGATTCATGCCTTCAAGTAGGGCCGCTTTTGTTAAGGTATTTGAATCTATGTGTTTATTAAGCATATTTAGCTTATCTTTTGCCGAACTATTTGCTGTGACTGCTATGCCAATCGGCGTATTAACCTCATGGGCAATACCCGCAACAAGATTACCCAGTGAAGCCATTTTTTCGGCTTCAATGAGCTTTTCTTGCATCGCGGTCAGTTCAGATAAAGTTTTTTCAAGCGTACGCGTTCGTTCTGCAACACGTTGTTCTAGATGTTGATTGGCACGCTCAAGTTCTGCATTGATGCGTTCGTTTTCTTGTGCAGACAAGGCTCTGCCATAAAGATCAGCCAAAGCACCGATGAATGAACATTCGTCTTCTGTCCATTGCCTTGTTCCACCTATGTGCTCACAGCAAAATATACCAATCATTTTTCCTTTATATCGAATTGGCGCATCGAGCATTGCACCTATGTTAAGAGGTGTTAAGTAACTTTCGCTAAATTCATACGTAGCAGGGTCGGTATGAGCATCTTCGGCAGTAATCGTACGTTGGGTGTCGAGTGCTTTAAAATAGGCTGGGTATGCATCACGTGGGAGCACTAACATTTGGATTTCTTTGCCGTTTTCTCTATCGAGTAGTAACCGGCATTCAATTGCGGTGTTTTCTTCATTTAACAGCCAGATCCCTGCTCGGCCAATTTCTAGGCCATCAAGTACAGCATTCAGAATTAAGCGTTCAGCTAATTCAACATTGCCACTATCAAGATCAGAAGAAATTGATACTCCATACAGCAGTTGGACTAGTTGTTGGCGCATACTCTCACCTTTTAGTTTTACGACTCCTTAAGTCTAGACGAACATTGTGATTCTGACAGAACGAATATAAGTTTTTAAAAACTCATTAAGTATTAAGTAGTTGTTCAGATTAAAATGGGTATATTGTACCTAACTCCTGTTGATACCCCTTACGACTTTATGTTGTTTAAGCAGTTTGGCCAGCTCTCCCCCGAGCTGGCTTTTTTTTGCCTAGTCCACAATGCTCACGCATGTTACAGTTACCTCAGAAATCACTAAAAATTAATATGTCATGCGTTATACCTTAATTTTAATCACTTTTTTAATGAGCTTTAGTACATTTGCAGCAGCTCAAAATGAGCCAGAAAACCGCCCAGCTTTAACCGAAGCAGAGCAACAACAAGCTCTCGATAAGCTTCAAGAACCTATGTATAAGCCATTGTTAGAGCGCTATATTCTTGATGAATTAAAAGCTGTGCGCCAAGACCAACAAAAACTGCGCGAAGATGTGACAAAACAAGTTACTCATACGCAGCTAGATACTGCCGACCGTGCATTAACTTATACAACCGACACCATTAATAATGTGTTTTTCATTATTACGATTACCGCGTCAATTTTGGTTTTAGTCGGTTGGAATTCACTGCGTGATGTGAAAAACAAAGTAGAAGACATTGTAAACTCACGTGTTAGTGCGATCACACAAGAATACGAAGAGCGCCTAAAAGTACTAGAAGAAAAGCTACGTGAGCGATCTGAAGAGATCTTATTAAACCAACAAAAGATCTCAATCACCAATGAAGTTCATTCTTTATGGATGCGTGCCAATTTAGAAAGCGATGTTGCGAATAAGATTGAGATTTTTGACGAGATCTTAAAACGTAAACCAGAAGACGTAGAAGCCATTGCCTATAAAGCAGATGCACTGTTAGAAATTAACGAAACAGGTGAAGCTATCGAGCTTTGTAATCAAGCATTAGAAATTGATAGCGACTACGGCTACGCATACTGGCAACGTGCTTGTGCATATGCATTACTTCACAAACACGCCGATGCAATGGCTGATATTCGTATGGCCCTTGAGTATTCTCCTAACCTACGTAACGAGCTATTACACGAAAGCGCGTTTGCCAGCCTACACGACAACGACAGCTTTAATTCGTTGCTAAACGAAACGGCTTAGCCGAAACCCATGTAGCAGCGGGTTTATCCCGCGTCATAGGCGAGCTCTGGGTTCTAGGCGCTAGGACGCGATTTGAAATCGCTGGTTTCTAGTCTTTAGAGGTCAGATATTAGATTTCAGCCGATTTGTGGAGTTATTTAGGTCGAGTGTTCTTCTCAGCATTCGACCTATTCAATTTCCAGGTAGGTTGGGTCGAGCGGAGCGATACCCAACATATAGAAGCCTTCATCGATCAGACGCGCGAAACAAGTTTCACGCCTACATGTAGCAGCAGGTTTATCCCGCGTCATAGGCGCTAGGACGCGATGTAAAATCGCTGCTACCTCGAATCTCGCATCTCATATCTCGCATCTCGTTACTCGTACCTTTACTCTCGCTAACTTTACTCTCGCTAACTTTACTCTCGCTAACTTTCACCTTTCCCCTTGTAACTCGCTAACTTGTAACTTGACCCCATAAAAAAAGAGCAGCTGGGCTGCTCTTTTTTCTAACGGAAGAATAACACTTTGGTTATTTTGCCATTTTCTATTTTGTAGCTGGTAACGAACTCAGAGCGCTTGTCGACGACTTTAGGGTCTTGTGTACAGGTTTCAGACAGTTCGTGATCAATCACGATGTTGCCAAGTACAATGCGTTTAATTGGCGATGATTTAATGCACTTTAGCTTTTTAAACATGATGCCGTATCGTGCAATGAGTTTTTCTTTACCGGTGAACATCAACTCATTCGGGAATGTATAAAACTCAACGTTTTCATCGTACATCTTAATAAAAGCATCAATGTTACGAGCATTATAAGCTGCAATCAGCTGTTCAATCACCGCCATCGATTCACGTGACTGACGTGCTTTTTCTTGCTGCTTCGCTGTTAGTGCTTCTTTAGCTTGGTTAACGGCTTTTTCTGCTTCTGCAACGGCTTGCTGTTTTTCGGCAACTGTTTTTGGTTGCTCTGCAGGTGCAGGGGTTTGTGTACCGAGTACTTTGCTATCATCAACTTCTGCAAGCGCTTTTAAGGCTGCGGCTGTCGCTTTTTGTTCGTCGCTGCTTGTGGTTGTTTCACTCGTTGCCTTCGCAGCTTCTTCAGCTTTTTCTTCTACTTGAGCGGCTTCTACAGTCGCTTTTTCAGTTTCAGACGCTGATTTTTGCTCTGTAGCTGGCTTTTCTTCAATAAACTCTAAGCTAGGTACGTCCTTCTTTTCGACTTTTTGTTCATTGCTCGTTTGAGGTTGGGTTTGTTCGGTGGTTTCGTCACTTGCAATTGACTGCCAAGAGAGTAATAAACTGATTGCAAAAAATAACGGTTTCATACTTTTCCTAAATGCATCATTCCTGATTTGAGGCGCTAAGGTAGCAAATTCTAGCTGTTTGGCATAGTTTTTTACCAATATTGCTCTACTGTGATCTGCCCTGGTTCACGGCGTCTGTTGCGGCTAAAACCAAGCTCTAACAAAATAGCCGTAGTATCTTTTACCATTTGTGGGTTACCGCAAATCATAAATTGTGCGGTATCAGGTACAGTTGGGCGCCCTATTACATCAAATAAACGATGATCTTTAATTACGTCTGTGATCCGGCCATTAAAACCTATTGTGGCTGACTCTCGGCTGACTACAGGCGAATAGTAAAGATTTGGGTACTGCAGCTGTAGCGCTTTAATGCGTTCTTGATAACTTAAGTCCTCGTTAAGACGAACTCCATGCACTAAATGAACATGCTCAAACTTTTGCCACACTTCGCCCTGCTCTAATATTGAAATAAAAGGCCCAAGCGCAGTACCTGTACTCAGCATATAAAGCTGCTCACTGCTTGGTACTTCATCAAGGGTAAAAAAACCTGTCGCGCGGCGCTCTATAGTCACAGAGTCACCCGGCTTTAATTGTGCGAGTTGTTGAGAAAGTTGACCGTCTTTGACATTAATAAGATAAAACTCGAGGTCGGGATTGTTCGGCGCATTCACATAAGAATATGCACGAGCTACACGTTTATCACCTACTTGCATCGCAAGCTTTGTAAACTGCCCCGCCGTGAATGGCTCAACATCGGCATTAACGATTAAGCTAAATAATGAGTCGGTCCACCATTTAACGTCTTTTACCTTAGCTTCAACCCAATTAGACATACACATCCTCAATTATTGTTCCTCTATTAAAAGTGGCAACAGTTAGTTGAATTTTCAAGTTTTAAGGGGCGGTTGCGAGATGCGGGCAGGATTTTACGCAGGTAAACTTGTAGCTATAAAAAAAGCCGCATAAATGCGGCTTTGAGGTTAGTCTCACTTCACTTTGGGCGTGTTTCCAAATTTCAGTGAATACGTTACCAAGGAACTTATTTAAATTGATTCTAAAGCAATTTTAACCATTTCGTTAAAAGTGCTTTGGCGCTCTTCGCTTGGTGTCGCTTCACCAGTGATTACGTGGTCACTCACAGTAAATAGTGCCATCGCTTTTGCGCCGTATTCAGCAGCTACGCCGTACATGCCAGCTGTTTCCATATCAACAGCAAGTACGCCTAGCTTGTCTAATTCTTGATAGAATGTGTTATCTGCTTGGTAGAATGTATCTGTTGTAAATACATTACCTACTTTCGCTTCAATGCCTAATTCTTTTGCTGCGTTTACGCCGTTAAGTAGTAAACCAAAATCAGCAATTGCGGCAAAGTCGTAACCGCGAACGCGCGCACGGTTTACGTTTGAATCTGTGCTTGCACCTTGTGCAAAGATAACGTCACGGATTTTGATATCGCTACCAATACCGCCACAGGTACCAATACGGATTAGATTTTTAACGCCGTAACTAACGATCAATTCACGGGCATAAATTGACATTGATGGAATACCCATTCCAGAGCCCATAATACTAACTGGTTTACCTTTGTAGGTACCGGTAAAACCATACATATTACGAACGCCTGTTACTTGTTTTGCGTCATCTAAAAAGTTTTCAGCAATGTATTGAGCGCGAAGCGGATCACCCGGCATTAATACCGTTTCTACAAATTCGCCTACATTGGCGCTGATATGAGGAGTACTCATTATTGGTTTCCTTTTTTGTTCGCTAATAGCTTGTCGTTAAAACTATCACCGTATTCAAGTGCAGGAAGATTAAACCACTGGGCAAGGGTTTGACCTATGTCTGCAAAACTAGCTCGTTCTCCAAGCGGGGTGTTTGTCATGCCCGGTTGGTATGCAAGTACTGGCACGTATTCACGTGTATGGTCAGTGCCTGCTGCTGTTGGATCACATCCGTGATCGGCTGTGATAATTAACACATCATCACTATTTAGCTGATTTAAGATGGTCGGTAGGTAATCATCAAACTCTTTTAATGCTTTAGCATAGCCAACTGCATTACGGCGATGACCGTACTTTTCATCAAAATCAACTAAGTTTGTAAAAATCAAACTATGCTCAGGTGCGCTTGCAATCACTTCTGAGGTTTTCTCAAGCAAGTTCATTAGCCCTGGCGCTTTGTGTTTTTGGGTGATGCCTTGGTGCGCATAGATATCGGCAATTTTACCAATACTGATCACTTCACCGCCGTCTTGCGATAATTTATCAAGCAAGGTTGGCGACGGTGGCAACACCGAATAGTCACGACGATTACCTGTGCGGGCAAAATCGTCACGGCTCGAACCCAAAAATGGCCGCGCAATCACTCTTCCTATGTTCATTTCATCAAGCAGCGCCCGTGCGATTTCGCAAACCTGATAAAGTTTCTCCAGTCCAAATGATTCTTCGTGCGCGGCTATTTGAAACACGCTATCAACTGAGGTGTAGCAAATCGGCATACCGGTTTGCATATGTTCTTCACCTAGCTGTTCTAAAATGGTTGTTCCTGAGGCATAACAGTTACCTAAAATGCCAGGAATCTCAGCGCGAGCAATTAGCTCATCAACAAATTCTTGTGGAAAACACGGCTGTGTATTAGGGAAGTAACCCCAATCAAATAACACAGGTACACCGGCCATTTCCCAGTGCCCTGAAGGCGTGTCTTTACCACTTGATAACTCTTTAGCGTAACCCCATGCGCCAATAGGTGCTTGACGGTCACTAACTAAACAAGGCTCTTTGCCTGCGGCTTCGCATGCATCAGCTAAACCTAAACGGGTAAGATTAGGTAGCGATAAGTGCTCACCAGTTTCTTCTGCATAGGCTTTAAGTAAATGAGCAAAGGTATTTGCGCCTACATCACCAAACTTCTCTGCGTCAGGTGCTGCGCCAATTCCTAGGCTATCTGCCATTAAGATGAGTGCTCTTGCCATGGGTACCTCGTTATCAATATGTGAATACTTTATATGCTCTTCGAATTTTTGGTACAGGACATAAGTCCTGTTTCATAAAACAGAAACATTATAAATTTGCATCTCTAAGCGAAGCAAAAGAGATTAATCGTGTCTTTTTTGCTATTGTGATCTACCTAACAATGTTTCCTTCTGTGTGGGCGAGAACTTTAGTGACACGAACAATTATAGCTATTGCTGGCGCATCTGCGTCGGGCAAGTCTCTTTTTAGCAAGACAATTTATAACGAATTAGTCAATGAGCTTGAACCGGGCGCGATCGCAGTGATCGAAGAAGATGCTTATTACAAAGACCAGTCGCATTTGCCGTTTGACCATCGAACGCAAACCAATTACGACCATCCTGATGCTTTCGAGCATGAGCTTTTGCATGAGCACTTACTTCAATTGCGCGCTGGAAAATCAGTAGACGTACCAACTTATGACTATGCAATGCATACCCGTAGCGATGAAACGCGCCGAGTAGCACCTGCAAAAGTACTTATCGTTGAAGGTATTTTGCTATTGAGTGATCCGGCACTTCGAAAAGAATTTGATATTAAGGTGTTCATTGATACACCGTTAGATATCTGCCTTATGCGCCGTATGCAACGAGATATGGAGCAGCGTGGCAGAACATTACAGTCCGTTGTTGATCAATATCAAGCGACAGTGCGACCTATGTTTTATCAGTTTATTGAGCCATCAAAGCACAAAGCTGATCTCGTAGTCACACGCGGCGGTATGAATCGCGTTGCCATTGATATAATTAAAAGTAAAATAAAATATTTACTGCAACAATAACAACGGGAAACAGTCAGTATGACAACATTTATGAGCTTAGTAGGCATTGTTGTGCTACTAGGCATTGCTTTTGCGGCTTCAACGAACCGTAAAGCAATTAATTTAAGAACTGTGGGCATCGCCTTTTTACTTCAAGTGTTAATTGGTGGCTTTGTCTTGTTCTTCGAAGTGGGCAAAAACGTACTGGCAAGTATGTCTCGAGGAGTCTCATCAGTTATTGGTTATGCCAATGACGGGATTAGCTTCTTATTTGGCTCACTGGCATCGCAAGATACCTTAGGGTTTATTTTTGCGATACAAGTATTGCCCGTTATCGTGTTCTTCTCAGCATTGGTTGCTGTGTTGTATCACATCGGGGTGATGGATTGGATAATCAAGATTCTAGGCGGTGGCTTACAAAAGCTATTGAAAACCTCGCGCCCTGAATCGCTTTCTGCAACCGCCAATATTTTCGTTGGCCAAACAGAAGCACCATTGATTGTTAAACCATTTATCGCCAGCATGACTAAGTCAGAGCTATTTGCGGTAATGGTTGGTGGCCTTGCTACTGTAGCCGGTTCTGTTATGGCAGGTTACGTAACAATTGGTGTAGAGCTTAAATACTTAATTGCAGCCAGCTTTATGGCGGCACCAGGTGGTTTCTTAATGGCAAAAATGATTGTGCCAGAGACCGAAACACCGAAAGAAGATTTAGCTGATTTAGACGTACAAGAAGAAAAACCGGTTAACGTAATTGATGCAGCCGCATCAGGTGCCGCAAACGGTATGCAACTAGCACTTAACGTAGGTGCGATGTTACTTGCTTTCGTAGCACTTATTGCACTTCTAAATGGGTTATTAGGCGGTATTGGTGGTTGGTTTGATCATCCAACATTAACGCTACAAGAAATTTTAGGTTACGTATTCGCTCCAGTTGCATGGTTATTAGGTGTACCGTGGAACGAAGCAGTAATCGCAGGCAGTTTTATAGGTCAGAAGGTTGTAGTTAACGAATTTGTTGCTTACCTCGACTTTATTAATTATCGCGATACGTTAAGTGCGCACACACAAGCGATTGTCACATTCGCGTTATGTGGGTTTGCTAACTTATCATCGATAGCAATTTTACTAGGTGGATTAGGCGGTATGGCGCCTAGTCGGCGAAAGGATATCGCACGCTTAGGGCTCAGAGCAGTGTTAGCAGGATCTATGGCTAACCTCATGAGTGCAGCAATTGCAGGTTTTTTCCTCTCGCTAGCTTAGAAACTTAATGAGATGAGCCGTAGTTGCAAAACAATAGGATAGGACTTTAAGGGGTTAAAGGTCTATCTGACTTGAACGATACTTCACCAAGGGCCGCAAGGCCCTTTTATCGTTTTATGTGCTAAGATTTAATTACTAAGTCCTTTTAAGTACATAAATGAACTATTTACGACTTTATTTGCTAATTCTTTTCTTTAGTTGGCCAGCACTGAGTAAGCCGACCCTAACCGTTGTGACTGAACTGTCGCCACCTAATCAAACTCTAATCAATAACCAAGTTGCCGGTGAGAGCACCGAGCTTGTGAAAGCAATTTTTGCTAAAGCTAATTTGAACGCGAATATAGAGCTTTACCCTTGGGCCCGTGCTTACAATATGGCACTGAAGAAACCGAATATCTTTATTTATAGTATGGCGAAAACTGCTGAACGCGAAAAACACTTTCATTGGATTGGTGAAGTGGCAACCTACCAAATGGGCTTTGTGAAGCTGAGCTCTCGCAGCGATATAAACATCACAGCAAACGAGCAAGCAAAACAATATAAGATAGCGGTTCAGCGTCATGATTTAGCGGCGCAGCGCTTAACAGAGCGTGGTTATACTGTGGTATATACCTCTGATATCAATAAGTCGTATCAACTGTTGATGTCGGGCAAGGTTGATTTAATCATTGATGATAAGAACTATATTGCAGCTATGGCTGAGCAATTAGCGCTGGATGAAACTCGTTTCAGCTTTGCTCATGCAATCGACTTTTTAACCATGAAAGGCTATCTTGCCGCAAATATTAATACCGACCAACGTTATGTCGATGCCTTAAAGGCTGCGTTTAATGAGGTGATTATGACACCAAGATACAATGCAGTGATGATGCTCGCGCAGCGACCTTAATTCGCCTTATATTGCTCAATATAAGTCTCTAATAACCCTTGTTTACTGAGCTTGTCATAACTTGCCTGTAATCGGCTTACAAGCTCTTCGGGTAAGGCCTTATTTAACGCTAGAAAGTTACCAACCGTGCCATTAAGTGGCAACTCAACCAACTTAACCACTTCTCTACCTTGGTGACCATACTGCATTAATTGGTATTTAAACGACAGCTCTGAGCCAATAATGAGCTCTATTTTATTTTTGAAAAATAAATTAATACACTCGTAATAGTGACTCACTTTAAGAAGGTTTTTATCACCTTCAAAGCCAATGCTTTCTACAAACTTTTCGTAAATACTATCTCTTACTACGCACAGGCTATGATCTTTCACTTGCGATAAGTCGATGGGATTAATGCGGTCATTTGATTGCAAGCGATAAAAAAAGTTACGAGAGGAAGCCATTGGACCAACCCACTTGAATAACTCTTCACGGTCGGGAATACGTGCTGTAGAGACCAGACCTGACAGCGGCTTTTGCTGAGCTAAGTGATACGCCCGAGACCAAGGTAAGAGCTCGAATTGGCATTCAATGTTTGCATCAACGCACATTGCTTTAACAAACTCGAGGTTTATGCCTTCTAAATGCCCTTTATTTGAGAAGTTATACGGCGGAAATTGCTCGGTGTAGATGGTGACACTATCTTTTGCCAATACTACAGGTGCAAAGCTTAGGCATGCTAACAACAAATATTTTAAGATAATTAATACACTCTAATGACATAGCTGCATTAAATATAGAAATATTCACTAGCTCAGTCAATTTTTAGGCATAAAAAAAGCAAGCCGTAGCTTGCTTCTTCTTAACTTTTACTAAAAGTAAAAATTATAACGGAGTGATGTTATCCGCTTGAGGACCTTTTTGACCTTGTGAAAGAGTGAACTCTACACGTTGGCCTTCAGCTAAAGTTTTGAAACCTTCGCTTTTGATAGCGCTGAAGTGAGCGAAAACGTCTGGACCATTTTCTTGCTCGATGAAACCAAAACCTTTAGATTCGTTAAACCACTTAACTGTACCTGATACGATGTTAGACATAGTATTATTCCTGATATAAAAAATTAAACATGCCCTAGTGGGCGGGTGTAGCAAAAAATGAGATGGTACTTAAAAACTTCAGGACGGTACTACAAGTATTACTTATACAACAACGAAATAAAGATTTATTAATTACACGCTTTCTTTCTAGCTGGTGCCCACTATATAGAGTTAGTTTGATAAGTCAAACACTATCGACATTAAAATTCAAACTCTAAAGCCAAGCGAAAGCTATGATCTTTGCCTGATTGGCTAAGCTCACTAATAAAACCTGCTTCCCATTTTAGCTGGCGTTTAGGGCTAAATCTGTGTAAGCCAGTAAAGCCAGGACCTACTCCAATAAAGTCCTCACCCGCGTATATTTCGATCGATGGTTGAAAAGCCGAACGATAGCGATAACGATACTGTAAGCGAAACTCACTTTCCCACTCGTTTTCAATATCAGCCCCCCATTCATACACTAAAAATGCGTTCATAGTCAGGCTTGTACGGCCAAACTCTTTTTCCCATAAAAAGCCGGTCGTTGCTTCGTATGCATCGAGTGTATGCTGTTTTTCAAGCTCAAATAATGCTCCCCAATCGGCCCACAAACGACCTTGCTCGACCAATTGCCAACGTAATTCTACTTCATACGAAGATAAACCAAAGTCACCGTTATCATCGCGCTCGCCAACTAAGTAGCCCTCAAGGCTCATGGTGTCGTTAATTGCGCCGCCAAAGCCTGCACGCTGTGCAAGCACATTACCGCTATCAGTTTGCCTAGACACCAAACGCCACTCAACTTCGCGCTCAAAAGGCAATACATAAGGGTGGTACACTTTATCAACCACCATGCCATCAGCCTGAGCAACTTGGCTAATACTTAATAAAAACAAGCAACTTAAACTAACTATTAAGAACCGCATACTGGCTCCTTGGTCTTTTTAGTTTTTAAAACGTGGGCTAAAGCGATAAACCCCAACGTAGCAACGACATACACCCATAGCGCGGTTTTACTCGGCGTAGCTTCGTAGCCCACTAAGGCTTTTAATACGCGCCCAAGCTCTGAGTTTTCAATTAAAAACCCACGCCAATCTAAATAATTTGAGGTCACATCGAGTAAATCGATCTGACTTGCTAAATCAATAAATATCAATAGCTTTGCCGTTGCATTTAAGGCAAGCAACACAACCAATGGCTGCTCGCCTACGCGCTTAGCAATACTCTCAAGCAAAAAGAACAACAACACGCCAAAGCTAATACAAATGCCCACACCTAAAGATGTACCCAGTATCAATGGCTCAGCAGTATCTTTACTGTGCCAAAAACTGACTAAATAAATCATATAATGGCTTAAATACAACGTCATGGTTGCAATCAAGGCCAGCGCAGCCGCTATGCTTCGTTGCTGACAGCTAATTAATGCAGCGATAAAGATGACAATACACAGTAGCATTTGAATAAACTCTAAGCCTCTGTGATCAAATAACTGACTCAGCCAAGCAGCGCCTTGCACAAACACTAAGCTTAGTAGCGTACCAATCACTGCATAAATACTCAGTTGGCGCTGACTTAAAGGCACAATTAAACTCAAAAGCACGGCTAAAATCACCACAGGCAAAAGCTGATTAATGCTCATTAATAAACTAGTTATCAGCATCATTCACCTCCGTAGCCACGACAGTTCCTCTGGCTGTATTAGGCGAAAATTCACCAAAAAAGTCATAACGCCCAGGGCTGAGCGGTCCGATATAAATGACACTCGTCCGACCTGGGTAGAGTACTTTTTCACGGTTTAAGTCAAAGCTATCGAACTCTTCTGGCGTGTCATCTTGGTTTTCGATGAGTAAACGTAGCTTTTTATTGGCAGGAACTTTAATTTCAGCTGGGTAAAACAAGTGATCTTTTAAAATCAGCTTGTACTCTTTGGCATAGGCAAGCCAAGACGACATACATAGTAACAACATAGAAATTGCCAAAATCCATTTATTCACTGACATCTCCTTGCATAAAAGAGACACTCACCCGCAAGCCACCAAGGTGACTGTCAGCTAAAGCAATATCAGCGTTATAAATCGAAACTATATGTTCAACAATGGCCATACCAAGCCCGGCTCCTTGTTCACCAGAGGGATGTTTATCGCCACCCACACGGTAAAAACGGTTAAAAATACGCTGTTTTTGAGCTTCATCAATGCCGGGGCCCGAGTCATCTATTTGCCAGATAAAACGATTATTTTCGGTTTTCAGAGTAATACAAATCTCTCCCGCAGCTGGGGTATATTTTATGGCGTTACTCAGTAAATTGCCAAACAAAGTAACTAAGGTGAATTCGTCACCGGCGATGATAAAATCATCGCCATCAATGCTAATTGTGTGCTCTTTTTCGTCAATACGATCATAAAGTTGTGAGGCAACCTGCTGGCTAATTTCTAACACCGACACAGGGCTAAATTGCGCTTGCCATTGCTCTGGATAGGTACGCCCCAAAATCAGCATTTGTTCAACTATATTGCTCAGCTTATCAACGCCTTTTTCCATCGCATCAAGCTCAACACTCTCAACACCTTGAGCCACTAAATTATGCACATTGATTTTTAAACTACTGAGCGGAGTACGCAGTTCGTGGGCCGCATCAGAGGCAAAAAAGCGCTCTCGTAAATAGGCACTTTCAACCCGTTTGAATAGATCATTTAAGCGGCTAATTACGGGTTTTATTTCTTGCTCTGGGGTTTGCCAAGGAATAGCTGTAAAGTCATTTGCTTGACGATGTTTGAGTTGATTTGATAACCGAGTTAGTGGCGCAAGCCCTTGTTTTACAAACACACTAATAAGGAGAGCAAGGATAGGCACACTCCATAACAGCGGCGTCATGGCCGACAAAATCACAGTTTCGGTTAGCGCCACACGTTTGCTCAAAGGCTCTGCAATAAGTACTCGCTTATTGCCTTCGCTTAAGCGATACACTTTGACTCGTTGCCCAGCCAAGTTCTCAACACTAAACCCTGTTTGCCACTGACTTTGATTACTAAGATTTTGCTGCAATGATTTTGAGCTTGAGGCCAAGCTATCATCAACCCAAACTTGAAACAATAACTGCGGTAAATCACTGGTATAAGCTGGGGTTTCTTTACTGAGTGGCTGCTCGATTAACACATGTGCCAGCGTTACCAGCTCGTTATCGAGCAGTGCTTCAGCCTGATTCATACTTTCACGGTAACCTTTAGTAAATGCCAAAAAGCAGGTTAAGATCACCATAGACAATATAAGTAGAGTCAGCCTTTTACGAATTGACACTAGCGTTTACCCACCACATAACCAATGCCGCGCAAGGTTTTAATAAACTCTTTTGGGAATTTTTTACGCAAGTGATGAATGTGTACTTCGATGGTATTAGACCCCACCTCTTCGCCCCATTCGTACAGTTTACTTTCTAACTGCTGTTTTGATTGCACGCGACCTTGGTTTTCTAGCAAGGCTTTAAGGAGCATAAACTCTTTGCGCGGCAAGTTTACTGGCTCACCTTGAAAGCTCACGGTAAAAGCGGCGGTGTCCATTTCAACATCACCAACTTTTAAAGTGCTGGTTTGTGCTTGGGTCACACGCCTGCTGGCAACCCGAAGACGGGCAAATAATTCTGCGGGATCAAAGGGCTTTGCTAGGTAGTCATCAGCACCTAAATCAAGCCCCATGACTTTATCATCAATACTACCCCGAGCAGTTAAAATCACCACGGGCAGGTTTTTACGATGCTTTTTGATGTGTTTTAAAATGTCGATACCATCACCGTCTGGTAGTCCTAAATCAAGGACTACCAGCTCAATTTCATCATTTTGCAGCCATTGCATCGCTGACTTAACGGTCGAACTATGTTCAACACTGTATCCTTGTTGACGTAAAGAGCGACACAGGCCTTCTGCCACTAAATGGTCGTCTTCAACGAGCAATAAATGCATAGTTTATCTCTTTATTTTTTTCTCTACCTTAGCCAATAGTTTAGTAATTTCTTGTTGGCGGTAAAGATCTGCTTTGGGTCTTTCAGGGCGCGCTGGCGCTTGCTGTGCAACCAATAAAAACTCTCTAGCTGATTTATACTTGCGCTCGTCATACAGGAATGACGCATATAAATAGTTGCTATCGATACCACGCGGGTTTAGCTCAAGCGCTTGCTTAAACAGTTTTTTCGCTTCATCGTCATCACCAAAACCAATAGGCCAACCTGGTACTTTACCGTATAAGGTTGCAAGGCTTGTGTATGCCGAGCCATCAAGCGCTTTTGGATCTAGGCTTAGCGCTTTTTCAAATTGTGCTTTCGCATCTTTTGCAAGACCTAGCGCGCCTAAGCCCCCTTTTGCACCTGCATAGCTCGATAACACAATACCGTACCAAATATGGCTGGCTGCTTGCTGGTCGTTGGCTTTGCTAAACTCTGCGGTTTCGCTCGCTAACTTTTCGAATGCATCTAACTGCGCATCGTCAACTAATTCGTAATTAACCACTGCCCACTGCTTTTGCACCGAACTTAAATCGCTATTAAAGTCGGCTTTTGCAGGCGCAGCCATGATAACACCTAACATCATTAGGGCTTTTAAATTTAGTTTAGTCATAATCATTCACCTTGATCAATTTAGTTGGCAAAAAAACTTTTAATTTTAGGAAGTTGTTTTGCTATTGCGTTATCAACGAGTGATGGAAATGCGCCGTTAATACGGGCAAATAATGTTTCTGGAAAACCAATAAAACGACGACGTTTTTTTGATTTAATTAAATCTATTAATGCATCAGCCACTTTTTCTGGCGGATCCATGGTGTTACCCAGCTCTTTGTTCATCGCGCGTACTTGCGGCGAATTAATCGCGGTATCGGTGGCACGAGGCGCTAAATACAATACTTTCACATCGCTGTGGCTGAGCTCTCTGGCAAGGGCTTCGGTCATCCCTCTTAGGCCAAACTTGCTTGCGCAGTACAAGGTTTGATACGGATAACCAATGCTGCCAAACGATGAACCAATATTGACAATCGTGCCTTTATTGCGGGTCACTTGAGGTAAAAACAGCTGACACAATTTAATAGGCACATGCAGATTAATATTTAACAGGTGATCAATTTGCTGTTCGCTAATTTCACTAAACCCCTGCATTACATTAACGCCTGCGTTATTGATTAGTAACGTTGCCCCGCCAATTTGCTGAGCAAACTTAGCTAGGTCATCGCGAGATTCGCTGTTACTTAGGTCAGCCTGAAAATACTCAGCATCATTGCCACATTCCAATTGCAGTGCAGCAAGTTGCTTCACATTTCGACCAACAAGTAATAAACGCCAACCTTCTTTTGCAAGGCGAAGGGCAATAGCACGGCCAATGCCCCCTGTTGCACCGGTTAGCACACAAACTGGGCTACTCATGCGCTTTGCTCCAAGTCAGCCTCGCTAAAGAAAGGCTCGATATCGAGGTCACGGAAAATATTGCCGTACAATTTATAAAAACATTTTGCGGCGTGAATGATGGCTTGCTGGTCGTCCTCGTTATCAATTTTGTTCATGAGGTTTTCGAAAAACTTCACATGCTCAATATCCAGTGCACCGTGCGAAGTAAGGTAGGTAAACGCCTTTTTAGGTAAACCTACAACCTCACGGATTTGCCCTGCCGCATTATCGGCTAATGCAATCGAGGTACCTTCGAGCACATGAACCATGCCAAAGAATGCTAATGGGTTTCCGCGATTAATTGCATCATAGGCATACGACACCATTAATTCGGTCGAAAACTGTGGACGAGAATGACGCACTTGCTCTTTATCAAAACCACAGGCTGCAATATCGTTTAGCACCCATTCTTGGTGGCCTAACTCTTCTTCGATGTATTCTGCAACAGCTTCGCGCAGCCACTCTTGTTTATCGCTCAGCTTTGCACCGACTGCCATCAACAGTGGTACTGTGTGCTTAACATGGTGATAAGCTTGCGTTAAGAACGATGCATATTCACTTAGGCTTACTTCACCTTTAAAAACGCGTCCAATAATCGGCGCAGCTAATAGGTAGTCACGTTCTTTCTGTGTTTCGGCTTGTAATGTATTGAAAAATTGACTCATGCTGGTCGCCTCTTGGTAAAGTGCTGAAATTTCTTTAGCAAAAAATTGATTAATAACATCGCGTTTAGGGCGATTATTGCTGGTTAATAAACCTTGCGTGTGGCTCATAGGCTCTGTCATTCGATGCCACTTTCTGATCTGTGCGTATTCGGGTAGTTGCGCATTTTGTGCACTAATATGGGTAGCAAGTTCAGCGTCATTCATCGCTTCGTTTGCATAGATAAGCGCGGCTAAAAATGCCTGACCTTCGCCAATCACCACCGCTTGTTGTACCTGGCTGTGGCTAAGCAATAACGACTCTGGCCACTCGGCACTGATATTGCGCCCAAAGCTGGTGATCAGCTGATTTTTCAAGCGGCCCTGAATAACCAAGCGACCTGCTTGCTCAGTAACGAGATCACCGGTTGCATACCAGTCATCAGCATCTTGTGCTGCTTGACCTAAATACCCCAAAAACAATGAGCCTTTGATATAAAGCTGGCCATTTTCAATTTTGTATTGAATGTGCTTAAGTACTCGCCCTGCGGTGTCAATGTCATCATCATCGCGAGTGTTTAAACTCACCACCGATGAAGATTCAGATAAACCATAACCTTGATAAACTGGCAAACCGAGCTCACGAGCTTGCTTAATAAGCGCTTGGCTTACAACTGCGCCACCTACTGCAATAAACTTTAAGCTTTTAGGTGCTTGCCAGCCTTGCTTTGCAAAAGCCACTAAACAAGTCAGTAGCTCAGGCACTAAAATAAGGGTGTTTGGCTCAGTACGTTCAATTGCGGCTATTAATTTATGTGGTTCAAGTAGCTGTGCACCTGAAAAACCAAGTTCAGCTAAAAGCACTAAGTTAACCGTGCCACCCGCTAATAGCGGCGCATACACACCGGCTAAATTCTCAAGCAAAACAGGTAGCGGCAGTAAACATAAATGGTTTGGTTTTTCTAAACCAATGCTTTGATAAAGTGATGTTGCCACCTGCAATTGGCTTTCAAGCGATAAACACACGCCTTTTGGTGTGCCCGTTGAGCCAGACGTAAAGGTAATCTTTTGCGTGTTTGCAAAATATGGCACAGGCTGTGTATTACTCAATTGGTAAACATATAAAGGGTAATGCTTACATACATCTACTAACGCCACTAATTTAGCATGCTCGCCTTCGTAAGCACGGTCACAAACAAATAAACCTGCCCCACTGTTTTGTAAACCAAACGCAATTTGCTGAGCAGTAAAAAACGTTGGTAGCGGAATAGCCACTCTTTTAAGCTCGCTAAGCGCAGCTTCTAATACACACCAAGCAGGTGTGTTATCTAATTGATAAGCCACCCCTTGGGCATCAAATTCTGCCAAGGTAGGTAGCAAGCGAGTCACTTGTTCAGTAAATTCTTGTTTAGTTAGTGAGCGCACACCATCGCTTTTGTGGCAAACCATTAAGGTATCGCTATCTTTATGTGGTAACTGTGTTAACCAACTCATAACGCCTCCAAAAATACAGCAAGCTCAAGCGATGACTGTAAACACTGCTGTTTGATATTGAATAAAACGGGGGTATTTAATACACGCTGATGAGCTTCGTTTAGGTCAACCACACAGATGGTTGGTTGATTGTCGTAATAGCTACCCCAGCTTGCTGGATCTTGAAGTGCTTGCGCATTTGCAACACCGATTTCTTTGCAATTGACACCCAGCATTTTTAATAGCGCTCTCACTTTGCGGGTTGCACAAAACACTAAATAATTTGCTCCTGCTTGATAGAGTGCTTCGTTCATTAAAACAAAATGTGCCAAGGTGGCTTTTCGATGCGTTGAGCATAAATTACCTAGCTCAAAAATGTGCTCACGCTTGGCACCAACAAAGTGCTCAATAGACGCAGGGAGGTATTGTTCAATAAACAAAGGTTGTGATGCAGAGCGAAGGCCTAAGGTACATACTTCATCATCAACATTAAGCTCACAAAGAAGCGGCATGAACTGCGAAATTTTCGCGTCATAGGCTGCAGCAAAACCTTGCTTAATATTACGCTCGAGGCGGTCACGAAATTGGCCTCCTTCACGCATGCAAACAAAGGCAGGCTCTTGAACTTGAGTTTGATGTGATTGTTGAACTGAAAGCATAATTGTTCGCTCCACTTAGGTTATGTGTAAAATTTATCGAGCGAAACTTAAATAAAACTTAAGAAAAATTAATTTTTATAAATATTTTTCAACCTTATGAAATTCAGTACTTTTATTTTTATAAAAAACAAAAATGCCAGTCTGTTAGACTGGCATTTTAATGCTTAAATTAACCTTAAACTTAGATTACTTAACGATAGTCATCTCTTTAAGTAGGTTTTGAGCATTATCAACTTTATCCATCACCCACAGCATATATCGTGAATCAACGTGAATTGAGCGATTTAAATTTTCATCGTAATCCCAATCACCAATAATGCTTTCGTAAACACCATCAAATAACAAACCAACGAGCTCAGCATTACCGTTTAGCGTTGGTGAACCTGAGTTACCGCCTGTGGTATCTACATTCGATAAAAAGTTAACCGGAACCGTATTCATACCGCCGGTGTAATCACCATAAAGCTTTTGCTTAATTAACTCGTTTTGTTTCTCTGGTGAGTTGAATGGTTCAACACCAGTGTTTTTAGCAAGTAGTCCTTCTAAAGATGTAAAGGGGGTTGCCACTAAGCCATCTTGCGGTGAATAGCCGCCTACCGTACCGTAAGTTACACGCAGGGTGCTGTTAGCATCAGCATAAACTGGCTTATTAAGTGCCTTGTTATAAGCGATGATTGCTTCCATTAATGCAGGGCGAGCAGCTTGCTGTTTACCAGCCAGTTCTTTTTTCGCATCTTCAATATCTTTTGTGACTGCAAATATTGCATGCGCATACTGAATGAATGGATCGCTACTTTGCTTTAACTGAGCAAGGTCAAGATCTGCCATCCATAAACGTTTGCTTTCATCTGCAAGAACCGATTTAGCATACATATCATCAAGCAAGGCTTGCTGTTTTTGTTTATCAAAACCGTTTGTTAGGCCAAGTGCTTTATCAACCTCTGCAACTCGCTCGTCTTTAGGTAATGCAGCGTATTGCTCAATAAAGTACAGTAAAATAGCTTTATCAACGGCTTCATCATAACGACGGCTCATGCTTTTTAAACGAGACTCGATACGTGGCATATCACGCTCTTGATAACCGCTTTCGCGCTCAGCATCTGGCTTTTGTTTCTCGTAAGCTAAACGGTATAAACGTCGAGCAGTTGAGATCATTTGCGAGCGGTGTACGTAACCTAACATGCGGTCGCGCTGGTTATGCTCTTGCGACTGTGCAACTAGCGCAGATAAATCAGCAAGTACATGTCCGTATTTGGCTTTGCGCTTACTATCTTCATTGATCCATGCAGTGAGATCTTTTTCGAATTGTTGCTTACGGCTATACATTGACCCTTTATTGAAACTCTCAATCATTGAGCCATAGTTTTTAATATAGTTGTTGTAACCCGCAATCGTGCTTTCATAAGCGATACGTGCCTCTGAACCTTCAGGCGCATTTTCTTCAATTAACGAGACATATTTAGAGTTATATTTACGCGCTAATGGGTAAGCTGTGTTAAACACGTAATCAACTTCAGGCGAAATACGGTAACGGTTTGTGCTGCCCGGATAACCGGTAACCATCACAAAATCGCCTTCTTGAACACCTTTAGCGCTTACTTTTAAAAACGCATCACTTTGGTACGGCACGTTATCTTCTGAATATTCAGCTGGCTTGCCATCTTTGCCAACATACGCGCGATAGAACGAGAAATCACCTGTGTGGCGCGGCCACATCCAGTTATCGATATCACCGCCGTATTTACCTACGCCCATAGCAGGGGCATACGCTAAACGTACATCTTTAATTTCTAGCGATTTAATAAGGTAATACTCAAGACCACCGTGGAAAGTATACACATTACAGCGGTAGCTCTTGTCTTGCTCACACTCACTAACAAGTGCTTTTTCATTTGCTTGAATTGCATCAAAACGTGCTTTACCGGTTAGCTGTTCAGTCCCTTTATTTACTTTATCTGTAACGTCGGTTACTTGCTCTGTTACAAAAACACGAGAACCCGGCGCAGCTGGGACTTCTTCGCCTGTTGTTTTAGCTAAAAAGCCATTTTCTAAAATATTGTTTTCGGTAGTCGAGTTATATTGAATCGAACCATAGGCACAGTGATGGTTTGTGACAACTAAGCCTTTTGGTGAAACAAACGAAGCTGTACAGCCACCAAGGCTAATTACCGCATTCATCGGAAACTCTGTTAATTTTGAAATTGACTCTACATCAATGCTCAAGCCTTTCGCTTTTAACACTGATTCAAGCTCTGGTAGCTGGTGAGGTTGCCACATGCCTTCGTCGGCAACAGCAACATTTGCTACAGCGAGACCCACTGCAGCAGCAATAAATTTAAAACGCATAGTCGTCCTTTATATTATTATGTTTATCATTTTTAGCGCTCGTATCATTATCATTGTGAAAATGAATAGCAATATTTTGCGACCGCTAATGTCAAAATTTGTAAACCATTTTAGGTTCATGGCCTAATACTTAGACTCATAAACCACGGCATTGTGGCCATGTAAGCTTTCTTGGTGTTCAACCTTAAACTGGTAATCAGCAATACTCGGCATGGTTTCGAAGCACTGCTTCAATCGCCTTGCTGCATCTTCGCAAAACAGTAAGTTTTTTGCGTTAAGGGCAGCAAATGCTTGTTCATCTTCACGCTTTACGGCGGTTTGTACTGGGGTGCCTATGGCTTGCTCACATACTGTGATAAAGCCGCTAATATCAGGTAGCTTTTCACTACTAAAAGTGACATCGACATACGCATAAGAGCGCTGGCTATGGGGAGTTGCAATTGAGCCCTGTTCACTTGCAAGCCAATTGAGTAAAGAGGCTTTATCTATATGCTCATCACTAAATTGCTTATCGACTGCCTCGCTCAAAAGCTGCCTCGATAATGCCGCTGAACACGGGCACGTGCTACTGTAGGCAATATCGACTTTTAAGTTAATGGTGAGCGATTGCTTCTTAGTAATCGTTAAAACGACAGGGTAAGCATTGTATCCGGCATGGTCGCTAAGTAGCGCTGGTTTTAGCTGTGGTAAATCAAAATGCAGCACCAGTTTTGCGCCTTTACTTAAGCCTTTTTGTGATGCTAAAACAGCCTGCATAAACTCGTTAACACGTTGACTCGTTAAGCTTTGTTTAGCCAATTGCTGATTAAGTAATAAATATAGACGCGACATATGAATGCCTTTAGCATCACTATCAAGGCTAACAAACACATCAGCTTTGGTATTCAAGTGCACATCAACATGAGTTTGTGCAAGCTTCAAAGGCAATGCTATTTTTTCCATGCCGACCCATTTTAAAGGTGACTGAAAATCTACATTAGAGTGCGAGGTAATATCGGGTAATTGCATATCGACTTCTTTTAACGATTGAATGTTAAGGCCATAGCGGCCTGTTTGTGCGGGGTCACTTGTTGCCCATCAAAGACACACTCACCATTTACAAAGGTATGTGTTATTCGGTGTGAAAAAGTGATGCCATTGAAAGGAGTCCATTGGCATAAGTAATGTGTGTTTGTATGCTCAACGTGCTTTTCTGCGTTTGGGTCAACCAGGACTAAATCAGCAAAGTAGCCTTCTCTGATAAACCCCCGCTCTTTGATAGCAAATCGCTTTGCCACGTTATGCGCTGTTTTTTCAACGACTTGCTCAAGGCTCAACGCACCACGTTTTACCTGTTCAAGTAACGACAGTAATGCATGTTCGACTAATGGCAGACCAGCAGGGGCAGCGCTGTATTGTTGCTGTTTTTCTTGCCAAGTATGAGGGGCATGATCGGTAGCAATGATATCAATGCGACCATCGCGTACTGCTGCGAGTAGCGCTTGGCGGTCCTGCTCTGATTTTATGGCAGGGTTACATTTAATTTGATTGCCATAGTTTGCGTAATCATCTTGGTTAAACCACAAATGATGCACGCAAGCTTCGGCAGTTATGTGCTTTTGCTCTATGGGTGCGTTACTAAATAGCTCTAGTTCTTTTGCTGTTGTAAGGTGTAAAACATGTAACTGTGAGCCATAGCGTTTTGCCAGCGATACGGCATAGGATGAAGATGCATAACACGCTAACTCATCGCGAATAAATGGGTGATGTTCGATACGTAACTCACCATAGCGCTTTGCTAAACGGCGCTGATTTTGTTGAATAACTTCGCCTTGCTCACAATGGGTGGCAATGAGTACTGGGCTTTCCCGAAAAATGGCTTCAAGGGCATGAGGGTGTTCAACCAGTAAATCGCCTGTTGATGCCCCCATAAACACTTTAACACCACATACACTTTTGGCATCAAGAGCTTTAATTTCATCGAGGTTGTCTGGGGTTGCGCCAAAGTAAAACGCATAATTCGCAGCGCTCGTTTGCGCTGCTATCGCGTATTTATCAGCAAGTGCTTTTGCCGTGGTAGTCGATGGTGAAACATTAGGCATTTCCATAAAGCTTGTAATACCACCTGCCACTGCGGCGGCGGATTCACTGGCGATCGTGCCTTTGTGGGTAAGGCCTGGCTCTCTAAAGTGAACTTGATCGTCGATCATGCCAGGTAATAGCAACAAACCGCTTGCATCAATTACCTTATCATTGGCCTTAGCACTGATATCTGCAGCAATTTCAGCGATTCGATCACCAACAATTCTTACATCATTTAATGCGCGCTGCCCTTCATTAACAACGCAGGCGTGTTTGATTATGATAGCCATATGACTCCTTGCTTATTCAGCAACATTTGCAACTTATCGTAAAAAAATGCACTCCATGGCAAGATTGATTGCAGACTGAATTGTTACAATATAACATACCACAAAGTTTTTATTTGGACACTGTTATGAGTCAAAAAGATCAATTGGGTCGGGCTATTTAAGCTGTAAAGTTATAAGTGGCTTTCCGATCTTAGAGAATTTTAACGGCTTATCGCAGCCAATAATCACCTTATCGCAACGTATGAGGTCAATTGTAATAAGACACAGTATGCTGGGCTCATTGATCACATGGTGATACCTGCCTCATATAATTGATTTTTTGTAGCATCTTTTTGTAATTCGCTTTAACTGCTATATAAATCAAGAGCTTATAAAGCGTAAGTGCAAGGTTATATCGACACAATTTAATTTTAAAAATGACAAGAGAAAAACTATGAAACACCTAATCGCAACCGCGATCAGTTCTGCGCTGTTACTCACAGCCTGTTCAGAACCTCAAACAACAACATCAACGCCTAAATCAGAGCAATCAGCACCTGTTGCTGCAAAAGAGCAAGCTAACCCACTGTTTGTGAAAAGCGTATTACAATACGAAACGCCTGATTTCAGTGCGATTAAAGATGAACATTTCATGCCGGCATTTAATAAAGGCATGTCTGAGCAAATGGCTGAAGTGCAGGCTATTATCAACAATCCAGCAAAGCCTGATTTTGCCAATACGATTGTTGCGCTCGAGAAAAGTGGTGAGCTATTAACACGCACACGCAGTATTTTTTATAATCTAGCGGGTACGGATTCAAACCCGGCACGTCGTGAATTACAAAAAGAGTTAGCGCCAAAACTAGCGGCTCATAGCGACAACATTTTCTTAAATAAAGCACTTTTTGAGAAAGTAGCGGCTATTCACAGCGAAGCTGACAGCCTCGCCTTAACTGCTGAAGAAAAGCGTTTATTAGACGTTTACTACAAACGTTTCGTGCGTGCTGGTGCAAAATTAAGTGCTGAGCAAAAACAACAAATTCGTGATATCAATACAAAGCACTCGAGCTTAACAACTCAGTTCTCACAAAACTTATTAGCGCTGACTAACACAAATGTTGTTTTAGTGGATGACAAAGCAGATCTTGAGGGCTTACCAGCAGGTCAAATTGAGCAGCTTGCCAATGCCGCAGCAGAGGCTGGCCATCCAGGCAAATACCTAATTAAGATCACAAACACCACGCGTCAGCCTATTCTGGCAACACTGAAAAACCGTGATTTACGTGAAAAAGTATGGCGTGCATCGGCTGAGCGTGCATTATCGGGCGAAAATAGTAACCGTGATATCGTGGCAGAACTTGCTCAGTTACGTGCTCAAAAAGCGAAACTATTAGGTTACGACAGCTGGGCTGATTTTGGTTTAGAGTCACAAATGGCGAAAAAACCACAAGCTGTATTTGATATGTTTGCGAGTATGATCCCTGCATTAATGCAGAACGTCAACGCTGAAGCGGCGGCTATTCAAGCTAAGATTGATGAGTCAGGTGAACAATTTAAATTACAGCCATGGGATTGGTTATTCTACGCAGAGCAAGTGCGTAAAGATAAATACAACCTTGACGAAAATGCAGTGAAAGAATATTTCGAGTTCAACCGCGTTTTAGAAGACGGCGTATTCTTCACCATGAACCGTTTATACGGCATCACCTTTAAACCACGTAACGATATTCCGGTTTACCACCCTGATGTAAAAGCCTATGAGTTATTTGATGAAAATGGAAAGAGCTTAGCCATTTTCTTTGCTGACTACTTTGCTCGTGAAGGCAAACGTGGCGGTGCATGGATGAGCTCATTCGTTAAACAATCTGGCCTTAAAGAACAAAAGCCTGTTGTCGTAAACGTTATGAACATTCAAAAAGGCGCGAATGGCGAACCTACGCTTATCAGCTACGATGAAGCAACAACGATTTTCCACGAGCTGGGTCATGGCTTACACGGCATGTTCTCAAACGTGAAGTACCCGACTCTATCTGGCACCTCAGTATCACGCGACTTCGTTGAGTTCCCATCAACATTTGAGGAAGATTGGGCCATGTACCCTGAAGTTATCGCTAACTATGCAAAACACCATAAAACTGGCGAGCCGATTCCTGATGAGCTACTGAAAAAAGTAATTCAATCACGTAGCTTCAACCAAGGTTTTGATACCCTAGAGTACGTTGCAGCTGCATTACTTGATATGGAGTGGCATTCACTTTCTGCTGATGCACCATTACAAGACATTGAAAAGTTTGAGCAACAAGCGCTTGCAAAACATGGTGTTGATGTACCGTTTGTACCACCACGTTATAAGTCAGCCTTCTTCTCACACTCAATGGGCGGCGGTTACTCAGCGGGTTACTACGCTTATATGTGGAGTGAAATCTTAGCGGCAGACGCCTTTGCATATGTTCAAGAGCAAGGTGGTTTAACTCGCGAAATGGGTGAAAAATACCGTAAAGAAATTTTAGAAGTGGGTAACTCACGTGACCTTATGGAATCGTTCAAAGCATTCCGTGGTCAAGAGCCAGACACGTCAGCGTTATTAAAACGCCGCGGCCTAAAAGCAACGGTTCAATAGTTTACCTTAAGCTCTAAGCTGTAAGTCAGAAATGTGGGGTTATCGAGTATTGATGACCCCACAAAGATAGTAAAAAGAGCTGTCAGCCGTCAGCTATCAGCGTTCAGACGCGCGAAACAAGTTTCACGCCTACAAAAAGGCGCTAGGCTCTAGGCTCTAGGCGCTAGGACGCGATGTAAAATCGCTGCTACCTCGCATCTCGCATCTCGCATCTCATATCTCGTATCTCGCATCTCGAAACTTTCCCCTTTCCCCTTGCTAACTTTACTCTCGCTAACTTAAAACAAAAAAGCCCTTACAGCGAGCTGTAAGGGCTTTGTTATCACTATTTAAAAGTCTTATTTACGTTTACGGCGACGGCCGATAAGCGCTAATGGTGCAAGTAGTAGTGTTAAGAAACCAAAGCTACCGTTGCTAGATTTAGTTACTTTCTTCTCTTCTACTGGCTCAGCTTCGTTAGTTACGGCAACAGTGAACTGCTCTGATACAGAGTCTGTACCATCGCTTACTGTTACTTCAAATACTAACTCGTCATCGCTTGAGATAGCACCTGGCGTGAAGCCTAGAGTTGCAGTGTCAGCACCTGTAAGTGTTGCTGTTGTGCCGCTTAGTTGCGTCCAGGTGTAGCTTAGCGTGTCATCACTGTTACGGTCTGACGCTGTTGCCGTTAATGTGCCTGAAGCAGACTCAGAAACAGACTCATCACCCGATACAGAAAGTAATGGTAGTGCGTTATCACATGCTAATGCATCACCAGCAATCACGTTTGAGAAGATTGGTGACGTTACATTGCTAACAGTTACGTTATCAATCCACCAGCCGAACTCACGTACTGCGCTGTCTGATGACATACGGAAACGTAATTTTGCACGGTTACCGTTTAGTTCAGTACCGAAACGAATTGTTTCGTAGTTACCATAAACACCGTTACCATCAACATTGTTACCTGTGAAGGTATCGCGATCTTGTAGTGCTTGCGCGTCATTTTCGATTAGTGGGCCATCGTAACCAACATCAAATGTACCGCCCATTTCAGTAACATCTACCCAGTTACCACCGTTTACGCTGATCTCTACAACACCACCATCCCATTCGTTTTCGATTAGATAGAAGTGCCAGAATGAAACTTCAAAATCACCAGCAAAACCGATATCAAACTCTCTTGATTCAACCGCAACATCTGACTGGAAGTCATTGTTGTTTAGGTACATGGTTTGCTCGCCAAGACCGAAGCCAAAGCTGTTGAAGAAGTTAACATTACCGCCGGTTGCCATGCTTTGTGTGCCAACTGCTAAGTCATCACCTGTCATTACGTTTTCTTTCCAGTCACGTAATGAAGCGCCTGCTACTTCCATATCGTCAGCAGTTTGTGAGCTAACTGGTGCTTTATCTTCAAAGTCCATGTTCACAAGGTAAGATACTGTATCGCTTGCTGCTTCAACAATCTCGTCATCAGCAGAAAGCTCTGGGAATGACACTTCGATTTCAAGTGTATCAGCAGTGCCTGCATCATTTAGTGTAAACGTGATAGGTGCGCTTGTTTGTGAAGCGTAAGGAGTTGTATCGTCAAAAGTGATTAAACCATCATTTTCGAACGTTACATCGTGACCACTAACAACCGTTAACTGTGCTTGAGTACCAGTTAGTACTTCACTACCTGTGTTCATGATGCTAACTGTTAACGTGCCTGTTTCACCTTTGTCTAGCACGTTATCGTTTGAACAATAACCTAGCTCTGCACCGTTGTAGTTTGGATCCATTGCCACATCTTTGAATGTGAAGCTAGCAAGTTTCATTTTGTCAGATTCAACAACACCTGTTAAATCTTCGCTGAAACGCTCTGGTGCTTTAGCACCTAAGCCCATACCACGCTTAGCAAATGCACCTAAGATTAGTTTGTAATCTTCTGGGTCAACTGCGTACGCTGCAGCTAAGATAGCATCACGTGCTTCTGTGTATAGCGGAGCAACTGGAGTTAGCTTGTAACCAGCAACTAAGTAGTTAGCCATACGGTTTTGAGCTTCTTCAAAGCCGTGCTCGTTGATAAGTGCTACATAGCTTTCCCAAAGCATAGTTGCCCAAATTTCACCTGCTGCGTGTGGTGAACCAACATTAGTTGGAGCAATACCTACATCAGCACCTTCATTTTCAGTAATGTGGCGGAAAGACAGCGGGTTTACTTCCATATTGGTTGAATATGGAACACGACGAATACCATAGTAGAAATCTTCTACGAATGTACCGCTACCGTAGGCTTTTTGGAACTTGTCGTTACCTGGAATGTTAATATCATCAGCTTTAGCAATGAACATCAATGAGTGGAAATCACCCCAACCTTCGCCCATCGCACGGCCTTGGAAGTTGATAAGACCTGATGAGTTACCCACTAAACGGTTACTGATATAGTGACCCCATTCGTGAGCAATAATACCGTTATCTAGCGTACCGTCTTTTAACGTTGCTTTGTTGAACATATTAACAGTAACAGTGTCGCCTGCAGCGATACCATCGTAAAGTGCGTGACCGTCAGCATAGTTCAGACCCATATTAGGAATGATAACTGCATCGTCTTCACCGCCCATTGGCGCTGGCTCATCTGTATCTGGGTTGTTGTTTACAACGATTGCACCAATTGCACCCGCTTCTTGAGCGTGTAGTACTTTTGCTGTGAAGTTACAAGAACCACGATCGACTAGCGCAATTTTGCCAGCCAGTTCAGCTGCATTTGTTGCAGGTTCACAGCCGTCTGTTACGCTACCAGAATCTACATCATTGCCATCAACTAAACGAACAACTTCGCCTGCGATATCAGCAAATTGCATTTGACCAAAGCCAGATACTTTAGAAGACTCAAGTAGACCAATTGTTTCATCTGATGTTACAACCACACCGAAATCTACACCCACTTTCGCATCTTTCGAGTTGTATAAGTACATTTGCATGCGTGGGCTTGCACCGTCAGCAGGTGTTGCCATATTAGCGTTATTTAAACCGCTATTATCTTGCGCTTGTGCTTCGATTGGGTCGCCTTCTACACCACCACGGCCGTAGTTTGATACTTGTGCAACATTTGACGTTTCGTCAAAACCATGGTCATAGAAGAAATCGTGTAAGAAGTTGTTCATGTAGAACAAGTTAACAATTGCCGCTTTACGGTTGTCGTAGCTGTTTGCTACTTGATCAACTTGGTAAGGGTAATCGAATGTGTAATCTGATGTAGTTTCAGCAGTGAAGTCGCCTTCTGTGTAACCTTGAGGTGCAATTACATCAGCATAAGCAAATACGTTGTTACCTGATGTTGTTGTAGCGTCATCAGCAAGCCACGGATCCATCGTGCTTAGTTTTTTGTAGTAAGACAAGCTTACAAGTGGTGCATCTAGGATTTCAGTTTCATCAATTTGATCTGGGCCATCAGCTGGGATCACGTCACCGTGTGGACCTTCCCACGGGTAACCATCTTCGTCAGCCCATACACGGTAGTTAAAGTCTGCCGCGTGTGCTTTTAAGTCTTTCTTGAAATAAACTTTGCTGTTTTGCGCGCCAATAACGTAGCTGAAGTAATCGCTTTCTAGGCTGTTTTTATCAGCAACTTCTACTTCAACATAGTATGCAGATTGCAGCTCACCCGCTACTTCAAAGAATACTTTCTTAGCACGTGGCTGACCTAATACAACTTTGTCACCACTTTGGTTAGACACAGTGTACTTAACATAGTCACCTTGCTCAGTTGATTTAGTTAAAGAAACATTGATATCAGCAAGTTCTTTAATTGCACGTTTAATACTTTGCTCAGCACCAACAAACTCAGCAAGTGGCGCGAACGACTGCGTTGCATTTGAACTTGTGTTAGCGAAATAACCAGAACCAGCAACTAGGTTATATTCTTTATCCATGATCAGGTTGTATTCACGGTTGAATACTTCAATGTCATGAACTTTTTGCTTGTATTTAGCTGTGATTGAGCCAAGCTTTTGCTCAGATAAATCTGCTAATACAGCGCTTGATACACCTTTTTTAGCGGTGCTAACACCGGTTAAGGCATTCAAATAAAAATCTGCAGCGTAAGCATTACGTTGCTCAGGAAGCACCATTGCCATATCAGGCTTAGCTTGACCTACTGCATTCCATAGGAAAGTAGCTTTACCTAATTGCGCATCGAAAATAGATTTGTGACCCGATACAGTGCGACGCTCAGCTAATGCACGTTGCTGAGATACTTGAGGATTAAATTGTACTTGAGAGCTAACGCTTGAAGCATTATAAAAGCGAGTTTGTTCACTTGCCTGTACTTGAGATGATGCCAAGATAGCCGTTACCATGGTAGCAACTGCTGTTACTTTAAATTGAGACATTCCTTACGTTCCCTATTGTTATATTTTTATTTTCGGTTAACAATCATAACCGCGGCCAATGTACCCAATATGGCAATTAAAAAACAGAATTAATTGTAAACAAAAGTAACAAACAAGTAGGAACATAATGAACCAAACAATTAAGATACAAGCACTTACACTAGCATTAGTACTAGTATCAGGCTGTCAAAAAAATGAAATAAGCGAGCAAAATACAACACAACAGCCAACAACCAGTTCACAAAAAGAACAAACTTCAGTTAAAGATGTTAAAAAAGCAGTCGAAATCAACAAGCAAAAATCGACGAACGCTTTTAGTAATAATGGCGAAAAAATTACCTTTGATGCGCCTACTTTAACCAAGGGCACAGAAGTCTTTAATCACGCAATGCAAGAGCGTGGCATCGCAACGGGTGCAATTTACTTAACGCTAAAAGAAAACAGCTTACCAGTAGCGCTTAGCAGCCAATATACGCTGAAAAAAATGACCAACAAAAGCTATCGCTACCTTGCTGAAAAAGACACTGATTTATTAAAAGTACAAAACGCTTTTAAACAAAATGCCAATGTCGATATTGTTGAAATTAAAGTTGATTATTCGCCGATTAAAGAGGTGATGTAGAAGCTGTCAGCCTTCAGCTATCAGCCGTCAGACGCGCGAAACAAGTTTCACGCCTACTTGTAGCAGCGGGTTTATCCCGCGTCATCATGCGATAGGTTCTAGAAGGAGCTGTCAGCCTTCAGCTATCAGCCGTCAGACGCGTGAAACAAGTTTCACGCCTACATCAAACCGTAGGCGTCATGCTTGCATGGCGTGTCTAACATTCAACGCCATTTAATCAAGCTAACTCAACATTCAAAAACAACACTTTTCGGCTTAAAACTTACAGCTGAAAGCTTAAAGCTGTTTTACCTACTCCACCACAAAATCAAAATAGGTGGTGGGGTATGCTTGCGGTTGGTAGGTAAAATGCCACCATTCCATTGAATAAGGGGCGAAACCGGCCTCTGTCATCAGGCTTTTAAGTTTATATCGATTGGCTTTTTGCTCTGCACTAATTCGCGGGTCGTCGGTGTTAGAAAGAGTGTCGAACATATCAAACGGTGAGCCCATATCGAGCTCTTTGCCTTTTGCATCAACTAACGTTAAATCAATCGTTGAGCCACGGCTGTGACCCGACTTAGCGGCGATGTAATCACCAAGTAACTTGTCTTTGCCTAAGTTTGGATAAAACTCAGCTTTAGTGCGGGTATCTTCTAAATCGTTAACCCAACGCACAAAGTGATCTACTGCGCGCTGCGGACGATAACAATCAAATATTTTTAAGCTCAGGCCTTGGGTTTGCGCTGCTGTTTGCACATTTTTAAGCGCGCTTGCAGCACTGTTGTGCAATAAACATTTAGGTGCGTTGTAACCATCAACTGGTTTGCCAACAAAGTTGTGATGACCAAAATAACGGATATCTAACACTGCATTCGGTAGCAAAGCACCTACATCCACAAATTCGCTACGTTTATCATCGCTTGGGTTGGCATAAGCAGTACTTGCACTCATAAGCGCAATACCTAACAAAGAAGTGGATTTAGTTAAACGAGCCAAAAAAGTGAATGCCATTTTGATTTTCCATAAATAACTTAATAGCATCCACTATTGCACATTAAATAACTTATTCCAAGATTGAAGGCTCAGAAACTGGAGCAAGGTCTTGGCTGTATGTGGCATCGACAACTGAACGGTTACGACCGGTTTTTTTAGCTTGATATAAAGCTTGGTCAGCAAGCTTAAATACTTCATCAATGCTTAATTGCTCAATTGGCCAGCCCGAAATACCAATTGATACATTAATGCAGCCAACCGGGTCAATGTAGCTTTCTGACACCCGCATACGCAAACGCTCAGCCAGCTGATACGCACGTTTTGCTTCCACTCTTGGCATAATCACAATGAATTCTTCACCACCTGTACGAGCAACCACATCACTATCACGAGTAACATCTAACAAAATTTTAGCTAACGACTGTAGAACCACATCACCAATGTCATGACCGAACTCGTCGTTAACCCGTTTAAAGTGATCGATGTCTATAGCCAATACAGCAAAAGGACAACGTTGAGCTATCAAATGGCTAATTTGCATATCGAGGCTACGGCGATTATGCAGGCAAGTGAGGGGATCAGTTTGCGCTTCTTGGCGCAATAGCCCTATTTTACTTTGTAATAACCCGACCCCTTTTAACATGGCTTTTCTGAGTTCATTACTTTCAAAGTACCATGAGCGAATTTGTGTCAGCTCAAGTGACGTTGAAGGGCGATCTAAAGTATTTGCAGTTTCGGCTAACTGCCTTAAAGGCTGAGCAATTAAACGTGCTAACACCCAAATCAATATAAATGTGAGTACACCTATTGGGGCGGTTTTTACAAACACTTGCCACATTAAATTATCAAGCGGTGCAAGCGTGCTTTCTAGAGGGCGCTGAGTGACGACTCCCCATGGAGCAACTGTCATAGGAGCGTAGCCTGCAAGCATCTCAACGCCTTTGCTATTGGTAACAAGCTGGGTGCCGGCGTTTCCTTTTAGTACTTCTTCAATTACTTGGTTATCAAACACTTGCTCACCAATACGGCTTTTATCTGGGTGATAGAGTAAGCGATGGTTTTCATCAACCACATACAGATAAGAGCCATCTTGATAATAATGAACTTGCAGCAATTCATTTAAAATACTGGCACGTTTTAAGTACAAAGTGCCGCCAATATAACCAATGAAGTTACTTTGTTTATCGAATAAAGGCTGCGATATAAAGATCAGTAAATTGCCCGCCATCGAGATATAAGGCTCGCTGATCATTGGAGTACGATACGACAAAGCGGCTTTAGTGCCAAAGCTATCTACTTTACGGTTTTGTAGCTTCAATGACTTTGGTGATACCCCTAAAATATCGCCCTGCGCATTAACAATAATGGTCGAATTAAAACTATTGGTTTGTAGCCTTAGGCGGTCTGCCTCAGAATTAATTAAGCCTTGATTATTAAAATCGTCTTCAAGAATTTTTCCAACATAAGCAAGCTGTTGCTGAGCATTAAGTAAAAAGTTATCGGTCGCCGACACCAACTTAGCGGCGTATGCTTTATGGTTATTTAGGGTTTTATCTATTAGTTGTTGCTTCTGAACTTGATAGCTCGAGTAATAACTATTTAGAAAGGTAATAAGCGTTGTAGAAAACGCTAACACTAAAATTAAGCGGCGTAGGTTTAAACCATGGCTAAGACTATTAAGCACGATATTTCTCACATACAGGCCCAAAGTCCATATCGGGTACATCTAATACCTTTATACTAGCAAGATGTTCTATGTACCTCTATAGAACTTTTGTCATAATTTGATTTAGCGCAAACAAATGAGTGCAATTACTCTAATTAATTAAAGTAACTCTGTTTAAAACTTCAGCTACCAAGCGCTCTTTGAATATGAACGTCATCAAAGTCACTTACCAACAACCTTCGCGGTTTAACATATTGAATTTAATGAACTATAAACTTAAGACAGTTAAAAGAACGGCTAATACGTACGATTTATATTGTTCAAAAAGCAGCTTGCTTTGATGTAATAATTTATTACACTATAAAAACAAAATAACAATAAAGTTTTCCTATGCGTCACCACTGTGCTGAAATCATCAATAAACTCCCTTCACATCGCCTCATGGCGTTAGATGTAATGCGGGGCTTGACTATTACCGCCATGATATTAGTGAATAACCCGGGTAGCTGGGGAGCGATGTATTGGCCTTTGAAACATGCACAGTGGCATGGTTGGACACCAACCGACTTAATTTTTCCGTTTTTTATTTTTATCGTCGGCATGTCTATCACGCTCTCAGTAAATAGCTTGCGTGCTAAAGGGGTCAGTGATCAACACATACTAAAAGCGGGGGTTATTCGCACCATTAAACTCATTGCCCTCGGTTGGTTTTTAGCCTTGTTTTATTACAACTTTCGAGACCCTTCTTTTAGCTGGCTTGATGACAAGTTATTGCAGCTGCGTGTGTTGGGTGTGCTGCAACGTATCGGTTTGGTGTATTTAGTCGCTCTGTGTTGTTATCTCTATTTATCGCCTAAGAAAATAGCCATTACTTGCATCGTCCTTTTAGTGTTTTATGGCGCTGCCATGCTTTATATCCCCTATACATTGCCAAACGGCGAGGTAGTCAGTGGCTTATGGTTACATGGCAATAACTTAAGTGCCTACATAGACAATGCCGTACTTGGTAGCCATCACCTGTATTATGCCAGTGCTAAGCCACTGCCATTTGACCCTGAAGGGCTATTTTCAACATTGCCAGCCATTGCAAGTGCGCATAGCGGCATCTTGGCTGCGGTTTATTTAACTAAGCAACCCAACCTTAAAAAACAAGCCCGTACACTTATTTTTCTGGGTACATTAGCTGTTATTGCCGGCTATGCAATTTCGCCATTAACGCCTATCAATAAAGCCTTATGGACGCCGAGCTATGTGCTACTCAGCTCAGGGCTTGCAGCGATTTTCTATGCGCTGTGCAGTGCTATTTTAGATATTTATAAGCTGCGTAGTTGGGGCGCTCCTTTTATTGTATTTGGTGCAAATGCGATATTATTTTTTATGTTTGCAGGCGTGTTTGCACGGCTACTAATTATGAGCCCGCTTGGCGATAGCAGTTTAAAAGGCAGTATTTATGGCTTAATACAATTAGTGATCAGCAATGATCACCTCGCTTCTTTTAGCTTTTCACTGCTGTTTTTAGTGGTGTCTTATGGGGTGATGTACAGCTGCTACCGCAAAGGCATTTTTTGGAAAGTGTAAGCTTTAAAATAGATGAGCCAGTCAATCACTGGCTCATCAAATTAGCAATTACGCCCTGTTATATTGCATGGCTTTGTTTATCGAGCAGATACAAAATTGATTGATAACTAATGCCACTGTGCTCAGTTAAACCAATTTCGCAACTGCGGCTATTAGACACGCCGCGATTACAGTTTTTTGGTACTTGTTGTTTAAGGGTTTTTAACGCGTTGCTATTGAGTTCTGGTAAGTTAAAGCCCTTATCACCGGCGAAACCACAGCACTCAATATCAGCTGGAATAATCACTTCATTACTACATGCCTTGGCAAGTGATACTAGGCTTTGCTCTTTACCTAATCGCTTAGAACTACAAGTAACATGGAGCATCACCGGCTCATTTACGGGCGTTACTTGCAAATTAGGCAGTAAATGCTGCGCTGCAAAATCAGCACTTTCATAAATTGTGAGTGCCGTATTTTGCGCGGCATTAAGAGTAGTAAGTGCACAAGGGCTGGCATCAAAAACAATGGGGTATTGGCCATTATTTGAAAGCGCCTCAAGCTCAGTAAGTAACTGCTCACTTTTGCTTTTAAACTCTTCATTAAAGCCTTTGCTAGCAAATGGCATACCGCAACAAAGTGAATCGGCTTGTTTCGGAAGTAGCACTTCATAGCCAGCTTTGGCAGCGAGTGAATAAATAACATCTAGCAGTGGGCGCTTATCATCGGCAAGTTTATCAGCCGCAAAAACTCGGCTTGCGCAGCTTGGCATATACACCAACTTTTTCGCTTGTTGGGGTTGTTGAAGCTTTCTATTAATTGGTTGCTCAGCTCTTGGCCATGCCGAGTAATACAGCGGTGTACCAAGTAACTTATTAGCAGGTTTACTCAGGCTTCTTAGGTTACTGCTGCCGATTGCTTTTTCGAGCACCTGCATCACGGTTAAACCAAATCGTGCACCCGTTGCAACAACCGCAAAATGCTTGTTGGCAAAGCGTGATAATGACCGTGCAACCTTGCTTGATAAGGCTTGCTCTGCTCTGAGCGATTTTATAAATTCGCCCGTGTTTATTCCCACCGGGCATTTAAGACCGCAAAGACCCGTTGCCGCGCACGTATCAATACCAAGGTATTTAAAGTCGGCCTCGATAACACTGAGCTTTTGATTTAACTTCTGTTTGCTTGCTACATCTTCGGTTGTTAGTAATTGATTGTGTAGCTCTGTGCGGTGTCGCCATAAAGTAATACGCTGCCTCGGTGTTAAGCTAAGCCCTTTTGATGGGCAAACCACTTCGCAAAAGCCACATTCAATACAGGTATCGATAATATCATCACTTTTTGGCATGACTTTTAAATGCTGAGTGTGGGCATTTTTGTCGTGATTAATAATAACCCCAGGGTTAAGAATATTTTGTTTATCGAATAGTGCTTTAAGCGCAACCATCACCGCGAAGCCATCGTCTCCCCATTCAGTAGCAACAAACGGCGCCATGTTACGCCCAGTGCCATGCTCAGCTTTTAATGACCCTTTTAGTTCAACCGCCACTAAGTTCGCCACATCAGCCATAAATTGTTCGTATCGGCTTACTTGCTCTGGTGTATCAAAAGCTTGGGTGAATACAAAGTGTAGATTTCCGGCAAGTGCATGCCCAAAAATAATGGCTTCATCATAGCCATATTTGACAAATAATTGATGCAGCGCATTCACGCCCTCAGCTAGTTTATCAAGGGCAAAGGCAACATCTTCAATTATCACTGTAGTGCCAGTTTCGCGCACTGCGCCAACCGCAGGAAAGGTGCCTTTACGAATATTCCAAAGTGCCGCATTACGGGCGCTGTCTGCTGAAAACTCAATCGCTGCCAGTTGGCTTTGCTTAAACTCGGCAAGAAGTTGCTCAGTGCTCTTAGTGAGCGCATCGAGAGCCTGTGCATTTTCAGCTCTTAACTCAATTAACAGTGCTGCTGATTGCTCTGGGTAGCTGGCCACTTCTTTTGGCATTATGGCATGCTCAGACACCGACATCAGGGCACGTTTATCTAGCAGTTCAACAGCAGCAACATCAAGTTCACTCAGCCTTTGTACCAGCTCACACACCTTGCTGATATCGTCAAAAATAAAGAAACCTGTGTGTTTGTACTTATGCTCAACCACAGTGTGGTAGGTGATATCGGCGATAAAAGCTAACGTACCTTCAGAGCCAATAATGAGGTGCTTAATGATTTCGATTGGATCAGAAAAATCCAGCAGCGCGTTTAGACCATAGCCTGTGGTATTTTTTAAACGATATTTATGGGCGATGCGCTCACTCAAATCGGGGTTTTGCTTTATGCTATCAACTAGGCTCATTAGCTCATCAACCCAAGGGCTATGGCTTTGCAAAAAGGCATTACAGCTTTGGCTATCAGCCGTATTAAGCACTGTGCCATCGGCAAAAATGAGGGTCATATCTTTTACTGTGTGGTAGCTGTTTTGCGCCACTCCACAACACATGCCTGATGAATTATTTGCCGCCATACCGGCTATTTTGCAGCTATTAATTGAAGCGGGATCAGGGCCAATCTTTTTACCAAACGGGGCTAATACTTGATTTACTCGAGCACCAATGATCGCCGGTTGTAAACGTATTGCCTCGGCGTCATCAAGGATTTCAAACTTGCTCCAACTATCACAAAGTAAAACCAATACAGAGTCGGTAATTGCTTGCCCAGATAAACTCGTTCCAGCGGCGCGAAATGTGATGGGTACCTGTTGCTCGTTGGCAGCAATGATCACTTGTCGTGCTTGATTTTGATTGCTCACTAATACAATTAACTCAGGGATTAATCGATAAAAGCTGGCGTCTGTTCCGTACGCATAACGGCGCGAGTAATCTTCTATTAATGCTGACTCTGGTAAAAAAGGTTTAATTTGCTGTTTAAATGCGTGTAATCGAGTTAAAGCCATCTCGCCCCCAGGCTTGTCATATTTACGCTGATGATTATGGAATATATTATTACTTTAAATTGTACTAAAAAGCGACCCATTAAATTGATAAATTATCAACTTGCCACGCTTTTCATCAGTATAAAGGTTTGGTTATCTAAGCCTATTAGCCCTATTTGGTGATCTAACTTAGCTTTTTGCAGTCGGACTCAAAAACCGCTAGGGTAGCAAAAAAATACTGTATTTATATTTAAAAACCCATTAACATCAAGAATAATTTATTCTAAAAACTAAATAAGCGTTTTGCTTTGGAGCTTGCTGTGTTAAATAAGTTTGCACTATCGTCACTGGTTATCGGATTAGGATGTTTCATGCCATTACAATCATCATTTGCTGAGTCTGCATTAACTTTAAAACAACAGTTAGGGCAAAAGCTCATGCTTGACCTACGTTATTACTGCGAGCAAGACCCAGGTGAGCAAAAATGCCGTAAACCGGTGACAGAGCTGCCGGCCGATTTGGCGAATATCATCACTAAACATAATATTGGTGGGGTGATTTTATTTGCAGAAAATATCGATACCGTGCCGCAAGTGATCAAACTTAATAATGACCTACAAAAAGCCGCTGCTAAGTCAGAGTTAGGCTTACCGCTGTTTATTTCGATAGACCAAGAAGGTGGCCGAGTTGCCCGAATTCCTCGTGATGTTGGTACGTCGTTTACCGGTAACATGTCGATTGGCGCCACCTATAAAGAACATGGTACCCACTTCGCAACTGAATCTGCACGCATAATTGCCGACGAGCTATTGGCACTGGGTGTTAATGTTAACTATGCACCCACGGTCGATGTAAACATGAACCCAGATAACCCAGTTATTAACGTGCGCTCTTACGGTGAAGATCCGCAATTGGTTGCAAAACTAGGTGGTGCCCAAGTGGCAGGGTTTGAAAACAACGGCGTTATTTCATCATTGAAGCACTTTCCGGGTCATGGTGATACCAATGTAGATAGCCACACAGGCCTGCCAAAAGTAATACATGATAAAGAAACCATTTGGCAGCAAGATCTCCCCCCTTTTAAAGAAATTATTAAAAACCAACAACCGGGTATGATCATGACTGCACATATTCAATACCCTGCCCTCGACGACAGCACGTTTGTCAGTAAAGAAGGCAAAACCATGATCAAACCTGCAACGATGTCGCGCAAAATCATCACCGACTTATTACGTGATGAACTTGGTTATCAAGGTGTAGTGATCACAGATGCCCTCGATATGGCGGGGATCAGCCACTTTTTTGAACCAATCGAAGCGGTAGTAAATACCTTTGCAGCGGGTGTTGATATTGCCCTGATGCCAATCGAAATCAGAAGCCCTAAAGACTTAGCAGTACTTGAAGCCCTGATTGAGCGATTAGAGCAAGAAGTACAACGTGGCACGTTAAATGCCAACGAAATGAGTGCTTCTGCAACACGTATTTTAAAACTTAAAGAAAAGTTTAAACTTACCTCTTCACTTGATGACGAAGCAGCCATCAAAAAAGCGCAGCTTCTACTGGGTGATCAAAGCCATAGAAAAGTAGAAGCCGAATTAGCATTGGCAGCTATCACCGAAGTGAAAAACGAGAAAAACACCCTACCGCTTAGCATTAAATCGGGCAGCAAAGTGCATATTATTATGCCAGACACCCGCAAATGCTATGCTCTGCAGCAGGCGTTAATTGATAACACCGATAAGCTAATTAGCTTTAGCTGTACGAGTTTGCAAGGTTATGAGCCGCTTGCAACATTAAAAGAAATTAACGAAGCCGACATTATCATTGCCGCAAATGCGTCACCAAAACAAAGTGCTGTTGAAGTCGGCGGGATGGATGATTTAGCTGATAACCCTGAGTTTGCAATTGCTAAAGCAGATCAATCAGCGGCATTAGAGTCATTGTTAAAACAAGCAAAATTAGCCCATAAAAAGACCGTATTTGTCAGCTTACGAGCCCCTTACGATATTGCCCAATTTGGAAAATTTGGCGATGCTGTACTTGCCACCTATGCTTACAATATAGATGTAGATACAGATGAAAAGATTGCTGGCCCTGCTTTTACAGCGCTGGCAAACGTTTTACTAGGGAAAGCCCCTGCTAAAGGGCAACTGCCGGTTACTATTAATGACCTGAACTGAGTGTTATTGTAGCAACAATGGGCAAGTGTTAATTTCAAGGAGAGTCACATGCAAAAAAATGCATCTTTAACCACTCCAGCGGCTATTCGTAAAATGGTACGCGAGGGTGACTACACTGGCAATACATCGGGCTTTGCACCGGGCTTTGTGCAAGCTAATTTAGTGATTTTACCTAAACAATACGCGTTTGATTTTTTGCAGTTTAGCCAAGCAAACCCGAAAGCTTGCCCAATCATTGCAACTAGCCGTATACCGGGCGTTACCGATATGCCAACTGTTGGTGAAGACATTGATATTCGTAGCGACTTACCCCGTTACCGCGTCTTTAAACAAGGCCAAATGGTTGAAGAGGTTACCGATATTACGAATCATTGGCGCGACGATTTAGTCACCTTTTTAATTGGTTGCTCGTTCTCATTTGAAGAAGCGCTTATTGCTGCGGGTCTTGAGATCAGAAACATCAGCGAACAAAAAAATGTGCCTATGTATGTGACCAATATGGCTTGCCAAAGTGCAGGGATTTTTCACGCCAATATGGTTGTAAGCATGCGCCCAATGAAACCTGCCGATGCCATTCGCGCGATCCAAATTTGCAGCCGTTTTCCAAGTGTACATGGTGCACCAGTGCATTTTGGCGACCCTGCAGCAATTGGCATTAAAGATATCAACAAACCTGAGTTTGGTGATGCGGTAACCATTAAAGAAGGCGAAGTACCAGTATTTTGGGCCTGTGGTGTTACTCCACAAGTTGCGATTGCCAACGCGGCTCCTGATTTTTGTATCACGCATAGCCCAGGGCACATGCTGATCACCGATATTCCAAATAGTAAAATGGCAGCGTTATAAATGACGATGAAACTAAACTGCGACCTTGGCGAAAGCTTTGGCATGTGGAAAATGGGCTTAGACGAGCAAGTTATGCCACATATTGATATGGCAAATATTGCTTGTGGCTTTCATGCTGGCGATGCCGATGTGATGGCAAACACCCTAGCCCTCGCCAAGCAACACAAAGTAATGGTTGGCGCACATCCAAGTTACCCAGATAAGCAAGGCTTTGGTCGCCGCTCAATGGCTATGAGCGAAAAAGAGCTGACCAATTGCCTGCATTATCAAATTGCTGCAATTGATGGTATGGCTGCAGTACATGGTTTAACGCTTGAATACGTTAAGCCACATGGCGCATTGTATAACGACATGATGAGTGACGAGCAAACGCTGAATATCGTTATGCGTGCAGTGGCAAGTTATGCAAAGCCATTAAAATTAATGATTTTAGCTACCAACCAAGCTGCCAAACACAAAGTACAAGCAAACGATCTTCAACTAGAACTCATTTTAGAAGCGTTTGCCGACCGTCAATACACAGACGAAGGTAAACTTGTTGCACGCTCTTTAGCCGGCAGTGTACACGACAAAGCGGCACTAATGGCGCAAGTTAAACAGTTAGTTGCACATGGCACAGTTACAACGCGAAGTGGTCAGCAGCTGGCACTTAATGCCAATAGCCTGTGTGTACATGGCGATAATGAAGCGGGTATTGCACTCATTCAAGAGATCAAAGCATTATGTCAGCAAGCTTAAGCGACGCAGCGCTCAGCCAACACATTGAAACCATGATGGTTGAACAAAACCCGCGTGGAATGCAGCATTTATACGCAAACCAACTAACGGGGACGTATTTACGCGCAGCAAAATACCTTCATCAAGCACAAGGTACTGTGTTGATAGGTACTGGCTTTGCGGTTAACAATACTTTCGAAACCGATGGTCCGGTTGGTGCAATTGCACTTTACAAGGTGCTCGAAAAGCTTGGTAAACAGCCTATTTTGGTTACTGGCAACCCCCTTTACAGTGCCCTAAAAAATGACTTTAACTGTTTTGAGCTGCCAATTAATAGCATTGATAATGCACACACTTTTAGCATTAAAGCCCTTGCGCAGCTAAAGCCTGATTGTGTTTTATCAATAGAACGCCCGGGGCTTAACGAACATCAGCGTTATTATAATATGCGCGGTATTGATATTTCGGAGCATTGCGGCTGCTTTGATTTTTTTGTGACAGAAGCACCTTGCCCCACCATAGCGATTGGTGATGGCGGTAACGAAATAGGCATGGGTAACCTTGCACAGCATATGCAAGCGCTAAACATCACACCTTGTTTAACAACCTGTGATGAGCTGTTACTTGCCGATGTATCTAACTGGGCAGCATACGGGCTCATTGCCTTTTTAAGTCGCTGGCATAACACTGATTTGCTGGCTGATATTGAGCCACTCAACATTTTGCATTACCTAAGTGAGCGCGGTAGTGTCGATGGCGTCACCCATAAAAATGAGCTCACCGAAGACGGCCTGCATGCAATGCATGGTCAACAATTAATAACTCGGCTTCGCCAACTTGGCGGCTTTACGACAGAGAATGAGGTTTAACAATGGGCACGGTATACCTAAACGGTGAATACCTTGGCGCTGATGAAGCAAAGATTTCACCCATGGATCGCGGCTTCTTATTTGGCGATGGCATCTATGAAGTGATCCCATCATACCAAGGCAAAATGCTTGGCTTTGGCGCACATATTGAGCGTATGAATAACGGTTTAAACGAACTTGAAATTAAGCTCGATTACAGTGCCGATACGTGGCGTAAAATCTGTAATGATTTATGCGAGAAAAACCAAGGTGATAATCTAGGGATTTATTTGCACGTTAGCCGCGGCGCCGACACTAAGCGTGCCCACGGTTACCCAACTAATATTACCCCGACCGTATTCGCGTTTGCTTTTGAAATTCCAGCAGAGCCACAAGGCGATATCGACAATGCAACAACTTACACTGTATCGCTTGAGCAAGACCGTCGCTGGCAACGCTGCCATATTAAATCAACGGCACTGCTTGGCAACGTGATCCATTACCAGCACGGTGCAGCAGCAGGTAACAAAGAAACCATTCTATTTAACCGCTTAGAAGAAATTACCGAAGCTAGTTCAAGTAACGTGTTTATTGTTAAAGATGGTGTGATCAGTACGCCACCACTTGATAACCAAATTTTACCGGGGATCACCCGCTGGTTAATCCTCAATATTCTTCACAGTTACAGTGACTTTAAAGTGCAAGAGCGCATTATTAGTAAAGATGAGTTACTTGATGCCGACGAAGTATGGATCACCAGCGCCACTAAAGAAGTTGGCCCAGTTGTAAAAGTAAATGGCAAGTTAGTTGGCGATGGTAAACCTGGTGCAGTTTGGCAACAAGTGCAAAGCTTGTTTACCAAGCATAAGTTTGATTACTAATTTCATCGCCATTTAAAACAAACGCCTACTTAAAGTAGGCGTTTTTGTTTTAGCTGTTATTTAGTGTTTATTTTATCAAATGGCCAAGCTTGCAATAGGCCATCACTGGTTTCTGAATATAGTTGCTTACCATCGTACGCCACACTCAGTACTGACGTACGTTGGCGCTGTTGTTTAGCTTCGTATTCAGCGATTAATTCACCATCTGCAACGCGATATAAACGCATCTTCATTTTTGGTGAGGCCGTTAATAGCCATTTATCTTGATTAATAAATTGCGATGCAGTGAATTCAATAAAGTTAGAGTATGAGGCCACTTCTGATAGCTCTTTTTGATTGGCTAAATCAAAAAATACACGATCATCAACCGAGTCAATTGCAAAGCCCAAGCTTGCTGTTTTATTTAAAGTAACGTGATTCACTCTAGTCGCTAAACGCTCTTCAAAGCGAGTGCTACCATCACTTGTTGACCAAAGCTTAACGTACTTGTCGCTTGAGCCGGTAAACGCCCACTGACCATCAGCCGATAACGCCACGCTATTAATATCTAAGCGATGAATATCAAAACGCTTAGTATCACCTGTGCGAGTATTTATTACCTCAGCCTTGCCGCTACGATAAGCGATAACCAAAGTATCGCCTACGGCTGAAATAGCGATGTCTCTAGCGATTTCTTGCCCGGTAAGCCAAGTACCAATACTACGCCCAGTGCGAGTATCGTATAAAGTCACCGATAATCTATTTGAAATGAAAAAACGAGATTTGTTAGCGCTAAAGCCCACAAGTTCAACATGTTCAGCGCCCTGCCCTGTTATACAATCGTATAAACGCGCTTTTAACTGATTATCCCAAACGCACACCTCAGATTGGGTTGCCACTAACGCGTGACTAGCATCCTCGGTTAGCGCCGTGGCACTTAGTAGCTCATTGCCATGGGCAAATTCACTACTAGCAGGGGCAGTAAACACCTCACCTCCACCACAGCCCACAAGGCTCAGTGCAAATGCACAAGAAAGAGGTTTAAGCAGTTTCGACGTCATGATCATTCTCAATTTTTATAATTATTTTTGTATTGGAGCAGTGTAATGAAAATAAGCGGAAGTTGGTAGGGGAACTAGCTGTCAGCTTTCAGCCGTCAGCCATCAGGTTGAGAGTCGAGATGCGAGGTGCGAGATGCGAGGTGCGAGGTGCGAGATGCGAGGTGCGATGTGCGAGATGCGAGGTGCGAGGTGCGATGTGCGAGGTGCGAGGTGCGAAATGCGAGGTACGAGATGTGAGGTAGGAGGTGCTTTAGCGCCGAACAACAGCTTCCTAATCACAGCTTAAGATAACCCCACTACTTTCTTGTAAACAAGAAATTTATTTCGCGCAACTTTTTGCGAATTGTAGGTCGTGCTTTAGCGCGTTTTCTAAAAAAGCTCGCTTTGCTTACCATGAGAGCTATTGTTTTAATTGGTACTTGAAACAGATTCACAATTAACAGCCGATTTTTTTGATGTTTTATCTAACTTCCGAGTCACTAAAAGCTCCTCGTTTTCAACGGTTAAACTTACATTCTTGTACCAATCATCAAAACTGGCTTTAGTTGCACTAGCTGGTAATTCAAATCCAAACGCAGAATCAATTTGCTCGAAGCTTGTTGGAGTTTCTTTCTTCAAACACCAGTATAAGCCACTCAAGGCACCAAAAAGATCGTCAGGTTCTTCTGCGTATACGGGATGCCAAACTAAGCAAGAGACAATGAGATACACTAATTTTTTCATAATTCTGCACATTTACTTTAAATGAATTGTTATCACTAGCATGTGTATAAAGCACCGGAGCTTGTCAATTTTGAGCATGCATACTTTACAAAGGTGTAAGAGTTCTACTGATAACTACCTGAAAAGCAGTGTAAATGAGCCATAATATTCTCAGCTGGTGAAACTTATTCTTTATTATCTAAAACCTCGGCTACATAAGCTAGGCCCTGTTTCCTAGAGCCTAGCGCCTGTTAACTTTACTCTTTCTAACTTTCCCCTTGCTAACTTTTTTTACCCATGCGTAAAACAAAACACATTTAGTTTATTACCGTCTAGGTCTCTAAAGTATCCCGCATAAAAGCCGGGCATTTCACGTGGGCCGGGGGCACCTTCGTCTGTGCCACCTAGTTCTATGGCCTTCTTATAAAAGGCATCTACTTGGGCTGGGGTGTCGACTGCCAGAGCAATCATAGTGCCGTTACCCACTGTGGCTTTTTCATCGTTATAAGGTTTGGTAACCGCAAAACCGGGCTTATCTTGGCCTGTGCTCCATGCGACAAAGCGGTCAGTTTCTAAAAAGCGCTCGGCGTTTAGAGTGGCGAACAATTCATCGTAATACTTTACTGCTTTAGCTAGGTTGTTAGTGCCTAACATGATGTAACCTATCATTGTGTGCTCCTTACGTTTAAAAGTGTCTGTACTCAACATAAAAGGGAAATGACCATCTGTCTATTGATTTCTCCATTCATCGCAATGGACTATATTTCTGATGGTTGTTACTTTATAACAGGTTAACACGCCCTAATTTCTGCTCACTAACAAGGAAATAAAATGAAGTTTAAAACGTCTTTAGCACTGCTTGCAGCAGCTAGCTTTTACAGCCATGCAGGAGCTAGCAATACCTTTCAACTTGAAAATGTTTTTGATCTTGAATACGCCAACCAAATAGAAATGACAAAAAATGGCGATACAATTTACTTTGTGCGTAATCGCATGGATATCAAAAGCGACCGTAAAGTCAGCAATATTTGGTCAGTAAACCCAGATGGTAAAACCATGCTACCGCTAACGTCTGGCGTGCATATGGACTACTCTCCGGTATTGTCGCCTGATGAAACTCGTTTAGCGTTTATTTCTACCCGAGACGGTAGCAGCCAAATCTATGTAAAATGGTTAAAAACCGGTAACGTAGCAAAAATTAGTAACCTAACGCAAAGCCCTGGCGGATTAACTTGGACGCCAGATGGCAAACAATTGGTGTTTAGCCAGTTTGTGCCAGCAAAATCAGCAAGCCCTGTGTCTTTACCGGGTAAGCCAGAAGGCGCTAAGTGGGCAGAGCCAGCTAAATATATTGACGATACCTATTACCGTGCCGATGGCGGTGGCTACTCTGAAAAAGGTTATCGTCACTTTTTTATCATCAGTGCAACGGGCGGCAATGCACGTCAATTAAGCTCTGGTGATTTTGATCATGGTGGTGCTATTAGCTTTAACGAAAAAGGCGATGCGTTTTATTTTTCGGCTAATCGTTATGAAGATAATGAATTACACCCAACTGAATCTGAAATCTATAAACTTAGCTTAGCGGATCGTTCAATTACCCAAATAACAGACCGTAAAGGCCCAGATTCACGCCCAAAAGTCTCGCCAAATGGTCGTTATCTGGCATACACAGGCTATGACGACAAAAAGACTAACTATGAAAACAGCGACATTTATTTACTTGATTTGAAATCAGGAAAAACCTCAGTACTCACTGCTGATTTAGACCGTAGTGTCGAAGATATAAAATGGGATGATAGCGGCAGAGGTCTTTATTTTAGCTACGATAGCGAAGGCAAAACACACCTAGCTTACCAGCCGCGTAGTGGTAAACATAAGGTGATTACCTCAGAGATTGGTAGTGTCGCCTTTGGTCGTCCGTATTCAGGTGGTGATTTTGATGTGAGCGAAGGTGGTGAAGTTGCATTCACACTCGCAGATACACAGCGCCCAGCTGATGTAGCATTAATTAAGCGTGGTAAAACCGCACGTTTAACGCAATTAAACGAAGATGCGCTGGGCGACAAAGAGCTGGCTAAGGTTGAAGAAATTTGGGTTAAATCAAGCCACGACGGTTTGGCTATTCAAGGTTGGATTGCCTACCCACCGGGCTTTGATAAAAACAAAAAGTACCCACTTGTACTAGAGATCCACGGCGGTCCTGTTGCAAACTACGGCCCTCACTTTAGCCCTGAAGTGCAATTATACGCAGCCAAAGGGAATGTTGTGCTGTATATGAACCCGCGCGGCAGTGACTCGTACGGCAAAGAATTTGCGCAAACAATTCATCATAACTACCCTAGTAATGACTTTGATGACTTAATGACAGGTGTTGATGCTGTCATCAATAAGGGCTTTATTGATGAGAGTAAGTTGTTTGTTACCGGCGGTTCAGGTGGCGGTGTTTTAACTGCATGGATTGTGGGTCATACAGACCGCTTTGCAGCAGCTGTTGTTGCTAAACCAGTTATCAATTGGATCAGCTTTGTACTAACTGCTGACTTCTACCCTTTCTTTGCTGACTATTGGTTCCCAGGTAAACCATGGGACAATATTGAGCATTATATGAAGCGCTCCCCAATTAGCTATGTGGGCAATGTAAAAACACCCACTATGCTGTTAACCGGCGAATCAGACTATCGCACCCCTATTTCTGAAACCGAGCAATTTTACCAAGCGTTAAAGCTGCAAGGTGTTGATACAGCGATGGTACGTATTCCTAATGCCTCACATGGTATTACCGCGCGTCCATCAAACCTGATGACCAAAGTAGCCTATATTCAATGGTGGTTTGATAAACATAGTAAGTAGTTGCGAGTTGCGAGTTGCGAGTTGCGAGTTGCGAGTTGCGAGTTGCGAGTTGCGAGTTGCGAGTTGCGAGTTGCGAGTTGCGAGTTGCGAGCAATAGTTTAGGTGCGGCTTTATGCCGCGCCATACACAAAACATAAAATAGTTTCACACTTACCTGTAGCAGCAGCTTTATGCCGCGTCATTTAATAAAACCATAACGCGGGGTAAACCCGCTGCTACTTTCTAACTTTACTCTTGCTAACTTTCCCCTTTCTAACTTTATTCTTGCTAACTTTTGAATCTCAATCTGATAGCTGACGGCTGAAAGCTGATAGCTCTCTTTTCCTGTAAACCCCCTTTACAGTCACAATGTGAGTAACTCCTTACATACATTTTTCAAATATCGGACATTAATCCAAAAGCAGTTAGTAAAAAATCGGTTTATAGCCAAAATCAGTAACTTGAGTTAGTAAAAAATCGGTTTGTGCCGCTAAAAACCTAGCTTCAGTTAGTAAAATTTTGGTTTGTGAGGATGTTGAGTTGGTAAAAAATCGGTTTATAGCTTGGGTGAGTTAATAAAAAATCGGTTTGTAAATCGCAAGATTTTACAAAACAGTATTAAATTGCCGTTTATATGACCTAATTTTGGCCATTCTAGAGGCTGTGCTCTGCCAATAAGCCCTAAATTAAGGCTCATGAGGCGGAGGTAGTTAAATCCTGATCTAAAATTCTTAAGCTGGTAAATGCGTGATCTGTATTTTTATAAGCTAGTAAATAGCTGATCCAAGACTTGGTTAAAGAGTGATCCGAGATGCGAGATGCGAGATGCGAGATGCGAGATGCGAGGTGCGAGGTTCGAGATGTGAGATGCGAGTCTGATGGCTGACGGCTGAAAGCTGATGGCTACAAATGAAAAAGGGCCCGAAGACCCCTAACAACATTATTGAATAGCTATAAAGGAAATTACAACTTGGTTAGAACTGGTTCATAGTATTTGCTTCACCACCGGCTTTAAGCGCATTTTCACCAGAGAAGTACTCTTTATGCGTATCACCAATGTTAGAACCTGCTAGGTCTTGGTGTTTCACTGATGCTTGCTCACGGCGGATTTCTTGACGTTGTACGTCGCGAACATACGCTAGCATACCAAGGTCGCCGAAATAGCCTTCTGATAGAATATCAGTGCTTAGCGCCGCTGTATGGTAAGTTGGTAGCGTGATTAGGTGGTGGAAGATACCCGCTTCACGTGCACCATCTTTTTGGAAGTTTTGTACAAGTACATCTGCTGCCGCTGCAAGCTCTGTGTCATCCATTTCTGGCGCCATTAATGCTTTATTGTCATCGATGCTTGGGTAAGCAGATAGGTCTTTACCTTGTTCTTGCCACTCAGCATATACTTGCTCACGGAATTTAAGTGTCCAGTTGAACGACGGTGAGTTGTTGTATACCAGCTTAGCATTTGGTACTTGCTCTTTAACGCGGTTTACAAGCTCAGCGATTTGTTTAACGTTTGGCTTTTCTGTTTCAATCCACAGTAAGTCTGCGCCTGATTGTAAGCTAGTTACACAATCAAGAACTACGCGGTCTTTCTCTGTGCCTTCACGGAACTGGTATAAACCATTATCTAAACGTGTTGGTTTGCAAAGCTGACCATTCAGCTTCATTGCTGTGTCGCCTTCATTTAAGTCATCTACACTGTTTACAGGTGTTGTTTCAAGGAACGACGTGTATTGGCTAGCAAGGTCGCCAGGTGTTTTAGATACAGGCACTTTTTGAGTAAGGCTTGCACCTAATGAGTCAGTACGAGCAACGATAATACCGTTATCAATACCAAGCTCTAAGAATGCGTAACGAACAGCGTTAATTTTTGCTAGGAAATCTTCATGCGGTACAGTTACTTTACCAGCTTGGTGACCACATTGTTTTGCGTCAGATACTTGGTTCTCGATTTGGATAGCACATGCCCCCGCTTCAATCATCTTTTTAGCCAGTAGGTAAGTTGCTTCTTCGTTACCGAAACCCGCATCGATGTCAGCAATAATTGGCACAACATGGCTTTCAAAGTTATCGATTTTATTTAGTACAGCTTGAACATCACCGCCGTTTGCTTTCGCTTCGTCTAGGTCTTTGTAAAGGTGGTCAAGTTCACGTGCATCAGCTTGCTTTAAGAAAGTGTAGATTTCTTCGATTAGCGCTGGAACAGATGTTTTTTCATGCATACTTTGGTCAGGTAATGGACCAAACTCAGAGCGAAGTGCCGCAACCATCCAGCCACTTAGGTATACATAGCTGCGTTTGGTTGTTTTGTTATGACGTTTAATTGCCATCATCATTTGCTGTGCAGTGAAACCATGCCAACAACCTAATGATTGTGTGTATTGGCTGTGGTCAGCATCGTAGGTTGCCATGTCTGCACGCATAATGTCTGCAGTGTATTGAGCAATGTCTAGACCCGTACGAAAACGGTTTTGTAAGCGCATACGGCTTGCGTATTCTGGGTTGATTGACTGCCACGTTTTGCCTTGTGTTTGACATAAAGTAGCTAGGTTATCGGTTTCGCGTTGATATGTTGTCATAATAAAAATCCTTCGAACGGGTTATCTATTTTTTGTTAGTGAGAGTGGCTAGTTGGCATTTGCTTCGTAGCGCTTAATTCAACATTAGGCGGATTTTTTGGATTTAGTAAATTTATAGTTGTTATTGCCACTATATTTTTAGTGAATGGTAAATAGCCTGCTTATTAGCCTTTTTTACGATATGGTTGAACCATGAATGATCAAATTAAGCTCGTTTAAAGGACATTATTATGACCACTCTCTCACTTAACGGTTTAAGCGTTGATCAACAACTTGCACAGTTTGTTGAACAGCAACTTTTACCTGGAACAGGCATTAGCACAGACACCTTTTGGCAAGGTTTTGCTGATATCGTCAATGAACTAACGCCAATCAATCGTGCACTTTTAGAAAAACGCGAACAACTTCAAGCTAAGATTGATGACTACCACAAGCAGCAGCCGGTATGGGATGCAACTAACTATCAAGCATTCCTTGAAGACATTGGCTACCTCGTTCCTGAACCCGCTAGCTTCAGCATAGAAACAGAGCAAGTAGAGCCTGAAATCGCAAGTACAGCTGGGCCGCAGCTTGTTGTGCCAGTAAGCAATGCACGCTTTGCCTTAAATGCAGCAAATGCTCGCTGGGGCTCTTTGTATGATGCGCTATACGGCACTGATGTGTTGAGTGAAGACGACGGCGCTGAGAAAGGCTCTACATACAACCCAGTACGTGGCTTTAAAGTAATGGCTTATGCCCGCCAGTTCCTCGATAAAGCATTGCCTTTAGCAAATGGCTCACACATCGAAAGCACCAGCTATTCGGTGGTAAATAATGAGCTTTTAATCACATTACGTGACAGTAGTCAGGTTCGTTTAGCAAATCCTGAACAACTTATTGGCTACCAAGGTGAAGCGCAAAACCCAAGCGCTATCTTATTGAAAAATAATGGCTTACATATAGAGCTGCAAATCGATCACCATAACCCAATAGGCCAAGCAGATAAAGCAGGCCTAAAAGATGTACTACTTGAAGCGGCCCTCACAACGATTATGGACTGTGAAGATTCCGTTGCTGCCGTTGATGCCGAAGACAAAGTAAATGTTTATCAAAACTGGCTTGGTTTAATGCAAGGAAACCTTGTAGAAGCATTTAACAAAGATGGCAAAACCATTGAGCGCCGTTTAGCACAAGACCGCCAATATCAAGGTGTAAATGGCGAAACAATCACGCTTAAAGGCCGTAGCATGATGTTTGTGCGTAACGTTGGCCATTTAATGACTAACCCAGCTATCCAAGATAGTGAAGGCAATGACGTGTTTGAAGGCATTATGGATGCCATTATCACCAGCACCGCAGCGCTTCATGATTTAAAAGGCACAGGCAGCCTTAAAAATTCAACGGCTAATAGCATTAACATTGTAAAACCAAAAATGCATGGCCCAGAAGAAGTGGCATTCACTAATACCCTATTTACCCGCGTTGAGCAGTTGCTAGGCTTGCCTGCAAACACCATTAAAATGGGTATTATGGATGAAGAACGCCGCACTTCAGCTAACTTAAAAGCCTGTATTTTCGAGGCTAAAAACCGTGTTGTATTCATCAATACCGGTTTCTTAGACCGTACTGGTGACGAAATTCATACTTCAATGCAAGCAGGTGTGGTATTGCCAAAAGGCGCAATTAAACTTGAGCCTTGGATCAGCGCATACGAAGATCGCAACGTTGATATTGGCTTAGCTACAGGTCTCAGTGGTAAAGCACAGATTGGTAAAGGTATGTGGCCAATGCCAGATAAAATGGCGTTAATGATGGAACAAAAAAGTGGTCACCCGAAAAGTGGTGCAAATACCGCGTGGGTGCCCTCTCCTACTGCTGCAACGCTGCATGCAATGCATTATCACGATATTGATGTATTTGCTTGTCAAAAAGCGCTTATGGACCGTAAAGAAGCAAGCCTTACCAGCTTACTCACTCCACCGCTTATGAAAGATGCCAGCAGCTTAAGCAAAGAAGATATTCAAGCCGAACTTGATAACAATGCACAGGGTATTTTAGGTTATGTTGTGCGTTGGATTGACCAAGGTATTGGCTGCTCAAAAGTACCAGACATCAACCATGTTGGCTTAATGGAAGACCGTGCCACACTGCGTATTTCAAGCCAACACATGGCCAACTGGCTGTATCATGGTGTTTGTTCTGAAGAGCAAATTAGAAAAACCATGGCACGCATGGCGAAAGTCGTTGATGGCCAAAATGAAGGTGATCCTGCTTACAAAAATATGGCTGATTCAGCCGAAACCTTAGCGCAAAGCGTTGCTTATCAAGCAGCGTTAGCCCTTGTTTTAGATGGAGTTAAACAACCTAGTGGATATACTGAACCATTATTGCATGCGTTCCGTATAAAATATAAGTCGTTAAATTAGCCACTACACAACTCTCCTTCGAGTTTCATGTGTCGTTCATAGCAGCCTAAGGGCTGCTTTTTTTTTGACTAATATCAACTGATACCAATCCGCAATAATACTTAATTATTTTGAGGGATTAAACCTGTCGCTACCTGCGTTAAAAATTTCTGATTTAGAACAACTAAATAACGAAATTTTTGCCTTGTTATCAACGAGGTTTTATTGCCTCAAAATAGACCACTAAATTAAGCGTATTGGTATAAACTCATAACGACAGTGAATACTCATCATTCACGGCATAATAAAAATCTATTAAAAAAGGGGCATTTGTTACCAAATGCCCCTTTTTACGTACTAATACGTACTAACTTTTTTAAAATTAGTTTTTGACAATCGCATTGTGATAAACGTTTTGCACGTCATCACAGTCATCAAGCATAGAAATAAACTTTTCAAAGTTTGCGATATCATCTGGCTCAGTGATGTCAGTATGAACTTGTGGAACAAACGTGATTTCGTCTACTTCAAAGTTAATACCTTCAAATGCTTCTTCAAGAGCAGTTTTTGCTTTGTAGTACTCTGTATGTGGAGCGAAAACTGACACTTTGCCATCTTCTACTTCTACATCCGTTACGTCTACATCAGCCATCATTAGCGCTTCAAGTACAACTTCGTCGTCATCACCTTCAAAGCCTAAAACAGCTAAGTGATCGAACATATGCGCTACACAACCCGGTGTGCCAATTTTTGAATCTGTTTTTGTAAACGGTAAACGTACATCTTTGATAGTACGGTTAGGGTTATCAGTTAAACAGTCTACAATTACCATACAGTTACCAGGGCCATAGCCTTCGTAACGTGCTGGAGAATAGTCTTCCCCTGCTCCGCCGGCTGCTTTTTTGATTGCATTATCGATTACGTGTGCTGGAACTTGGTCTTTTTTTGCACGCTCAATAATACGTTTTAGCGCTTGGTTAACTTCTGGATCTGGTTCGCCATTTTTAGCAACAACGTAGATTTCTTTACCGTACTTAGAATTTACTTTAGTTTTTGCATTGGCTGTTTTAGCCATGGCGTTTTTGCGGACTTCAAATGCTCTGCCCATCTTATGCCTCTATGAATACATTTGATAATTGCCGATATTTTAGCAACTCATGACGGCTTGGGCTAGTACTAGGACATTTAGAAAAATAAAAAACTAACAATAAATCTCAGGAAAAATTAAAAACAAGGCTATTTAACATAACACCTTATTTTCTTGGAATGAGTCAACCAAAGTAGGTAGTTCTGAAAAATGATGCATTACATAATCGGCCTGATTCGCATACTCGGGAATTTCATCCGGAGCGTACAAGCAAGCACGCATATTGGCATTATGCGCAGCCTGAATATCAAATAAGTAATCGCCAACATATAGTAACTCAGACTGATCAAGCTCCCATAGTGTAGCAATCGCATTCAAGGCACTTGGATCAGGCTTAGCTGGCGCATCAGAGCGAGTCAGCACAGTTTCTATTGGTAAGGGGTTATTCTTTAATTTAATAGCAGCTGCACGGTCGTAGTTACGAGTTACAATCGCCATCGGGATATTATTTTCTTTCAGCCTAGTAATTGCCTCAGCAACACCTGGCAATAAATGAGCGTGTTGTGCATCTATGAGTTCATGCTGATGAACTATGTTCATCGCCTCTTCACGCATGTAAGGCGAAGGTAATGATGCAATGTAAGCAAGTAAGTCATTCTCAACAGGACAGCCTACCTGCGCTTTGATAAGCGAAAAATCCAACTCTGATGAAACCAAAGTACCATCTAAGTCAAAGATTACACCACGGATATTGTTGTCATGGATAGTCATATAAATCCCTGTATATGAGAGTTGGGAAAATTTTGAAGCCCATTAATAAGATAGTTTACGAAATGGGTTAATTAAAGGATCAAAGGATTAAAAAAGGAACTTTTTTAATCCTTTTGGATTGGTATTACTCTGGATTGACCGACTCAAACCTAGCCTCAAGCCAGGTATCATCTTGGCTAAAGGTCAGTGTTTTTACCTTTCCTTTGCCTTCAATGTTTACCATATTTACTTGTGCTGGCCATAGGTCACGAAGTGCTCCGTTGCTCATACGAATACCATGAATTCCCTCTGGTATCGTGACTTCTTGATAAACCCAAAAGAATTTACCATCAACTTGCGCACCCACATCTTTAAGTTCAAGTGGTTTGCCACCTAAAGTTTGTAGAGCAATATGTGACTCAACATAATCAGCAAAACGCTTTTGATCTTCTTTATTACTTAATATATCAGCATTGCCGTCAAACAAATGTTCAACGGCGTGTTCTGTATCATGTAAATAAAAACGATGCATCAGCTCTATGTTGTTAGTCCGTTTGTTAAATAACACGGTAGTCACAGACGCTTTTAACTGGTGCGCCATAGTTGGCGCACTCAGTAATAAAGCAAAAATAATGGCTGCAAAGCGCATTATTGTTGCTCCTCAGCATCTTTTTCGTCGTCTTTTTTCAGCTCAGTTTTAATATCTTGCATGATATCGCGGCTAACTTTCGCTTTACTCTTCTCACGTTTGTACACTTCGATACGCGATGGAATAATACGACGCGGGTAGTTGTTGTTTTCTACATCAACATCCGCTGTTTCCCAGCGTGGATCGACTGTAACAGACACTAGGTTTTTACCTTTTTCTGTAACAATTAGCTTTTGTACATGCTTGTGGTTACGACGCCAGATTTCAGCCGGAATGTACTGCTCTTCTTTCGTACCATCTTCATAAGTAAGCTCAAGTAAGATAGGCATGACTAAGCCACCTAAGTTTGAGAACTCAAGTACGTAGTAGTTTTTATCTTCTTTGATTGCACGCTCAAACGTTTTACGTTCCCAAGGCTCTAAACCTTTAAGGAATTTGTTATACGCGTTACGCTCTTTGTTAGTTACTGTGAAGCGGTCGTTTTCGTCGTAGAAGTCAGTTACGTCTGGGTTTTCTTCAACCCACAGTTTTTTGCCTTCTTCTTTATTACGTTTTACGAATAACGGCATTGGCTTGTCAGCTTCGATATCACGTAAACGATTAAAGTCGATATCAGGGTTTTTGGTATCTAAACGAAGTTGGTAAACCTTGTCTAACGAGATATCAACGTGATCTGTGGTGTAGAACCAACCACGCCAGAACCAATCAAGGTCAACACCTGATGCTTCTTCCATAGTGCGGAAGAAATCAGCTGGAGTAGGGCGCTTGTACTTCCAACGCTGTGCATATTCTTTAAATGCAAAATCGAATAACTCACGGCCAAGGATCACTTCACGTAAAATGTTAAGTGCAGCAGCAGGCTTAGTATAAGCATTAGGGCCTAAACGTAATACGCTGTCTGACTGAGTCATAACAGGCACTTGGTTTTCAGACTTCATGTATGCAACAACATCGCGAGGCTCAACACCCCAAGGAATTGTGTGGTCCCATTCACGACCAGCAACACCATCTAAGAAGCTGTTAAGACCTTCATCCATCCACGTCCATTGACGTTCATCAGAGTTAACCACCATAGGGAAGTAAATGTGACCTACTTCGTGGATAACAACGCCGATTAAGAAACGCTTTTCTGCTTGTGAGTAAGTACGTGTACCGTCGTCTTGTAGGTCAGTACGCGGGCCATTGAAGGTGATCATTGGATATTCCATACCACCTACAGGACCATTTACAGACTGAGCCACAGGGTAAGGGTAGTCAAACGAGAAGCGTGAATACACTTCCATTGTATGAACAACAGCTTCAGTAGAGTACTTCTTCCAAAGGTCGCCACCTTCTTTCGGGTAGAAAGACATTGCCATTACTAACGGCTGATCTTTACCGCCTTGATGATAGCCTTTTGCGTCCCACATAAACTTACGTGAAGAAGCCCACGCAAAGTCACGTACGTTTTCAGCTTTAAAGTGCCATGTTTTAGTTTTGTTTGTTCCTTCTTTCTCGTTTTCTAACGCTTCTTCTTCAGTCACGATGAAAACAGGGCGCTTAGCATCTTCAGCTTGTTCAAGACGCTTACGCTGTGTGCTAGTCAGAACGCTGCTTGGGTTATCAAGCTTACCTGTTGCCGATACGATGTGATCAGCAGGTACTGTAATTTCTACATCGTAGTCACCAAACTCAAGCGTAAACTCACCGCTTCCTAAGAAAGCTTTGTTAGTCCAGGCTTCATAGTCAGTGTATGCAGCAAGACGAGGGAACCACTGCGCTAATAAGAAGATATCGTTACCATCTTCTTCAAAGTGTTCATAACCTGAACGCGCGCCAACGGCGTCTTCTTCAACAATGTTAAAGGCGAAGTCCATGCTGAACTCAACGTCTTTACCCGGTTTAAGCGGCTCGTTTAAGTCGATACGCATTAAGGTATCTACTACAGTAACTTTAAGCTCTTTTCCGTCTTCGTCTTTAACATTGGCGATTTGATAACCCAGCTCGTTGTCGGCCATGAATTGCTGACGACGTAACTGACCTAAGCTCAATTTAGTTGATTTTGGCTGAGGGTCACCTTGCAATGTTTTACCATTGAAAGTAGATGTCATTTCAGCAATTGAGTCAGATTTAAAGATATTTTGGTCTAGTTGTAACCAAAGGTACTTTAACGTGTGCGGCGAGTTATTTTTGTATTCGATAGTTTGGCTTGCTGTTAAGCGGCGTTTCTTTTCATCAAGCTTTACATCGATGTCGTAGTTTACTTGCTGTTGCCAGTAATTTTCAGCGGGTTCACCGGCTGCACTACGGTATACGTTTGGAGTTGGAAGTGCTTCATCTAGCTGACGGAACTTGTCAACGAATGAGCCTTTAGTTTGCTCAACAGATGACGCCATCACAGCTGAAGATACTGCTAAAGGCAATACCAAAGCACTCAATTTGAGAACTGCTTTTTTCATTGTTAATCCTGTAATTAATTTGCCAGCGTACCATCGCAAACTGCTAACAAAGTTGCAATAAAATAACGATAAAGTGCGGGATTTTTCGGGTAGTATTCGATGTTTTATTGAAGACCTATTTTTCACAAAAAAATTACCTTGATTAACACCTTGTAAACCCCCTTTACAAAACACTGGTTAATTTTAGTTCAGCACTAATTCATCCCAAAGTATTACAGTTGATTAGTAGATACTCTGCTTAAATTCTAGTTAATAATGAAAGGGTGATTAGATGAAGTTTTATATTGTAAAAAAAGACTCTCGTTTAGCAGCCATTCCTGCTCAAGAATCAATTCTAAACGAGTACAAAGAACGCGGATTTGAATTTGTCGAAGTGATTGCAGCTTGTGATGAGTCAGATGCATTATCTCGCACGAACCCGAGTGTAAATGGGTCTAAAAAGTGGCTAATTTACCCGACTGCACTGGTAATTTTATCCTTAATTGCCATTATTTTTGCAATAAATTAAATTTTGCGACATTTGCTATTGAAATTTACTGCCATTTGTATTTAAAATCGCCCACTTTTTTGATTTTGGGGTCTGCGAAGCATGCATTTTAAACCCCAAAATGTTTGGTAATCAGCATAGAATTCGGTGAGCGTATGGATTTCTATATCCTAAAAAAACAACAAGAACTAATTGCAATTCCAGCGGACGAACAAAATTGTAAGCAGTACCTAGATTCAGGGTATTTTTATATCGACAAAGTAGCGGCATGTAATGAAACAAATGCCCTTAAGATTTTACAAGCTAAGCAAACCAAAGCGCTTAAAGTACCTATGATAATGGCATTGTTAGCATTGCCTATGGTGGTTTTTGCTTGGTATAGCTTAAGTTAACAAACCAGGCTGGGCATCTTGGCTCAGCTTAGGTATATTGACGCTCTTAATAAATAATAAGAGCGTTTAATGAAAGTCCTTCATACATCTGATTGGCATTTAGGCCAACAATTCTACGAGCATTCCCGATTCGATGAGCATCAAGCATTTCTAGCTTGGTTAACCGATACGCTTGTGTCAGAACAGATCGACTTACTACTGGTTGCGGGTGACATTTATCATACGGCAACGCCACCTGCCAGCGCAGAAAACCAACTCTACCAATTTATTAAAACCACTAAGCAGCATTGTCCTGACTTACACATAGTGATTATTGCTGGCAACCATGATTCAGCAAATCGTATTATGGCGGCAAAACCTTTATTAGCTCAGTTTGATACCCATGTTGTTGGCCGCTTTGATAGCAATGCTCCTCATGAGGTTGTACTGCCAATCATCACAAAAAACGGCGATGCGAATGTTGTTGCCATGCCATTTTTACGTAGTAGTGATTTAAGCAGCTATAACCGCCAACAAGAGCAACCGTTAAGTTACAACCAAGCAGTTGCCCTTGCCTACAAAGATGCATTACAAGCAGCAAGCGAATTACCAAACGCGCCATTAATTGCTATGGGCCACCTGCATGCAAAAGGTGGAGACATCTCATCTGATTCTGAACGTAACTTAGTGATTGGTGGTGAAGATTCGATATCGGCAAGCATATTTACTGATCAACCTGATTATGTTGCACTAGGGCATCTTCATAAAGCTCAGACAGTCGCGAAAAAAGAAACTATTCGCTACAGTGGCACGCCTATGCCGATGTCATTTTCTGAAAGACGCTATCAGCATCAAGTTGTGCTAGTCGAGCTTAGTGACTCAGGTACATCTGTAAACCCCCTTTACATTCCTAGCTTTTGTAAAGTCATGTTGCTACCAGAAAAAGACTGCGTACCACTGAACGAACTCTGTGAGCTTATAAAACAGCTCGATTTAACAGATGAAGATTTAGCGCCATACCTGCGGGTTAAATTGAGCGCCCATGACATTGACACCACTTTTAGAGAACAAATAGAACAAGCCCTAGAAGGTAAGCAGGTTAAGTTTTGTGGCATTGAAAGAGTACGTCAGCAAAGCAACCAGCAAGACGATGAACAAACTCTATTTGAAGATGTCTCGCAAATTGAAGCGCTAAACCCACATTCACTTTTAGAGCAAGCATTTGCAAACAATAAAGATATGGCAGGGCAGGTGGTGCCAAAAGAACTAGAAGGCTTACTAAGCCAAGTGATCGATGAGTTGAATGCAGAGGACCTACTATGAAAATTTTAGCGATTCGTGTTCACCAACTAGCCTCTATCTTAGACGCCGAAGTCGACTTTAGCGCTTCGCCTTTAAAAGAAGCAGGGTTGTTTGCCATCACCGGTGATACTGGCGCGGGTAAAAGCACATTACTCGATGCCATTTGCTTAGCGCTTTATAACAAAACCGCAAGATTACGCGGCGATACAGGCAATAAAATTGAGTTTAACGGCGACAATATCAAACTCAATGACTCGCGAAACTTATTACGCCGCGGGGCAGGGCAGGGCTATGCTGAGGTCGACTTTATTGGCCAAGATAAACTACAGTACCGAGCAAGGTTAAGCTTTAGCCGAGCGCGTAATAAAGCCGATGGCAAGTTACAACCTGCACAACATAGCCTGCACTCTTTACCTGATGAAACCCTCATCGCTGATAGGAGTGCTGCAAGTAAAGAAATCGAGCGTATTATCGGTTTAAGCTTTGAACAGTTCTCACGCGCTGTGCTGCTTGCTCAACATGAATTTGCAGCATTTTTAAAAGCAACCGGGGATGAGCGTGCGCAACTACTTGAATGCTTAACAGGCACCGATAAATTTAGCCGTATTGGTCAGCGAATTTTTGAACGCCATCGTGAACAGCTTCAAGCATTAGAGCAGTTAAAGTTAAGTTTAAGTAACTATCAGGTTTTAAGCCCTGAAGAGGTCGAAACGAAACAAACAGAACAAAAAGCGCTTGAGGCTAAACTTGCTGAATTACAAAAGCAAATAAAACAATTTGAACAGTACCAAGGGTGGTACAAGCAAGCGTCTCAGCAGCAACAACAGCTAAACCAAGCTGAGCAAGCAAAGCAAGAATTACAGCAACAAATGCACGCGCTTGCTGAAAAAGCGACTGAAGCGAAACAAGCCCAGCAATGCCTAGAAATAAAAGATAACCGCGAGCGCGTTACTTCGATTGCTTCTCAACATGGGCAACTAATTAAAAACCGTGAGCAGCTTTTAAATGTTGATCATAAAACACTGATCAAAGACGCTGAGCAAACGCTTGAAAAGCAAACCGCACAACTAAACCAAGCAAAGCAAGCACAAAAAGACGCGCAACCTATTATTAGCCAGGCCCGAGAGTTAGATAAGCAACTTGCTGTATTAAACCAGCAAACAGCGGCGCAAAAAGTACAAGCAGAGAAAGCTAAGCACCATCATCAAGAGCTGACTAATACACTAAATAGCCATAAAGCAGAGCAGCAAAAACAGCTCGATCAACAAGCACAAATAAATAGCTATTTAGAAACACATGCACAATGGCAACCATTAGCAAAAGACTGGTCATTCTTTAAAAGTGAGTTAAGCCGCTTTAGCCAGCAACAACGCACAATTAGCCAATCACAGCAAAACGTAAAAGCTCTTCAACCAAAAATTGATGAGCAGCAAGCAGCCGCGCAGCAGTGTAAAACTCAATACCAAGCCCTTGAGCAAGAAATTAAGCGCTTAGTTGATCAAGATACCGCCTTTAAATCGAGTTTAAACACCCAATCAATGGCAGATATTGATGCGGGGCTTGAAGCGATTAAGCACCTAATTGAAAAGCGCCAAGTGTGGCAAACTAATCATCAGCAGTTAAAAAATTGGCAAACCCAGCTAAACACATTAAGCCAAACTGAGCAGCAACTACAAACAGCATTAAAAGATGCGCAGCAAGGTGCAGAGCAAGCACAGCAGCAGGTTTCGCTTTGTGAGCAAAACTTACAGCAAGTGCAGTTAAGAGCCAGTGAAGGGGTTAGCCAGTTACGCGCCACTTTAAAGGCAGGGGAGCCGTGTGCAGTATGTGGCTCAAAAGAGCACCCCTTTATGCATGAAGAAATGGTTAACGAGCAATTTAGTCAACTTATTAACGACTTTACCAACCAGTTAACTAACGCCAAACAGCACTTAAAAGCTCAGCAAGCATTACAGCAAGCTAAAAGTAATGAGCTGGCGGCATGCAGCCAACAGATAAGCTCGTTAACTGGGCAAATCTCGGAACTGAGCGCTCATCAACAGAGCCTCAAAGAAACCATGGCGGCTAATCGTACTGAGCTAAATGATTTAACCGAAGATCAGTTAAACGAGCGTCAGCAACAGCTAAGCTTGCAAAAACAGCAGTACTACAAAACCCTTGAACAGCAACAGCAGCTGCAAAACACGCTTTCGGCTAAGCAAGCTGAGTATAATCAGCAAGGGCAAGCGCTTCATAGCAAAGAGCAGCAGTTAAACGAATTACAGCAACAGCTGAATAATCAGCAAACACGTTTAAACGAGCTCAATGATGAGTATCAGCAGCTTTATACGACACTGAATCAACAGTTCACTAGTGCACCTTGGTGGCAGGCACTCAATACACAAAGCATTTCTTTAGAGAACATTGCAGAGCACGTAGAGGCTTATCAAGTTTCGCTGCAAACGGCAGATGAGCTTAAAACTAGCTTAAAAGCCATCGAGCAGCACCTTGCACATGTAACGCCGCAGCTAAACGAAGCACATACCTCCTTAACTCAGTGCAACGAGCAACTTAGCCAAACTCAAAACGAACTCACGCAGATAAAATCAAAGCGCGAGGGCTTATTTAGTAACGCGGCGATATCGGTAGATGAGTTTATAGCAGAGCTTGAAAAGGCGATAGATTCAGCGCAGCAGGCACTGCAACTTGCCCAGACTAACCATAGTAATGCGGTGAAGGCGCGTGACGAACAAGCCATTCAAATCGCCAATATTGACGAGCGTGAAAAAGAGCTCACCGCTGAGCAAGCAGCGCTTAATGAGCGCTTTAGTCTGTGGTTTAACGATTTTAAAGCGCAGCACCCAAGCTTGGATGAGCAAGCCGTTAGTCAGTTATTAACAATAAGCCCCGCTGAAATCAAACAAACTCTGGCAGATTACCACACCGCCGAGAGTAGCTTAAAAGACGCTGAGGCTCTTTTAAAACAACGACAACAAGCGCTGGCTCAGCATCAAAATGATAAGCCAGCTCTCGGTGAAGATGAGCTGCAATTACAGCTTAGTCAAGCCACAGAGCAACAAGTACAAGCGAATAATGCACTATTGCAAGTTGCGACTGAGCTTAAAACCCATCAACAAAATAGCGAAGCGCTGGCTGATAAACAAAAGCTATTAGTTGAACAGCAAAAAAGCTATGAGCACTGGCATTTACTCAATAAGGTGCTCGGGGATGCCAGCGGTAAAACCATGCGTAATTTAGCGCAAACGCAAACTTTAAAAATACTGCTACATTATGCGAATAGTCACTTACAGACACTAAATAAACGCTACAAATTAACAGCCATAGGGCAAACGCTCGATATCGCTATTATCGATAAAGACATGGCCGATGAGCAGCGCTCTGTTAATACATTATCTGGCGGTGAGTCATTTTTAGTGTCGTTAGCACTGGCATTAGGGCTTGCTTCGTTGTCGTCAAATAAAGTACAGATAAACTCTTTGTTTATCGACGAAGGGTTTGGTACGTTGGACAGTGAAACGTTAAGCATCGCGATGGATGCTCTTGATTCTCTGCAAGCACAAGGCCGCAAAGTCGGGGTTATTTCTCACGTATCAGAAATGACCGAACGCGTTGCCACGCAAGTGCATGTAGCGAAAAAACCAGGTGGTTATTCGACCATCTCAGTTATTTAAAGGATTAGCATGCCAACTTTTAATCACGAAGAAGCAAATCACTACGACGAACGCATTTTGCGCCTAGTTCCAGGTTATGAGCTATTACATCAAGCAACCGCAGCCCAATTAGCAACCACGCTGAACGATGATGCGTGCATTTTAGTGGTTGGTGCCGGAACTGGTAAAGAAATCATCGAATTAGCGGCGCTAAAACCAAGCTGGCAATTTATTGCTCAAGATATTTCACAAGACATGCTCGATATTGCCGAGCAACAGTTTGGCCAGCATAACATCAGCGACCGCGTGACAGTACACTGCGGTGATATCAACGACATCGACACTCAATGTGACGCCGCACTGTGTTTACTGGTAATGCACTTTGTTGAAGATAATGGCGATAAAAAAGCGCTGTTAAAAGCGATTCACAGCAAACTTAAAAAATCGAGCAACTTATACATTGCCGATTTAATGCGCCCAGAAACCGCTTTTGAGCGCGAATCTCAACTACAGCTCTGTACGCAGTTTGGTTTGACCGAAGTCGGCGTAGAACGCATGCGCCACAACCTAGAGCACGAGTTTTACCCATTAGACCGCATTCGTTTTGCAGAGTTAATGAATGAAACCCGCTACAGCACCCCAAAACAGTATTTTAAAGTGCTTGGTTTTGCTGGGTATGTGGTTGGGAGTTAGGGGTAACTAGAGCTGTCAGCTCGTAGGTTGGGTAGAGCGCAGCGAAACCCAACAAGTTAGCGAGTTTCAAGGGGAAAGAGTAAAGCTACAACACGTAGGCGTGAAATTTATTTCGCGCGATGTGTTGTAGGTTGGGTAGAGCACAGCGAAACCCAACTAGTTAGCGAGCTACGAGGGCAAAGAGTAAAGCTACAACACGTAAGCGTGAAATTTATTTCGCGCGATTTATGTTATTTAACTCTTTTAACTTGCTGATTTTACAGCTTAATAGTGTAGCAACTAATACCGCTATAATTTGAAATGGAATGAGAAAAAAGCCGCCTACGAAGTAGGCTTGGATAAAGTGCTCGCTGGATAGTCCTGTCAAGATAAAATAACCCATGAAAACAACATTTAGAAGCAATAGCACTAGAGCTTTTGAATTGGGGAATTTGCCTTTAAACAACAAGGCTATATTGATCACAAATATCAATGGAGTCGTTAAGTAAGTCAATACAAGTACTTCAGTTCCCATTTCCTGTTACCTAACTCCCAACTAAGAAGCAAAAAATAGCTGGCTATAATTGGCGACGAAGAGGCACAAGCCAGCGGTTTTGTGTCCTTTTTAGTTACTTGTTAGGCGCTACTTTGAAAACACACCTTTTAGTAACTTACCATCAGCTAGATCTATTGTGCACGTACAGCCTGCAAAATTATTTACGACAACCTGATTACCGTTTAGATCTATACTTGTAAAGTTAACATAAGCATCTGAACTCTGAGTTGTAGGGTTTTCTGCTACCCATAAAACAGAGCCATCTAGATTTATACATTGGAAATTTCGTGCTACGGAATTTTGGGAAAACTCCATGTAGTCGAAAATAACTAAAATGCTCTGGTCTAATTCCTTGGCTTCCAAAATTGAGTATGGCAATTCAACAATATTTCCATTTATCTCGATTCTATTTTTATTAATCTGCATCATAGAGTATGCCTACTCCCCCATAAAGGGAGAAGGTGCTGAGCTATAATTGCGAAGCAGCGCCGTGTTTTTGTCCGAGTGGCCGAAGGAAACAAGTTCATACGGTTGTTATGTGGCATTTTGTAAAAGTGCTCGTTTAATTTTGGCATGTATTTCAACACCTTTTGAGCAGGTTATTGAATGGGCAGAAGCTAACTCCCTATTTACCAAGCTATAGAGGTGTTGAAACACAAGATTAGCTAATTCGTCTTCAGTTATAATGCCTTTTTCCATGCAAATATAGCTTTCCCGGTTAACCAGAATTTCCGTTAATTTATCTACTACGTCGTTTGATTTTGGTTTTGAAACACCTAAGTCTTCCGCAATCAAATTGCAACATTCAATAAGTGCTTTTTCGGAGTAACTGATAGTGATTTCCTCATAGCAGATAAAAATTTTACAATGTATGCATCGCGCATATTTCTGGCGACGTCACGTTAATGTATTTAGTAAATCTACTATAAACAAATAACGTAATACATTGCTAACTTTACTCTAGTAATTCGCTACCAAAACCTCAAGAGGGGCCACTTTTAAGCTTGGCTAAAATACGGAGCTAAATAACTGAGCTCAGGTGTTTACATCCTTGGGAACGCAGTGAACAACAACATTTGTTTGCTATATTTCGTCTTCAAAAAAAGCTAAAACAAATGGCTCAACTGTTTCATCCAGCTTGACTAATTCAGCTTTACATACATGGTTTGCGAAGCCTGATTGTGCTACACCTCCATTTAATGCCAGCTCACGTAATACTTCTTTTACCATGCGTCGTTTGGTTAGACCACGAGAAAGTACGTTTAACCTGCGACTTATTGAACTATGAATTACTGGTCGATCAAAGCGAGAGTTTTCGAACAACTCGGAGCTCAAAACAACCTGATCGATAGCCATTTTCCACTCTTCAGGAACCAAAGAAAAAATACGTTTTATATCTTTTTTATTAAGAGAGTGAAAAGGTTCAATATTTAATTTTGCAGAGATAATCTTCAAACCCTACCTCCAAGAAATATAATACCGCAAAATAGGGCGTATTAAGCTTGACTATAATTAACTATGAACGAGCGCCAACTAAGCTTAAGACGTTCATTAATTAATGCGCTTATTAGATATGCTTGCTACCCGCCAATTGCTTTACGCCCAAATGTTAAACACAATTCGGTTTCCCACATTACAGAAATTTCGACTGAGTAGTTTTCTTGCTCCATGATTTGAATCTCTCCTTCGTACAAATTATTATTTGATAGCCAGTCAATTGCCTTTTTCCAAGTGCTATTTAGAGTTAACTCTTCACGATTCTCTTCTTGAGGGAGGCATAACAGTTGAGTTCCATCACTAAGGATTTCTTCTTTACAATCTTTGTCTAAATCGTGAGAAGTATAAATTAACGTTACAGTTGGCCAGCCACTAGAGTTTTCAATAACTCGAGGAATCGAGATACGATAACTGTTTTCACTCTCTAACTTTTCAAGTTTAATTAACGAATCATATTCTTCACCTTGATTTGGTAACATACAAGCGCAAACCAATCGAGGAAGAAACAAAAATAATAAAAGACTCAAACGTTTAGCTATGCGCACCTAACCCCCTGTTAATATGAAATTTTTTGGTTATAAACTGGAGCGGAGCCAAATCAGCCAACTGAATTTTGTTCACTATGAAACAGTTCGTTATATGCTTTCACATCGGAGTGTGCCAAATACTGAGGCTGGAATAACTTCGCATTTTTGTCCGCTTCTATTAACTCTTAGTGCATCTCCACATTGAGTTTCCTTTTTTATTAACTGCGAGTTTTTATAATTTTGTGAGCCACATATCTCTTTAGCTTTCCGATGCCAATATGGAACTAATTGTTTAGAATCACTAGCCGGAGCTCTTACGCTAAGACCGTAGCTTGACTTGCTATTTGCTACTTCTGTTATTCGATATTCTATATCAATTGTCGCATTGCATGCCCAGCTTACACTCAACAGCAAAAGTAAAATTAGGATACTATTCTTCATGACATAACGCCGTGTTAAGCATCACAAAACCCTTGGCTAAAATTTGCGACGAAGGAGCTCAAGCCAAGCTTAAGACATCCTTTCATGCGCTTGTTATAGGTTTTTACTACCGATAATGATGTTGCAAGCTTTAACAACATTAGCCCGATAATATTCGATAGTTTCTTCTAATTCTTTGTCAGCTTTGGCCAAAAACTCATCTGAACACTTCGATCTAACATGATTTATAGGCAAATGGTCTGTTTCAGATTCAATTTCACCAAAGATGTGAAATTCAGTGTCCCAGCACTGAACATATTTTTGATTTCCAATGCGCCAAAGTGCAATTACATTATCTAAGTAATTTTCATCGCTTTTCAGTAATTTTTCCGCAAGCATAATTGCTTCTTCAGGCACTTAATTCACTCCTACTCTAGAAACTTATATCCCCGCATAACAGGCAACGAGTGTTTATAAGTTTGTTACGTGACGCTTTCACAAATGGGTGCTTGTCCAAGCTTGAGTATCATTTCCTTTTTATCAGTTAACACCACTAGAGTTTTATCAACTTCATTCCAAGCAATGTCTATAACACCATCTATTAGGTCGTCATCGTAATCTTCATCCACTGTATTTTCAGAATATGAAAGAACGGATTTACAGACAAATTTCAACAATGGCTTGAAGTCATTCACGTTATTTACAAATTCAATCGTAAAAGTTCGGTTATCAATGTCATAGAGCATTTTCGATATGTAAGGAGAACAATTTGGAATCCAATAGTCTAGGTTGTTCATATGACACTCTTAGCCACCTAACAATTTTATTGTGCGCTTCGCGCGTATTTCAGCTGATATCACGCTCATATGTTTAATAATTCTATTATTACCAAAGAAGGTAATGCATTGCTAACTATAAATTTTTATTGATACTAAAGATGTTCAGAAAGAAAAATGGCTCTACGCTGATTTTCATCATACTTGCAGAGGATATGGTTGGGAGTTAGAACCATCGCGCGAAATAAATTTCACGCCTACGTGATGTAAAATCGATGCTACCTCAAAACTCGCTAGCTGATGGTTTTGAGTCTGAGAGCTGACGGCTGATAGCTGACAGCTCTTTTAACTCGCTAACTTTACTCTTGAAACTCGCTAGCTTGTTGGGTTTCGCTCCGCTCTACCCAACCTACAAACCATCGCGCGAAATAAATTTCACGCCTACGCGATGTAACTTTACTCTTTACTCTTGAAACTCATTAGCTAATGGTTTTGAGTCTGAGAGCTGACGGCTGATAGCTGACAGCTCTTTTTAATTCCGAAAGCCTAATACCCCGCGGCCTGTCCGTCTTTACGGGTTTCAGATGCGCCGTAATAAACGCCGGTTTTCGGGTCTTTCAATATTGCTTGATAACCACCGTATGGGCCAACCGCGTCTTGTAAAGTGTGGCCTTTTGTCATTAACTCGCGGCGGGTTTCCATTGAAAAACCTGACTCTAAGCTAACAAAACCACCGTCTTCCATAATCTCACCGGTTGGCTGCGATGAACCTGTGTGCAGAATACGTGGTGCATCACCGGCTTCTTGCAGGTTCATGCCAAAATCAATCATGTTGATAAGTATTTGAGCGTGCATTTGAGGCTGTGTGGCGCCGCCCATTACGCCATAACTCATATATGGCTTGCCATCTTTGGTGACAAAAGCAGGAATGATTGTATGAAATGGTCGTTTGCCTGGCTCATATTGATTCATGTGGCCTTTTTTAAGGGCGAACATTTCGCCACGGTTTTGCAATACAAAGCCTAATTTTGCAGGTGTCATACCAGAGCCCATGCCACGGTAATTACTTTGAATAAGCGAAACCATGTTGCCGTCTTTATCGGCGGTCGTCATATAAATGGTATCGCCTTCTAATGGGCCTGCGTGGTCACGTTTTGCAGCTTTGTTAGGGTCTATCAGTTTGCGTCTTTGGTCAGCATATTGCTGCGATATAAGTGTTTGTACGGGAATAGTGTTAAACGCTGGATCGGCGTAGTACTTAGCACGATCTGCAAACGCGAGTTTTTTCGCTTCAACAAAGGTGTGTACGTATTCAGGGCTATCAAAGCCCATTGCTTTGATATCGTAACCTTCAAGAATATTCAGAATTTGCTGTGCAGCAATACCTTGACCATTTGGTGGCAATTCCCAAAGCGTATACCCTCTATAATCGGTGCTCACAGGCTTAACCCATTCACTATGGTGCGCAGCTAAATCTTCATACGATAAGTAGCCGCCGTTTTCTTTCATATAGCGACCAATTTCTTTAGCAATATCGCCTTTGTAAAAGGCATCGCGACCGCCTTTGGCAATTTTGCGATAGGTGTTTGCAAGGGCAGGGTTCTTAAAGATTTCACCTTTTTCAGGCATTGCCCCACCAGGCATATAAACATCTTTAAAGCCTGGGTATTTACCTCGTGCAGCCACACTTTTTTGCATGTAGTAAGCAATCAGTTCAGACACAGGGAAGCCATTTTCAGCGTAGTCGATAGCAGGTTGGAGTAAGGCTTTCATTGGTGTTTTGCCAAACTTTTTATGTAACTCAAACCAACCATCTACTGCACCAGGTACGGACACAGGCAATGGCCCATAAGCAGGAATGTAGTCACCTTGTGCTTTTAAAGTATCAAAAGACAAGCTTTGTGGTGAACGGCCTGAAGCATTTAAACCGTAAAGTTGCTTGCTTTTGTTATCCCAAACAATGGCAAATAAATCGCCACCAATTCCACACCCGGTCGGTTCAACCAAACCAAGCACTGCATTTGCCGCAATAGCTGCATCAATGGCATTACCACCGTCTTTTAATACTTGTAAGCCCACTTGCGTAGCTAACGGCTGTGATGTTGCAACCATCCCTGATTGTGCGATGACTTCAGAACGACTAGCAAAGTTATGGCCAGTGATGCGATCGTAAGCTTGAGTGGCGCCTGTTGCGCCTAAGCATACTGCTAGCACTAAGCTTTTAAATAGTGGAGTTGGTTTCATAATTTTTTGCCCTTTTTGTTATTTTTATCACTATAAAAAGCAATTAAAGATGAGGCAATGGCTTTGCGTTCTAGCGCGAAAAATCACGATTGACTTCAAAAATAAGAAAAACAGCGGCTAACTTACCTAAAACCACTCCAATTTAGTAAATAGCAGAACCATTTAAGCACTGCTGTGCAACTGTCAATGTTTCGCCGTGAGAGTGCATATCCTCTGCTACAAACTGATCAACAAGAGGGTCAATCAGGTTTTCTTGCTTCATGGTATCGAGGGCGTGTTGCAGCTTATTGACCACCTCCGGCGATGTATTTTTGTTAAGTGCTAAGTAATTACCCACTAAGGCAGGGTGCTTTAACTCAAATACCGGCGTGACTTGGTCTGGGCTCATACCTACATTCATCAACTGTGATGAAAGAGTGAGAGAGGAGCCAATCAGCAAGTCATGCTTACCTTGCTTAAACATTTTTAACTCTTCAAACTTTTTTGAGTAAGTTAAAAATTGCAGGCCTTCAGCAAGGTTAAAATCAGCAAGAACGGTTTGATAAACATCACCACGAGATACGCCTATGGTGTAGTTTTGCAACGACTGTGTACTTGTCACTTTAATGTCGTTGCGAGCATTTAAACGGTATAAACATGAATGCCCAGATACCAAAGGACCAACCCAGTAAAATTGAGTTTCTCGCTTTGCGGTGCGTGAAGTAGAATAAATTCCAGCATTGGGTTGGGCGAGTGTTAGTGACATTGCGCGCTTCCAAGGCAATACACTAAACGTACAGCTCAACTTGGCTCTTTCACACAAAGATTCCATGATTTTGGTGTTAATACCGGTGAGTTGATTGTGCTGCACAAAGTTATAGGGAGGGAATACTTCGGTGTATAAAGTCAATTGTTCAGCACTCGCCATGGCAGTGCTGGCAGTGAATAAACTCACTATTGTTAAATGCTTAAACATCGCTCTTAACTCCAGTTTTTGCAGGTTATTCTGGTTTAACAATTCGACTTAACTGCTTTTGCAGTGTATTTAAACAAAAAGGTTTAATGATAAAACCATTCACTTTTGCTGTGATCATCTCGCTTACTGTTTGTTTACTGTCTTCGCAGGTTACCATCAATACAGGTAAATCACATAGGACTGGGTTTTCGCGAATATGATTAAGCAAACATTTGCCATCCATTTTCGGCATATGCAAATCAGTAATCACCAGATCAAAGCTGTGTTTTTCTAGTAAATCAAATGCTTGAGCGCCATCAGTCGCCTCCGTTATATCCTTATATTCAAGCCTACGCAACATGTTTATCAACACATGGCGCATAAGTGGCATATCGTCAACGACCAGTATTTTCATCTAGAGTACTATTAAGTATTACAGTATTTAAAGCTTAGTTTGCTAACTCAATAACGCAATAAACCAGAAACTAAGAAAAAATATCTGCAACAAGCTGGCTAAGTCGTGCAATTTTAATATTGCTCAACTGGCGGTAATCAAAATAGGGGCAAACAATCACTTTATCTGATTTACTAATAGCAAATTCATCGTCAAGCCAAGTTAGCTGGCAATGCAAAAGCCCGTCATTTATAAGCTGCTTAGCATGGGTTCGCCCTGCAATTATATGTAATTGCTCTGGTTTGCCTAATATCGGTGGGCTAAACAGTAATGCAGTTTGGCTATGTGTTTGCAGTAGTTGTTCATCGCGAAAGCTCTGCCAATCAGGTGCTCTTTTAGCAAAATCATAATATTCACTTGGTAGTGCAAAAAGTACTTTGCCATACACATTAAAAACTTTGCGCCAACCATTGCCACATGCTTGGTTTATTTCGTTTATGTGGCCGGGTTGCATTACATGCAAATGCTTAAGCTCTTGCCAAGCAGGCATCGGCGGGCGCTTTTCTATATAAACAGCGACTCTAAAGGCTTCATCACCAAAACCCTGCAGTGGCATACTTTTAACGACACTCATGACTTTTTAGCGAGGATTCGATCTAGGTTATTTGCAAAGTTTTGGCGGTCAGCTTGGCTTAACGGCGGCGGGCCACCGGCCATTTCAACGCCACTTGAGCGCATTGTTTCCATAAAATCACGAACATTTAAACGTGAGCGAATGTTTTCAGTCGTATACAACTCACCGCGTGGATTAAGCGCTTGGGCACCTTTTTCGATAACTTCAGCAGCTAAAGGAATATCACCGGTGATCACCAAATCATTTGGCTCGATGCGCTTAACAATTTCGTTATCGGCAATATCAAACCCAGAAGATACCTGCAAACGGCTAATAAACTTTGAGGGTGGCACTCGCATCGCATGGTTCGCCACTAATGTGGTAAAGGTTTGTGTGCGCTCTGCGGCACGAAACAATATTTCTTTAATAACGACGGGGCAGGCGTCTGCATCAACCCAAATCTTCATGCTGTTCTCAATCTTTAATTTTAGACATTAATAGTTTACCGTAATTGAACTAAATTAGTGCTATTAACGTATTAATTTGTTTAATTTTTAAAGGGAGTAAAAACGTGCAAACATCATTAAAGTTAATCGGGGTTTTATGTATCACAGCCATTTTATCTGCTTGTACAGGCGTGCCAGACAACATCAAACCCGTCGATAATTTTGAGCTAAACAAATACACAGGAACCTGGTACGAAATTGCACGTTTAGATCATTCATTTGAACGCGGCCTTGAGGGCATTACCGCTGAATACTCAATTAACCCTGATGGCAGTGTAAAAGTTATCAATAAAGGTTACAGCGCCGAAGATAAAGAATGGCAGCAAGCTGAAGGTAAAGCGAAGTTTGCAGAGCAACAAGACATTGGTCACTTAGAGGTATCATTCTTTGGGCCATTCTATAGCTCATATGTAGTGTTTGAATTAGATAAGCAAGACTATCAATACGCTTATATTACTGGCTATAACAAAGAGTATTTATGGTTTTTGTCGCGCACACCGACCGTGACAGAACAGCAAATGCAGGACTTTATAAACACAGCAAAAGAATATGGTTTTAAAACAGACGAACTTATTTATGTTGACCATGAGAGCTTGTAAAGGGGCTTTACGACTACCTGTTTAAGCATACATTATCATAAGTTAACACCCCCCGATTTTGCTGGGCTGTAGCGTTGACATGGTTTAACATAAACTATAAACGGGACAGACCCAGCATAGACCCACCCCAAAAAACAGACCCAAAATGGCCCCACAATGACCCCGCTTTTTGGTGAAAGATCTTTTTTAGCCTGTCATTGGCCATCTATCACTGTAGTGTCGTTCTCAAGTAATTCATGACTGTTATTAATTTTTTAAGTAGTATCTGCGTAGATTAACTTTGATGGAAGGTGAGAAACGAGTGTATAGAGTTCTATTTTTGATGTTGTTTCTGACAAGCCATGTTGATGCTGCGAGTATTAGAGATAAAAACCACGGCACTTTGTTAGTGTCAGAGGTTACTTCAATTTACGACGGAGATACATTTCGTGCGAACATTAAAGGCTTACACTCCCTCATAGGTGAGAGAATTAGTATCCGTGTTGCAGGCATTGATACTCCAGAAATACGTGGTAAATGTAAAAAAGAAAAAGATTTAGCCCGACGAGCAAAAAAGGTTACGGTTGAAATGTTACGTTCAGGTAAAGTTATTGAGCTTCGCAACACAAAACGAGGGAAATATTTCAGAATAGTCGCTGACGTATTTGTAGATGACAAAAAACTTTCAGATACATTAATTGCCTCGGACTTAGCAGTTTCTTACGATGGTGGTACAAAAGCTAAAGACTGGTGCCTTTAGCATTGTCTACACCTTAAAAATACTAGTGTTATTGCTTATCTTCAAAGTAGATTGCTTTCTCTAGAAACTTATTTGTACATTCTGCTTTGTTGGTGAATGGATAGGTATCCGCTTTACTGCTGTGAACGGATACGGTTACCCGTGTCATTTTTTCAATATCTTTACTGAACGTATCTGTCTTATTTGTTCTGGTAAAAGATCTGTGTTCAAAATATCTGCTTATACTTAGATAGTTAGATTCTGAGTCAATAAAGCTAAAACCTAAACTATTTTTTATAGAAGTTAAAACTTTTCGGCAAATTTCTTTAGCCCCATGTTCATTTATGACTTCATAAGACGGGTAAACCACCATTCTAAGTTCTAACTCGTTTCGGTCCCAATCATAATCAACATTAAACCTGTTCTCTACAACAGGTTTTAAAGCTTTGTAATTTACAGTTGAAAATTTATTCTCAATTTTAAACATGCCCCATTCCAGCATTGAGGGTGAGTCATTTATCAGCTGTCTAGCTGTTTTATCTGGTTCGGCTTTTAATGGCAAGCAAAAAAGTAGTAAAAAAGGCAGTAATTTGTTTTTCATTTAAATTCCATTTAATCAATCTGATCTTTCATATTCTATACACTCCATTAAAAAAGTAAATTCGGAGAGAAAAATGTAGTGAATACTGTTTTTATATACAGTACTATTGGTATGTTAACTCTCACACTATAAATGTAGGAAGCCCCAATTATGCTCATAGAAAATGTAATTATCGGCCTCGACGTTAAGGCATTAGAAAAGAACCTCGACCAATGCTTGCTGAGTAATTCAACATTTATCGGTCAAGCAAGTGGTAGAAGTATGGAGGGGGTTGGTATATTTGACGGCGACCTACTACTGATAGATAGGGCGAATAAGGTTAACCACTACGATATTATTGTAGCGTGCTACAATGGTCTATTCATTTGCAAGATAGCTGATCTTAAGAACAATCAACTGCTCTCTGCTAGCCCAGACTACAAGCCTGTAAAGATTAGATCGAGTGATGAGTATTGTGTAGAAGGAGTTGTCAGACAGTCTATTAGGATGCACAGACCCAGTGTAATGCTGGGATAACTCAAAAGTTTCCCCCCCAGACAGACAAAAGCTACCTTTGAGTCGTGTGTTAGCTTATTTATAGCAGGATGTGTAATAATTTAGGTTCAATTAGATGCTTTTGTAACCTCGTCAAGGTAAGCTTTCACTTCATCGGGATTTATCGCAATATCGATGACTTTGGTGGAACTCGACGATACAAGTCTAAGTTTAATATCCTCGGTTTGGGCTGCCCAATCCTTCAGCACACTACTGTCTAGTGTAATAACTACATCTTCGTAGTGAGCGCAACCAAATTCACTGCAATAGACATCACTTGATGCTTCTCTGGCTGGGACATTTTTAATGTTACCTTTGAAAATAAATCTTGCTTCATCCCAATACATCCAATCCGCACTATTTACGATAAAGTAAACTTGGTGCGTTATTTTTTGAGAGCTTTTATCAATAAAGCCTCTAAGGAAATAATCATAAGGGTTAACTATGCCCATAAATGGTCTTTCAAAGTTGAATGTAGATATTTCTATTTTATTAGCTAACTTATCTGCACCCCCTCTAATTTCTACAGTACCAGAGTTGCTAGCGCACCCAGTTATTAGAAAAAATAAAAATGTAAAATATATTCGAAAATTTAAATTCATAAGTAATTTTATCCTTAAAACAAAACACAAAAAGTATGGCTTAAATACTGAGTTTGATTAGCAACGCTATTAAAAAAAGTGAGTTTAAGACACTTCGAATGCCCCTTGATACTCTAAAAAAGGTCCGTTGTTTAGAAGTCCGAACACTGCATAGTCAAGAGCCGTAGCATGCCTTGGCTGAATACCAATAAGGCAAAGCTCTTGCTCAACTAGCTCGTCTAATACTCCATCTCCATTAAATACTGAACTCTCAATTTTAAGCTCTTTCGAAGTTCCATTTCTTTTTATTACAATAAAAATCTCGCTCTGATCCTCCGTTTCGTTTGAGGTGTCTATTTTAATGAAAAAGCTCCCCCCATGTTTGAACTGTATGCGGTAAGTGTCTTCTTCTAGCGTGTTATAGATATGGTAACCGCCTGAGAGGCTAGTAGTGACATCTCCGTGGTTGTAACTTTGGTTAAAAAAATTCACTTTTTTGTATTTCATTATGAGCCTTTTTTTTCTGTATTATTTACTTTGTCATTATTATTAGTGACTAACTTGACAGGCGGAGGGGGGACATCAAAATTAGGGGACTTCGTTTTCTTTTTACTTTCATTCTCTTTTTTTGTCATCGTTACAGCCTCATGTGTAGTTGTTTTTTCGGTTGCGTAGTTATTTCTTTCAAAGAATATGCTTAATATGAGTATTAGGAGCAATAAACCTGTTATAGCGGTAAAAGTGTAACCATTCTTTATAGCTTTGGCCTTTTTTTCGTTTAGTTTAATGTTTTCAACTTCACATTCGCTACAAGCCTTATACAAGGAAACGTAAATAGTAGGCAGATCATTGTTCTTGAAGGTTTCTAGTATGTTTGGATCAATAGGCATTCTCTTTGATTTCATTAATTTCATAGATCTGAAATAGAAAAACAGGGAAGTAAAAAGAGCTGCAAAAGTAAAAGCTGCGGTAGTGTAAACACAAAGTGAAAACTGAGTAGGAGAGTCAATAACCACCCACTTAAAAAAAAATAAATACGTAGTTAATATTAGCGATGAAGTTGATAGAAGCTTCGTAGCTTTTGCATCAAGTATTTGATATCGAGCAATTTCTTCGTCTAAAGATTGTCTTGAGTATGTATATAGGAACTCCCATTTGGCATCATCGCTTTGAGTATTTTCGACTATTTCTGTTAAATTATTATTAAGTAAGCCAAGTAGCTTTTTAATAGTTGTTTTATTAGCCATGAAGTACCTGTTATTCGTCCTTAAATATACAAGTTCATAGTATAGTCTGAGAGCTCTATAAAGCAAAGCTAATGAGTTCTGTTATAATGCCATTCAAAGTGGTTGTAACTATGTTGTAGTTTTTTGAACGAAGAAGGTTACATTTAAATTGCGCCCGTAATGTACGAGCGCTTTAAATTACGCCACCACATGCCCTTTAATTAATTGTCTGTGTTGAACCCAACCACGGAAGTTGCCCGACCAGCGATCGCCGTTGCTGTCTGTATGTGTTACACCAATGCGCTTCGCCTTAGTGTTTGTAATTCGATGGAACTTAGGAATCGGCGACGCTTGGTGCTCGAACGGTGACGCATGAACACGGTCGCCCGACGTCAACGATTCAAAGATTCGATATGCTTTAGACATTGATAGGTCAAGCGCTCGGTAGCTCACTTGCGCACAGCATGAAACCGACAACGCTAACTGGTCTTGTAAGTCCAGCTCTTCGCGCATTGCAGCAGTGATGTACGGTAGATGCCATTCCTTATAACCCAAAGTAACAGGGTTACTGTTATTCATGGCCGCGTCTAATTCAGCCGCAAGGCGATGGATCTCAGGCTGCGCGTCATCATGATCCCGTAACCACAAGAAATTTGCCCATTCCGTCGATGTAACCAAAACCTTCATTGTTTGGAACGGTTCTAAGATACGATTGCAGACTTGCTTGTGTAGCCCGACTTTTTCCATCCCCCAATGTAACATACATGCCGCTTTTGATGCAGCGTTCCAGAAACCGTTCGCTAAGCGTCGTTTCATGCCCAGTAGTTGTCGGGTCGCTTGCATACCACGCTGGTTCGCGCCCCAATGTAAAGGCCGTGCTGGGTTGTCCCATACTTGTTGTCTCACTTTCTTTGCTGGTATCGCTCGGCTGCTTGCTGCGTTTCGTGAGAACACACGATGCGTCATAAGCTCCGCGTGGATGAAACGCGGGTATTCCATTTCAACGGTCGTGATGCGTACGCCGTCAGCGATTGAGTCTGCTATGATTGTTACGTTTATCATGATACTACTACTTATTTTATTAGTGTTACTGTTTAAGCCAAGCATTAAAATTTTCGACGTGCATCAAAAGACGACCGTCCTGTGCTCTACGCCAATGCTTCTCTTCAAATAATTGTCCGCGCTTTATCTTCGCTCTTAGTGCGGCAACAGAGTAGCCCGTTGCCTCAGCCATAGCGTTAAGCGTCACCCACTCAACTCTGAAGGTCATACTATGCCTTCAGTACAAACTTGGTTTCGGCGGTCGAAAACAGCTTATGCTTTTTGGCTTGCTCCGCTAGTAGAGTGTAATCACCAGTGGCAGCGGATAGAACAGCGACCAGTAACTCGAAATCATCGTTCTCGAATTGGTCACAAATAAGTGACAGCTTCCGAATAAGCGTGTCTGCGTGATGAACACCGATTGTAACAGGGCGGTGAATCAACGCGTCGCGTATATAGTAGTTTCGTTTCTTTCGCTCAACGGTCGTGGCATCTTTAAGGCCATCGCGCCAAACGTATTTGAACACTGAGCCGAGCGCGAAGTCCAGTTCACGGATGAACTCGATAGCTTCGATCGTTCGGCTGTTGTAATGTGTTGCTTTTTCTGTGTTGTCTTGGTCGTTTTGTACTGCGTTCGACATTTCTATCCTGCGGCTTTCGCCACTATCTAAATTGTTTTCCCCCCTGACTAGGTAAGTAAACGCTAGATACTCGGTAGACGTGGTCTACACTGTCAACCAAGTAGCGCTTTCCGCCTTGCCAGAGCCTTTCTGTCAGCTCCCAGCCTTCCTCGGTTAATTCCAATTTGCCAAACACATTGCGCTCGCCTTCACCTTTAAAGTAGATGACGCTATCGCCGCTGGCTATCTTCCCTTTAGGGTTCACCAGTAGCATAGTTCCTCGCTCGAAAGGGTGGTCGTTGTAGTCTACTTCTAAGAAGTAGCAACCGCTTGCTTCGAGTATCGTGTTCACAAGAATTGACTTCTCAGTCGGCTTGCGTCCAGATAGGGTCGCCATTACTTTAATTGGTTTCGAAGGAACGGTGTCAGAGATGGCATTGGAAATGCCAAAATCTTCTAACTCCATATCCGATAGCGCAGCGAACTTTCTAAGAAAGTCTGTGTTCAACGGGATTGCACCGCGAATATACTGACTAAATGCAGACTGATTCATGTCCATTGCTTGTGCAGCAGATGTTTGACTCAGTTTGCTAGTCTGCTTAAGAGACTGCCAAGCTGCTTGTACTCGTTTGAGTACGTCTTCACCGTATTCCATACTCGTGCCTATGTTTAGTGTAGTTGCTTATAATTAAATTATCAGGGTTACTGTTAAAAGTCAAAGCGTTTGTGTTAACTCATGCTAATTTATGCACCATTATAAGCAGCGCAATCCGTGCCCGACCCGTATATTTACTCGGGGTTTGTTATTTCGCCTTGTGTTGTAACCTTTGAAATGTACTCAGCCATAGCGTCGTAGTTCATGGTTTCAGCACGTAGGGCAAATTCATCAGCGGTAATACCTTCCTCCCATTCTGTAGGGTCGGTCAGCACCACGCCGCAAACTTGTCGTTTATATTTGATTGACTCACAACCGACGATAACTACTGCTAGCTCGTTGGCTGATAGGGCTTCTTTGAGCCAGAACAACTGCTGTTCAGACAGGTTCGGCTTAATCTTTGTTGTTCCACGCTTTGGTAGCTGCTTGATGAACTTGTACTCAGCCCATAGAGGCTTAACACCGCTCTTTGAGCGGTAGAAGGCGTCAGGGACACCGCCAGCAAAGTTGTCGTTTACCTTCCAGCTACGAAACAGCGCCGCTGGCAATCTCTTGCCAACGTTCGATGTGTACTGAGATTCAATCATTACAGGGTTAGGCCAGTCTCGTCTAAGATGGCAAATAACGTTTTAGCCTGTGCTTCTGCGTCGCTTAACGCATGATGCGCGATCGTTGGCTTAACTCGCTCAACGTTCGGCGCTAAGGCTCTTAGGGTGCGGTAACACATGTCGCCTCTGTGTGTCCAAGGGGCGGACATGCCAGCCATGTCGTACGCTGCAAGTAGAAGGGCATTGTCCATCATAGAACCATTACCCCAGACGCGGATTTGATCTTGCGGCGTGTCACCAGCCTGATTGCTGATAAACTCCGACACAGCTGCCAATGCGGTTGTGATAGGTGTGTGTGCGTAGTTGCCTTTGAACTCGTCACGGGCTTCCTGAGACTGTTCTAGCCACCAAATAACGGTAGAGGCGTTAATATTCATCCCAAGTTCTTGGCAGCTCTCAAGGCTAATACGAGTGTAGAATCCTTTGCCTATCGTGCGCTCTTCGATGTTCATCGGTGAGATACCGATAGAAAGTAGTGCGTCTTTCGGGTCAGTCCCCATTGATTCTAAGTCAAGCATGAAGTCTTTGTATGCCATGAGTTTTTTCCTCTACTGAACGATCGTTCACCTCTCTACGGGGGGCGAACTCTATCTGAATGGTTTGTGAATGAAAAGGGTAAAATTGCGAAATCGGAACGATTTAACCAAGGCTTAACAATGCCTTAAGGAAACGTTACCGTTGATCAAACATTGATCTACAAGTTTACATTTCTTTACAGTTCTACTGTAAAAATTAGCCTTTAACTTTAAATAAGTTATGTGCAATTTCGGCCTAAGTTTGTTGCCCGTTTGGAACAAAAGCTTGAACTTTGGATAAAGTTTTAAAAAATTCGGCTGTTTCGGGAAATGTTAGTATTTTGTTCCCAAATGGGGATCATTGCACATAAAAAAGCCGACCCAAGTGGGGGTCGGCGAAAGACTCAATTTAGCCTGAGTTAAGCTGCTTCAGCCGCAGGAGCTGCGAACAGACCGTCGTAGATTGCAACTGCTTGGCCATAAAGGTCGTCTGGTGCGTGAGCGACCAATGTAACGTCGTAGTTGAAATAGTTGCCTGAGTTGTTCGACTCAGATACTACGCCAAGCTGCCACACACAGCCAAAGCGAGGGTTGCCTTGTTTTTCTTCGTCGTTGATTCGGGTGTTCCAAACCTTAGACTTTTTGACTTTAACCCCCGGCATATCTAACATCGCCACGCCTTTAGGGCTACCTTCGTCGTCTAGTAATAGCACTAGGTGAGTTGGGTTTTCCTTGATTTCGTGGTCTTTTTCAGCAAGGCCTTGCTCAGCTAAAGCTTCTAGAGCTTCTTCTTGTGAGTCGTAAGTGCCTACCATGCCACCGCCAGTCTTGCGCGTGCGCCATACAACGAATTTCTTTGTAAAGCTTAGGTTGATTACGAACATCGACGTGTAGAGTTCTTCTGTCACGCTGTTCATGATCATGCCCGCTTGTGCGCCTTCAACTTGCTTCGGATGACCAGGTTGTACTTCGTCGTTAATCATTTGAAGTAGTTTCAAGCGAGGAATCGCTAAATCGTTAGTTGTTACGGCTTCAGAACCGCGACCAACGTATTCGTTACGCTCTTCGATTGTTGCTACGCCAGCAAATTGTTCTTCTTGTACTGCTACTTCTGTATTCTTAGACATGTTTTATATCCTGTTTATTCGTTAATTAGTTCGTTAGTTCGTTAGTTAGTTCGTCAATTGCGATCCGCTAAGATCAATAAAGCCCCACGACTGACGAGGAAGTGGGGCCATCAAGTAAGCAACCACAACTGACACTTAGAGAGAACCAGTTGAGGTCGCTATATTAGTGTTACTGTTAATTTAAGTCAACAGTAACTACTAAGATTTTCTAACCGATAGTTTTCGGACTTTGACTGGGGCAACACCAGCCAGTGATTCGCCAGTGCTCAAAAGCTCTCGATATGGTGCGCCGTTCACCTTGCGCTGAAGGAAGTAGAACGCATCATTCTCTTTGATGTACTCGTATAGTGCGTCCCAATCTTGAACTGATGGTTGTGTTTCTTCGCTCATTGAAACCATGCCAATTCCCGCGTAAGAGACTTTTTCGCCTACTTCAAGGGTAGCCTTAAGGTGGTTCTCAAGCTCTGTTCTGCGCTCTTTCAGTGACTTCAGCTCTGCTGATTCGATTAGGGCGATTTCACGACGAACGTTCATAAGCTCCGTGACAATCTCTTTACGGTCAAGTGTTGGTGCTTGCTCGACTGCTTCTGGCTCGATGTTTAATTGTAGTGCTGCTGACATATTATGCTGCCTTCTTATCTGCTGTTTCTGTTTCTGTTACCGGTGTACGACACTGCGCTTCATAGAACGCGTGCAGTCTGTCCATTGCTTCATCAAACGCTTGAATCTTGATGGTTGGCGTAGTGGCTAACTTGGCCTTAAGGCGTTTACACTCGGCTGTTAGCTTCGTGATTTCTTCAAGGTTCAGGTCAGCCATAGCTGCTTTCAGACCATCTTCAGCTTTGCGTAGTGATTCGCGGGTTTCGTCGAAGTCGCTACCGAACTCTACAACCTGACGGCGGGTGTTACGAACGTCTTTCACAATGTCCGTGAACAAGTCCATGTCGAAGTCTGCTGCTGTGATTTCAAATGCGTTTAATGGTGCTTTAGGTGCTTGGTTTGATTTATCAGTCATTACTGTTTCTCTCTATAGTGTTTAGTTTAGGTTGCTTGTTTTAGGCTGCTTGAAACAGGCCTGCTACTGTGTTCAGTAGGTCGATCATATTCATTTGCTTGTCGTGCATCTTGGCGTAGACGTCTTCTTCGACAGTGTTCTCGGCTGCAATATGAATAATCTCAGTTTTACGTTGCTGGCCTGTACGGACAATACGGTGGTTGAACTGCTCGTATAGGTCGGCGCGGTAGGTTGGACTTGCCCAGATAATGCGGTTAGCGCGTGTTAGGGTAAGGCCGTGTCCCGCTGACTGCGGGTGTGCGAAAATTACTTGAATGTTGCCTTGCTGGAACTGATAGACAATGCGGTTGCGCTCAAGCGTCTTCGTAGAGCCATCAATTACAGCGTATTTAAGCTTGCGTTTCTCAGCTTCTGCTATCAGGCCGTCACGCTGATGCGTCCAGTTGAAGGCTACAAGGGCGTGGTCGGTCTCTTCTACTAAATCAAGTACCAGCTCGTATCGCTCTTTGTGAACGTTAACCACTGAACCATCTTCGTTGTAGACACCGCCCGACAGTGTTTGCAATAGCTTCTGCATACGTGATCCAGCATGAACCGCGTTTAGCATTTCGCCAGACTCAAGGGCAAGCATTGACTCACGCTTCAGGAACTCATAGTCACGGCGTATCTTCGGTGGTAACTCGACGGTCACTTCACGGAATACGGTGTCTGGTAGTTCTTGAACGTCATCTAGTGCTACTCGCGAGGTGATGTCACATAACATTGAAGTCACGTGGTCAGCCGCGCCTGCTTTGTCCTTCCATTCCATAGCCCCCGGTGGTGCTCCGAGAATAGGCTTAGGGTCACAAACTTGTTGGCGGAAACCAAAGAAGTTTTTACCCAAGCGCTCGCCACGGTCAACAAGAAAAGCCAAGTGCCAAATGTCTAAAATGGTATTAGGTGTTGGCGTACCTGTCATAAGCGTCATTCGTGGGATTACTGCGGAAACAGCGTTCAGGGACTTAGAACGAATCGACGTTCTATTGCGGAATGCGTCACCTTCGTCGATGATCAAAACGTCGAACTTGTCGGCATAGCCTTCTTTATCGACCATCTTAATGGTGTCGTGGTTGGTGATAACCCATTGCGCATCGCTCTCAAAGGCCTTGCGCTTCTTAGCGGCAGTACCAGCAGCAACAGCGTATGTCGTTTCAGGCCAGCCGAAACGTAGGTCTTTAGCCCATGCAGGCGTGAGGATAGAAAGGGGAGCAAGAACCAACACACGGGCATCAGGCCAGTACGTTTTGACCGTGTGGACACAGGCAAGCGTCTTGCCCGTACCACAACCGTCGAAGTTCAATACGCGTTCGTTAGCGCCCCAAAGAGCGGCAAAGCGCTCTTGGTGCGTGAATGGTTTAAAGGTTGGCTTAGACGGCTTCATCTAACCCCCTATAGTGGTCGAAACCACATGCGCCATTGCCGTATGCAACACCGTCACGGTTAGTGTTACAGCCGTACTCACAGAAACGACAGGTATGTGCGTTGGCTGATGGGATGAAGTCACGGGTCGTCGTAAGCTTCACAGCACGGTTATGATAGCGAAGTAATAGCATTGATAACTGACGGCGGTTGAATGAGCGAATCATCTTCACGCCTTCGTCTATGTACCAGAACTCAACTTTAAACACATCTAACTCAGGGTAGCGGTGCATCGCGTGCAATGCGTAGCTTAGGCCTTGGTCAGCGTGCTTCATTTCGTTGCCAAACTTCTTACCGGTTTTGTAGTCGATGATCACACATGAGTTCTCATTCTCCATCACAAAACCATCTAGCTTAGCGCGTCCCCACAACTCTTCGTCGTCCCAGTCACACGGCGACCAGTCTTTGCGAATACCCCAGTCGTCCTCAAGTGATACCTTGCCAGCTCGGAAGTCTTCACGAAGCTGTGCGAAGTCGGCTGAGAAAGCGTCGAACTTAGTGCGACCGTCGGCTGGTAGTTCAGGAATCTTACCGCGTACCCAAGCCTCACAACCATCGTGAATCAGTGTACCGCGCTGTGCTGCTTCGCCTGACTCAACGTAGATTTTGTCTACCTTGCCAAGCTTCACCGCCCACTGGCAGTTCTCGAACTTCTTAAGGGTTGAGAATGACCATGCTTTAACGGCTGCGACAGGGAAGTCTACAACCATTGCGCCACGCTCATTGTCACGTGTTTCCTTAGCCTTCTTCAGTGAGTCAGCTAGGCTCTTAAGGTCTTTCGACTTGCCGACGGGTTGGGCAGATGGCGGTGGGGTGCTCACGGCCTTCTGCTTCGTCGCCTTAGCCACTGCGCCAAGACGGGCAGCGAAACTTTCTTTCGTTGTCTCCTTCTTGGCTTGGCCTTCGATTGACGTGCCTTGAATAGTCTGCTGGCCTGTTTCTTTCGCTTTGGCCTTAAGCGTTTCAGCGAACCCCATTAGGCGGCTCGCTTTGCTTGACGACGAAGGAACGCTGCACATTCGTCTAGACCAGTGAAAAGCTCACCTTCATGAGCGATTACAGGCGCAGTACGTAGGTTGTGCGGGTTCTCTTCTTCAATGAATTTCTCTTCTAGCTCAACGCCAGCGAAATTTGCGTAGTCGCGGACGTCACCGCAGAATTTACAGGTCTTTGTTTTGAATAGTACAGGGGTCATAGTTCGTAACCTTCGTTTGAATATATTTCTGGTTCAGCCGATTGCTCTAGCTCTGCTTTAGCCTCAGCCATTGCACGCTCGAACTCTTCAGAGCTGTTTCTTTTGTTGATTGATGACACGTTGGTCGGCAGTGCAGCGTTGGCCTCTCGGATTTCTTCTAGAATCTCAAGGTCGTTGTACTTCCAGACAACCTCTACACAGCGAGGGCGTGTAGGTAGGGCTTTAGGTGCGCCTACTGGTGTCGATTTGCGTTTACGTACGATGTCATGCGTACTGAGCATTCGTGATAGGGCGTTGTCTGATATTTCCTTGCCCGCCAGATAGCCGTACAGCATCTTTAGGTCGTCAGGTAATAGGTAACAAGGCTTGCCCGTGTTTACGTGCTCTAGGTTCGCAGTCAGGAACGTTTTGACGCGTGATAGTTGCGTGAAGTCCGCAGCTTCTAGGTTGGCGGCTGACTTATCTAAAATGCCGATGAAGGCACCAAAATCGCCAGTCGTTAAAGCGTCGAAGAAACTGTCAGCAGCACTCATACCCGCTTTCTGGGTGTCGATACGCGCTTGGTTCATGATGATCGAGCCTGATTGGTTCACATCAACTTTGAACGAGCGTAGGAACGTAGCGAACTTGAACAGCTCGGCCTTGATTAACTCGTTAGAGTGCTCTCGGAAAACCTTAAGATACGCTAATCGAGCCTCAAGCATACGTTGTTGTCTAGGTGCGATGTTGTAACGACGTTTGTCTTCTACAGGCATTGCATCTAGGTCGTTCGTCGCAAAGATGAAGTTCAAGCGTTGCACGACTTCGCGCTGTTGCTGTTGCATCTTACGAAGCATCATTGTCGGTTCAGTAATGCGCGTTTTAAGTAGCGATGCAGTCTTAGTCAGACTTTGCGCACCACGCATGTTGAACTCGTCCACCATTAGCAGCATTAAGTCTTCCATCCAGCCGTTGAACTGGTCGTCAGCGATACCTTGTAGGGTATTCTGTGCAACGTAGTCATGACCGAATAGAGGGCGAAGTACAGCTTTGAAGAACAGGCCTTTACCCGTACCCTCAGTACCGTGTACTAGCCATGCTGTTTGTGTCTTGTCCTTCTTCTGAATGATGAAGGCCAGCCAGTTAATGAAGTGCTCAAAACAGTCCATATCATCGCCGAGCATGTTCAGGATGATTTCACTGATAATTGGGCAGTCTAAGCTGAGCATCCAGCCATTACCGTAGCGCAACGTGTCTTGGTGTTCGTGAACTGTCTTATCACGCATAAACACAGTTGGCTTAAATCGGTTCACGTAGTCTTTGTCGCCAATGGTAAACAACGTTTTAGAGTTGTTAGGGTCGAGAACTACATGACGGGCAGGGACTGGGTCTGGTACAAGTTGACCGTAGTGCTTCATCCACTCTTCGGCTACCTGTCCATTACGTCGCTCGTTCATTTCAACGATTTCGTCGTGTTCCTTGTCGTATTCCATCGTGACATAAGCGTCAGTGGTTTGGTCAATGAACATGCTGCGTTGTACTTTACGTACGACACCGACTTCCTCGTCCTTCACTTCGTCATAGGCCGCACCGTACTTCTCAACGTGCTTGGCATAGGCCTCTGGGTCAGCGGCTTTGAACAAGAACGCAGGTTCGTCAGGCACGAAACAGCGGACAATCTCAGGGTTAGAACGGGCTACCCAGTACGCGTTATTACGGCTACCGCCAACGTTATAGCGAACAAACTCGTCGTCTTCGTATGCAAACTCCATACGGGCAGGCGGCGGGTTAGACATGACGTTCACCGCACGACCGTTCACATTAATTCGGTCATACTTCGGTTTGTGGCGGGTGATGCCAGCTTCCGCTTGTAAGTCCTTAATGCGTTGGTCACGTACTTGGTTAACGCGCTCCATCTTGTCGAGCACTTCTTCTAGCAGTGGTTCAAGGTCAAGCAATTCATGCTCTTTCTCAACCAACACAAAGCGGTCTTCATCGTTAACAAACGGGTTTGCTTTCTTAGGACCAAAACTAGGCGGTGCGATATACACAAGGCGTGACGGCTCAGCTAAACAAGGGTCAATAACACTTTTAAGACGTGTCTTGGTTTTTGTAAGCTTGAGTCGTTCGTAAATCTCAGACTGTGTATAGTTCAACGAGGTGAGCCAGTCTTTCAATGCACGGTGGCTAACTGGGTTTTCAAGCAAGAAGTGGATATGTACCGATACTTCGTCTTTGTGCAGGCCGAACGAGCTAGACGCCATTGCCACGTATGACACATTGGCTAGTTGTTTCGGCAGCATTTCGATTACTGATTCGGCTACGGCTTCAACGTCCGATTTGCGGTATCGGTCTTTGATCCCACCTTCTAGCTTCAGGCCGTCGATGTCCAACACAAGGAACTGCGTCTTAGCGTCTTGGTCTGTCATACCACGGCGCGACTCAGCTTTTAGTGGGCGTACGAATTGGCCTTTGTAAAGTGCTCTACCTAAGTTAGCGTTCTCTACAAGTAGACTGCGGTAGCCTTTTAACCCGTCTTCTTCGACGTTCAACTCTGCTTCATGCGATGTTAGCTTTGCGGCAAGTGGGTACGAGCGCGAGCTACCATCAGCTAGACCGATTGTTTTACGTAAGGGGCCGATCTTACTTAGTGCAGAAACAAAGTGCAGTTTCATTGGATTTAAGCCTCCCTCGGGTATTTTTCGTAGTCTTCGGCACAATCTGCGTCACAGAACAACTGTTCAGGGTTGTCCAGCGGTTCATCGCAGTTGTGACAAGCTTCTTTGGGTGTTAAGCGCGGTGTGTTAAGCCGCGCGTTTTGTATGTGGACAGCAAGCATCATTTCCTGCTGTGCCACGGAGTTATCTATAATGTCGGGCATTTGTTGTTATGATTATTAGTGAATAAATTTAGTATTCTAACAGTATTACTAATAATTATGAAACCTAAGCTGCGGCTTTAATTAGCGGATTACCCAAGAATCGTGATACGCGAGCTTCACGTTCAAGCACGATAGCTGGGGCGTTTGGTATGCTGGCCTCTTTAATCTCGGCGTGTGTAGACCAGTAGGTCAGGGCATTGAAGAACGCCCACATGGTCTTGCCGAGTGTTTTACTTTCGTTCATCCAAATGTCGAACAGCTTGTTGTTCATGGCTAACGAACCGCGAGCGAACTCACTGATTAGGCCGATTGCCTTCTCGTCGGAACATGGCTCTTTCGACCACTTGCGCCACTGGTTGCCCATAGTCACAAAGTTCTCTACTGAAGCGGCTACACGCTGCTTAACTTCGTCAACTTTGAAGCCTGATGTGTGGCGGGCAACGTAGTTCGACACGTCAGTCCCGACGACCATACCGTTCGCACACACTAAGCGATAGCCGCCCATGTTGATGCGTAGGTTCGTCGAACCGTCGTAGCTGTTGATTACATTCAAGCGCAGATTGGTTACATCACGACGACCGCGACCAATGCTAATCTTGTGCTCAGGGAAGATGTACGAACGAATCGAACGACCACCTTCATACGCGATAGAATCGACAATCTCCATGCCGTTCGTATCGAGTACGTCTGATTCACGAATTGCAGCGTCTACACGCTCATACACTTCGCTATTCTTGATTAGGCTGTAACGTTGACCATGCACCGCCAGTACAGTGTCCGTGTCTTTACGTACAACGGCCTGTAGGCCTCGGTCTGGCATACCTGTTAGGTCTGACAGCGGTTGACAGTCTACAGGGAAGAACAGGCCTGCTGCGGCATGTTGCTTAGCTGCTTCGTCACGGGCTTTGATTAAGTTCAAGGCCGATGGCTGTGTAGGGAAATTCAATACTGCGCTCATGTCTTTAAATCCTTGTGTTGTGGTCTTTCCGCACTTTCGGCGGTGATAGTTCTTGCTTGCGTTGAAGGTAGTACGACTCAGAATCAGAAGGTGAACTAATCCTGGTATGTGTCGTAGTGCCCTGGTATTGAACGAACCGACTTTCGATTACTATCGCCAGCTCGTCATTAATGTGTTCAAGGGTTAGCATCCCTCGCTTTTTGTCGAATTGGTGCGTTATCATGCTGCCTTCATTTCTTCTTGTTTGCGTGCGTGTAACTTGGCCTTATCCATCATTCGAATACACTCTTTCTCGTGCGCTTGGATAACCTTATGCTTGATACCGGTCTTCTTGCTGTACGTCATTTCGATGTAAACGAATACACCGGTATTTGCTTCTTTCATTACTGAATAAACTTTCTTGCCGCCATTCACGACTAGTTGATCAACTGTTCTCATGTTTTACTCCACAGAAAAAAGGGGTGGCGTTTCCGCACACCCCCCAAGGAACTATTGTGAATTTACTCGCCTAAGTCACACTTAGGACAATCTAGCTCGGTTACTGCCATCTGAGAGCCGTCAGGCATCTTCGACATTGTCTGGCGGTAACTCGGTCGTAGGAACTCCTTGCAGCGAAGGCAACGACGATTGTTGGTCTCTTCACGGTCTCCTGCGCCCGCTACAGGCATTTCGTTGGCGTATTGGATGAAAGGGTGGAACTCTGACTCAATGCGGTTAGAAACGTGTTTCTGCGCTTTCTTGAGGTTAGGGAATACCATTACTTCGTTATTGTCGTCCTTCAGTACCTTGATTTCTTCGTCAGGTACTACAAGCAATACAACGACTGGTTTTGTTTGTGCGAAATTGTTTGGCTTTGCCATGTTATGCGGCCTCTAGTTCTTTAGTGAATTTAATTTTCACCCCACGGCGCTTAGCGTCCGTCAGGATATAATCTTTTGCGATTTGAGCGTCAGACTCGGTCGGCGCTGAGTTCTGTGCTGCTGCCCATGCGACCTTGCCGTTCTGCAGCAATGTGCCTTGGCGTGTGATGCCACGGTCTCGGTGATGGAACTCAAGAACTGGTGTGTCAGGCATACCGCCGTACTCATTGTTCTTAGCTACATACATGCGTGGAATAGCTCGGAGGCTGTTGCCCGTCACAGGGTCAACGTAGAACGGCGCTTGTCCTTCTTCTTTGGCCTTGCGTGCAATCTCAGTAGCCTTGCGCATTGAGTCTTTGCGCTTCTCTTCAAGGTCTTTGATTGTCGCCTTAAGGTCAGCAATCGTTGCTTTCTGGGTCTTGTTAACTTTGAACAAGCGTTTAGGGTCAAGCTGCTGTAGGTGCTTCAGCTCTGCCTTTAAGCGCGTGATTTCTGCCTTGTCGATGCCTTTGTGCTCGACGGCTTTGTCAATCACCATGCTTTGTTTGTCTAGTAGTCGGTTCTTCTCATTGATGACGTTCTGCATGTCGTCCACCTGTGCGCGTAGACGTTCGATTTCGTCAACGGCCTCGTTAAATTGGTCAACGGTTTTGTTATGGTCATCAGCTACTTTTACGATTTCTTCAAGGATTGCTGTAGCGTTGTCTGCGATGTTTTGAACTGACATATTTAATTCTCTTCAATGGGGAAATAGGGCGGGTACAAGGACGCCGCCCTCTGGTTTACTCTTATTTTGAATACTCTTTCGCGTAGCCACCGTCGTTAGCCAGTGGTAAGCCCACTGCCCAGCTAGGGGCTACTGCCATGTGTCGCTCCATTACGGCGTACGCACGGTCAAGGTCTCGCTCAGTTAGAGCGGCTAGAATTTCATCGTGTACGCTGCCCATAACCCAGCCTAGGCCAGTGTCTTCAAGCTCTGCGTTCACGTTCACAAGCTGTTCGGCAAGAATGTCGCGAGCTGTTGCCTGCGCGATGTTCTCGATTAGTAGGCCGTGCCATAGGTATTTAGGAACTGGTTTACCCCAGCGGTCGTACTTGTCAGAGTCGAACACGACTTTCATCGTCACGCCTGACTGAGTCTCTTCGCCTTTGTAACGGGCGTTGCTGTACTGAAGTACGCGGCCTGAAGGTAGAACAATCTGGTCTTTGCGTGCCAAGTACGAGTCGTTAGGGCCGAATCGTAGCTCGCCACCGTTAACCAACACTGGCATTACAGTGTTCGCTAGGTAGTGCCACATAGCCTTAACTGCATAGTGCTTGGTGTCGTACGAGTTCTTTACGCCGCGACAGAACGCATCGTCTTTGAACATCGGTTCCATGCCCAGCGGACCACTTGCAAGGTATTGTTGGAAGCCGAACCAGCCCATAGCGAAGCCTAGGCCTAAGCCCGCAGCCTTACCCATTTGGCGCTCGTTCTTGTCCTGCGACTTTGTGATTTTACGGTCGAAGATGCCGCCCGCTACGTCACAGTAGTAGTCATACTTGTCTGGGTGGTCGTCTGGTAGGTCATCGGTGGCCTTCATCTGATCTAATACGTCAGTTTGACCACAGAACCACATATTCACACGTAGCTCGATGTTCGATAAGTCACACACACCAATCTGATAACCATCAGGCGCTAACATTGATAGACGGTGCTTGCCGCCACGGGTGTTGTTCTGCTGATTAAGTTTCTGACCACCCGACCAACGGCCTGTTTGTCCCGCACCATAGTAGTTAAGGAAAAACGGCATACATGCGTCATCAAAACCAACGCTGCGGAAGGTCTCTGAAACGCTAAGCATACGCTCGGCACGACTCGACGCGATGGTTGACTTCACACGTTCACGGGCTTTGTAGAGCGCCGCGTGCTGTGGGTTGTCAATCTGCAAACGAATGTACTCAGGGTCGCCTTTGCCCAGTGCCGGTGACAGTAGGCCTGTGGTCTTCGAAATCTTCTTAGGCACAGTTAGGCCGAACTCACGTAGTAGCTGTTCGTACTGCTGGTTAGAACCGAACGTCTTAGGTGTAACGTCCTTGATGTCATGCTCTAAGCAATACTCAATAGCCGCAACAACCGCTTTGCCGTCTTTCTCTCGCTCTTCGACCAACACTTCATGCAGTAGCTCGTTTTTGATGTCGAACTGCGGCTCAATCGCACCACGTAGCGTGATGTTCATAGCGTTTAACTCGATGCTTTCGCCAAGGCCAATACGCGGTACGTAAGCCAAGAACAAGCGACGCATTAAGTTAACGTCCTGACGACAATACTTAGCCAGCGATGCGTGCTGCTCGTCGGTGATGTACTCGTACTTGATACCGTCAACGTCCGCCAAGTCATTACCTTTACGCAATGCAGGGTCATCAGGCCACTCGTCTTTAGCACACGCGTCAAGGCGTGCTGGTTTGTGCGCAGCTAGATACTTACGCATCAGCATTGTGTCGAAGTAGAAGTCAAACTCAACGCCATGCACCCAGTTACAGATTGCACCATCAAACGTTGTATTGTGGGCAACAAGGCCAACACGTAGGCCGTCTGCTCTTGCACGTTTGATCATGTCCATCTGTTCACGGTAGAAATCTTTGCCGTGTCCGTACAGAATGGTCTCGTCAAGGTCGATTGCTAAGCCTAGGCCTGTCTCATGGAAACGCTCACCTAAGATGTACTCAGGGTAGGTTAGAGACTTCAGGCTGTACGACTTAGAACCTTGGTTGGCCTTCGACTTGTAGAACGATTCCCAGTCAAGGAAAACGATAATGTCTAGGTCAAAAGCCTTTTTGATCACGTCCAGCGTTAGGCGGTCGTTGCGGGTGAAAGTGCTGCTCATGCAGCACCTTCCTGTTCTTCTGTTGACTCTTCCGCAGCTTCTTCCGATACTGCAGTTTCTTCGGCAGGCTCGTCGCCCGACAAGATGCTGTCCAGTGACTTACCTTCGACTGGTGCTTCACAGTATTCGTCGGGGATGATGTCAGCCAGTTCTGGGGCTTCTTCAACCACTGTACGAAGTGTTTTGTGGCCTTCAAGGAAAGCGATAATCTTCTCTTGAATCTCAGTCGCTTGCTTCTGCACATAGGCGCTCTTAGGGAATACACCCATGATGCGCTCTTCCATCATCGGCAAGTCTTCGAACAGTGCTTCGTTAACGTTACCCACCTGATAGCGGTAAGGGATAGGCTTCACACCGCCGAACTCAAGGTTCATGATTGATGCACGGTCAGCGCTTACAACTGTTAAGTGCGGGACAGTAGGCAATGTGCCTTCCATGATAGTCGATACATCTTGGCCGTCAGCACAAAGGTTGCCAAGGCCGTACATGTCGAACAGTGATTGGTAAACTTCTTTGCCCAGCTCAGCTAGTTCTCGGTTCAGGCTGTCAATACGACCACCGATTTTCGAATGTACTACAGCTTGTGCAATCTTCTGGCGGTTGTACGCATTAAGGCGTAGGCCTAGCTTCAATTTTTTCATGATTTATACCTGTGTTGGTTATGGTTTAACTATGATGTCGCCCGACATAGTCTCTGCACTGCCAGTAATGGCCTTAGCTTCAACGTCGCCTGACATCGTTTTGACTCGTTCGACTGTGCCGTTGATTGACACGTCGCCTGATGTGGTCGAGACTGAGTGGACAGCGCCTTCAATCTCGATTTTGATTTCTGGTTCGGCCTGCACTGTCTGTGCTTTGCCGTCCACGTAAACTCGACCGTTGGCAATCACCACGTCACCGCCTTTGAACGACTGACCGTTGATGGTCACTGTGCTGCCACTAATACCGTTGATAGTAGCGCTACTGTTAATTGTGGTCATGCCGCTTCCTCTGAAGGTTGGTCTTTAGGCGTTGGGTTAATCGCTTTGATTAGCTCCGACAGGTCTTTGATGCGTGCCGCAGCGTCAATGCGCTCAAGCATAGGCTTGCTTGTGTCGTCAAGAATGCTTCGCTGTGCTTCGACAGCTGGTTCTAGTGACTGGCTAATCTTGCGCAAGGCTCTGCTGTGGTCTCCGAATAGCTGCTGCTTCAGTGCTTCCGCCAGTTCGTAATCTTCCGATAACACTTTCTGCATTTCTTCAGTATGACCGCGCTTCGCAAGCTCTTCAGCCACCATCTTCTCGACACATAGCGGGTCCACGTCCGTACCATCTTCAAGCTCTTGCTCAGCGGCAATGATTAGCGTGCTCGCTAGGTCTAGCATGGTGTTCGCGTACATGATGTGACGTATTGCTGGGACAAACTCACCTGAGTTGTATTCGTCGTTCAACCATGCTGCAACGAAGGCCGCAACGTCGTCGCTGTCAACGCTCGCTAACACGTCTTTGATGTCGCTAGGGGTTGATACAAAGTCAGCCACCACTGCTTCTAGGTCTACATGAAATTCCATGTCTTGAATGTCAGCGCGTTCAACCAGTACGTTGTTATGACTTGCCATTTACCATGCTCCTGTGTATTTCTTGATTGCTTGCTTATTCATTGCTGTCACCGCTCAGTTGTAGAAGAGTAGGGGTTTCGCCTAGCATGTCGCCCACCAGTTGGCCTGCGGTCTCAAGTGCCAAGCGACCTTCTTCTGACTGGCTAAGCTCTTGGACTAATAGCTGTGCTTCCATCTGTTCAGCAACTTGGTCGATGCCGTTCAGCTTCTCTTTAAGTGAATCAAGCTTGTTGCTCAGCTCGCGCCACTTCTCGTCTGCTTCTTTGAAGGCATCGCTCAGCTTGTAAAGCTCTTCGGTTGCATGGAAATCAAGGTCGAATCGCAGGTAGTTTTCGTCGTAGTCACCGGTATCGTAGTCACGGATGCGAAGCTCGACTGTCAGGTTCAACGTGCCGTCTTCCTCGAACTGCTTTTGGTACTCAGGCCACATTGTCTTGAAGTTGCTAGTGCCTAACATGCAAGACTCAGCAAGGCCTGTCTCCACACAACGAACCATGTCTGTGTTCTTGTCGAAGTATTTCTCAGCGGAATCGCGCTCAATACATGAGAACTTGTTGAAGAAGTTACGTATGCGCGTCAGCTCGCCATCTCTGGCTACGTAGTCCATTGCGTGCTTTTCGACTAGCGTTCTGGTCGCCATCTTCACCAAGTCGCGTGCCACTGATAGTTTGGTGTCAGCCTCTCGCTCTTCTTTCGTTAGGTCGTCGATGCGCTTCTTGAGCTCAGATTTCATTAGCTGTTTGCTAATCTTTACTGAGTTCTGAATCTTTGTTTCTACCGCTGCTGCTTGGGTGACTGGTAGGTATTGGTTGTTGTCTGTCATGCTGCTTGTACTCTTGATTTGGCTACGAACAACGACTGTGGGCGCTGTCCGTTCTTTATGTCTTTGTGCAGTTGCATGTAGTTCCACATGCGACCGCCGTCATTGAAACTGTGTGAACGCATACCGATGTAGTGCTCGATGTTGGCTACACGTAGGTTTGCTTGGTCAATACGGTCGTGTGACTTCACTGCTTCACGTCGGTTCTGTCGTAGAGCGCTTTCTAATGCTGAAACGCGCGCTGTTAGTTCGCTAATTATTCTTGCCTGTTCTTTGCTGCCGAACATGGGGTATTCCTTTTTGTTGCTTAAGGCGGACATTCCGCCTTGGAATACCCGCAATAGAGTTTTAGTCATTCGCCTGTTGCGCTTCAGCTTTCTTAGCCGCGCGGCGTTTACAGCCGTCACACTCACCACAGCCTTCGCCGCCCATTGCGTCAGCGATAGCGTCAAGCAGTTCGACAATCTCTTCTGGTACGTCGTCCGATGGTTCGCTGCTTACTGCAGTTTCTTCGTCGGCCTGCTCAGGCTTCTCGTCACGTTTCGCGTAGTATTCGTCGTGCGTTATCGTCGCCGATTCTAGGGCGATAGGTTGCGCAGCGAAGTGCTCAAGTTGCTCCTTGAACATCACGGTCATGTACTCGATGGTCTGCTCAATCATCTGTTGTGGGTTCTCGCGGTCGAACTTGATGTTCGCTGCCAGTTCTTCTACAAACATTGAGTTAATAGCTGCGCCCATTAGCTGATGACGGTATTTAGCGCCTGTGCCTTCGGCGAACAGCTTGCCTATGATTAGCGGGTGCAAGTCCTTGCTTAGCGCGTGGAGTGGGTTGCCCATGAAGTTCTTGATTAGTGTCGTTACTTCAGTAGCTGTCATTGCGTTAGTGTGAATAGTTTTCATCGGGGATTCTCTCTGTAAGTTGTGATAGTTGTTTGTTGTTCGTTACTTGCTGGCGTAGCTTATAGCCGCTGCCAACAGTATTACTACTATACCTAGACAGCCGAAAGCCGTGCGTGCTAGGCGTTTCTCCGCTCGTTGGCGGTACGACATGCTGTTAAACTTAACAGCTCTTGTTCTTGCTTTGGGCATTGCTCTCCCTCCGTCAAAGGTCGCGAATGGTAATGCCACTGTTAACCTATGTCAACAGTAGCGCTAATATATTTAAGCAGCAGCCAGCTCGGTAGTGAACGTTGGCGGTGCTTTCATTCGCGCTTCAGGTGATAAGAAGTTGGGCAACGGCTCAAGGCCTGCCTTCGTGAACTCTACAAGCACCGTGCGGCCTACAAGGACACCGAGGTCTGTTAGCTCTTGGATGCCGAGCGCTGAGAGTAGCATGTCGAACTTTCTGTCCCACAGGGCGCGGGACTTCTCGCTGGTAGCTGCAGTAAGATGAAAGTTGCGGAAGTAGTAGACACCAACACGACGCCCGTCAAACGACTCCAATACTCTCATGTTGATAGCTGGGTCGCCTGCGCCGTTCAGTGTTGCGCCTTCGATTTCAAACAAATACACTCCTTGGTCGAAGTATGGCTGAACATATCTCCGCCGCCGCGAGTAGGGTACTGTTACACTCATTCTGTGCTCCTAATTGTCTGTTTTGGTCGGTTCGCCTCATATCGGGCGTCTATCGTGTGAAATTGCATGTCTTTGTGCAATCATTAACCACCTGTCGATAATCTGCGCAAAGTGGTTAATGATTAAACAATGTGTCCAAGTTGTCCAAGTTGGTGTCCAAGTTTCAAAAATAAGTTGGACACTTTCACTGGTACGACCTGTTAGTGGTCACTTACCCCGCACCCGTTTTATGACAGTTTGTTGGAATTATACGAGAGCCGATAGTTGCTCGACATTCGTACAGTGTCCATGTTGTCCAAGTTGTCCAACTTCTACAGCCTAGCGTTGAGAGAAAAGTTTTTAATATGTGTTAAGTATTAAATAATGAATAATAGTTATTACACAGTGTAGGGTAGAAAAAAGTTGGACAAGTTGGACAAATCGCTCTAGGCGTTGCGTCCTCTGGGCTGTGGCTGTCCAAGGGGGTTGGACAACGGGTGGACAGTCGGTGTCATAACTTGGACACTTTGCCTGTCTTGCGTCCACCGCCCCGATGTCGCCCTGTACCCGTTATCCGATACGCGTCGAATGTTGGTCGAAAGCCGTAAAAGTAGCACTATCCGTGTGCAAGTTGTTGTTCCTTAACGACTTTCTCCCCGTTGTTTTGCAATTAACTGTAAATGAAGGTCGGGCAGCGGTCTAGTAGGCGTTTCACTTCTCGCCCGTACATCGCCGCTTGTTGGGCATGGTACTCGGCTCGTCCTCTCAGCCCTGCATCCATCGCCGCCTGCCATTGCTGACGTTGGTCGCCCATCGCGCGTCGTGCCATCTTGATTCGTTCAATTGTGTTGGTCGTGTTCATCGCCATGCGAATGTCTCCTGTTCTATGCTGCTTGTTGTTTGTCGTGTAGCTGGATAGCTTCGTGTATCAGGTCGTGCAACTGCCCAATCTGTATCGTCAGGTTGAACCATTGTTGGTAGGGCTTAGCCGCTGCTCGTCGGTCGCCTGCCGCTTGAAGGGCGTGCGCCTTATCTAAGCATTGACCGCAGTGGTCTAGCCATTGGCCTATCATGCCGAGCGCTGTTACTCGCCCGCTAAGTGTGAAGAGGTCAAGCGTTGGCTCAGCAGCCAGCAGTCGGCGGTGTAGTGCGTTAATCGGTTGCATGTGTCTATCCTGTGTTGAAGGTCGGCCTATGAAGGTCGGCCAGTCTGTGTTGAGCGCCGCTAGCTGTTCACTTCTCACTGGTCGATGCGCGGTGGTGTCGCGTCTTGCAGTATGCAGTGGTCAGCAGGCGGTGAGTGTTGTTCGTCGTGCGTCGCGCAGTGAGTGGTGCGCGTCGTGTGTTGGTCGTCGGTCGTCGAGTGTTGGGCAATGGTCAGTGGTCAGTGGTCGTTGGCCTTTGCTCGTTGCTCGGCGCGCGGCCTCAGTAGTACGGCCTCTGTTGGAATGACTCTTAAATTCTGTCATAAAAGGCCCCCGTAAAAGTAAATTCGTAACCGTTATCCCGCTCTCGGCTTGTGTGCAGTCAGTGGGGTGATCGCTTGGACTTTTGTGTCAGTCGTGGAATCTACCTTGACGCAGGACGCCGGACATGTGGAACGAGGAACGAGTGTAAGAGCGTAGCGGGCTGTACGAAGCGTACTAAGCGTTGAGGTTAAGTGGAACGTCTGTAAGCAAAATCTAAGCTCCCCACTTACAATCACAACGCCCACTCTCCAAACCGCATGAACCACATTGCTGACCACATTGCTCTATCAAACTCTACAAACAACATACTAGATAGAATCTGATTAACGACTGACAACTGACATTCGCCATTCATTGATTATTCTTTATTTTTCGTTGATCCTCACATCCTCACTTCTCACTTCTCACTTCTCACTGCTCACACTCACATACCCGCTCTTTCTTCACCTTTTCACTCTTCACTGACTGGCGAGACAGAACAACATACCTGTGCGCCATCGCCCTGACTGTGCCCTAAAAGCAGATGTTTTAGCCGTTGGTCAGTGTCCCTTTCGGTGTTTGACCAGGCTATTAAGATTTATAGGAATGACGAGGGCTACAGACTAGTGAATGTAGTCAGTGTGGCTTGCGTCCATCGGTAGGCCAGCGTTACGACGTGCTGTGTACGCTTTGCTGCGTGCTTCGTCGATTGGCGTGATGTAGCCTTTGCCCGCACACTTGGCGCATGGAATGTCCTTGTTGTGCTTGTGGATGCGGTATAGGCCTGTGCCGTCACATGCTCTACACGCTTTGCCGTTGCTAGATGCCTTGATTAGCTCCACAGCCTTAATCTCAGGGCTTTTCTCAGGCATAGGTATGCTCTGGCCTATCCACTCGTAATACTCAGCGCTGTAGGCTCTAATGCGTATCTTCTCAGCAACAGGCGTGTCAACCTCGGCTAGTGATGCCTCGTAGTGTGCTGCACTCTCGAATAGGTCGTTAGTGTCGAATAAATCGTCGATTGATAATGTGTTGATTGACATGTGTTTTTCTCTCTCTTATAGTGCGTGGCGAAGACAGGGTGTTCCCGCACCCTGTCTTTATTTTCTTTATCTAATGTTATTTAGAATAAGAATTTTTTTGTTATGGCCTCTAGCTCGAAAGGGCTAGTAGGCTTCTTATTGCGCATCGCTGCGCTCTTAACTATCTTGTCCAGCTTAAGCTCTCTAGCAGCTAGCTCGTCGTGTCTGAACTTGATAGCTCGTACCTTTCCAATTTCAGTTGCAGCTTTCTTCAACTCTTCGTGTTCTCCTCTTGTGAAGTGGATGCCCCATAGCTCAAGGCCTGCTGACTCGCCATCTTCAATTACGAAAGACTCGATAGTCGTTGGATTCCCAAGCAGCTTCAGTGCATCCTTTTGGAACTTAGCCATAGAACGTGGACTGACACGTTCGCCCATGTAGCCAGCTTTCTTAATCATTTGATCGACTAGGAACTGAACAGGGTCGAAGGCTACGTAAGATGAATAGACGCGATGCGGTACTTCAAGCTCGACAAGTGATAGCCATTTCTCAAACTCCTTTGCGTAGCGGTTCAGGAAGTTTGACACCTTGTACGCGTCACGCAGCTCCGTCTGAAGCTCTGTTATCTCGTCGTCACGTACTGAGTTAGACATTGCAGCGATTGTTAGTTCTTCGCTCGTGTTGTCCATCTTGTGTATCTGGTCGTAGATATACTCTTTACGTGATTCTAAGCGCTCGACTCTGATTTCGAGGTCAATTGCCTTGCGTAGTATCTTGGTTGCAGCGCCTAGCTTCTTCTCTGATAACTCGCCGATTGTCTCAACAACTAGCGGATATACAGGGTCAGCTTTCGCTCGGTCTAGGGTATTCTGTATTGCATCCCAAGCGCCGTATGCTGCGGCTTTGAACCATTCGTCCTCTTTGCGGTATAGACGTTCTTCTATCCATTCCTCTTTAGTGATGTTGTAGATTTCGTACTGTGGCTCGCTGTCCATTGCTTGTGTTGCGTTCACCTTCTGCGTCCGCAGCTCAGCCTGTGACATGTCAGCAATCAACGACTGTTCTTCTAGCCATAGTGAAGCCATGTCGTCCATGTAATCCTCTGACTCGTCGAACGTGTACTCTTCATGCTCTTCAGCATCCAACTCGTTGTCCACTGTGTAGCTGCGTGCCTGTCTGCGTTGGAACGGGTGGAACTCAACCTCATAGCTAGATAAGCCACCAAGTATGTCTGCGTGCGGCTTGTACTCTTCGTATAACGCCTCTATCCAGTCAGCGACTGCTGTCACCTTTTCGGTTAGCATCTTGATTTTCGCCTCGTCCTTGTCCATGATAGCGCCAGACATTGAAGCACTGATAAGCCCTTCAGCCTTAAGCACTCGCTTGCCAAGCTCTCTACGTAGCGCACCTGACACAGCACCGACGACTCGATTGGTCGTGTGACCGTGAACAGTGCTAAGCTCGTCTATTGCGCTAACCACTGTCTTTGAGAACGTTGCTACTGATAGGCCTAGCATTGCCTCGCCGTCGATAACTAAGTCAGTTGATGAAGCGTGTGTGATTAATACGTTTTTCATAGTATTTACTCTCTTTAATGTTTAGGGACTCCTAAGTAGGTTCAATCCCATTTCTATTGAATAGTCCGAATCAGAATCAATCCGAACCGACCGCGCCTTCACAGAGAAGACACATACATAACAACAACCAACCACAAACACAGAAAAACCACGGGCAACGCTCAACTAAAAACGAACAAGGGGGCGGGGGTCTTCTATCGACGAATCTCAATTATTTTTCTGCAAATTTTTTGCGACGATCGCCATTAGTGTTACTATTAGATAACATCAACAGTAAGGCTAATAATAATGAATAAGAAAGACCTCGCTGGGAAACTTAAGGCGCTGGCTACTCAACTAGTAGAAGTGGCAGAAGACCTAATGTACGAAGCGAATACTGAGATTAAGAGTGAGCCTAGACCAATTACGCTCATTATCCCTTTAGGCATGTTCGCTGGCACAGCCATCGACACCATAGGCCTTAAAACGACGCCTAAGATCGTCTACGTGGGCGAAAAGCGAATGGGGGGCATTACCTATACTTCTGTCCGTTTGACCGTCACAGAGGCTCTTGAGTACGACGAAGAGCAATGGACACACGTGGGCAGCAACACTTTCGTTTGGAAGGACTAAAATGAGCGACCTGTCACTACAAACTTTAAGTGGCAGCTACGCATCACTCGGTATCGCAAAACTCACAGCTCAAGAAGAAACTTACGTTCAACGTCGCACGCAGGGGATTAACCCTTCTGCTGCGGCTAGAGCTGCGGGCTACCGACACCCAGCGCGTGCTGTCGCGGAATTATCCGAACGCGAAGACATCAAACTTGCTATCTCATACATGCGCGAAATGCAGCGACAAGTTGCAGTTCAGGCTGGTGCTATTGAGTTCACCAAAGACGACGCAACGGCGCTCTACCTTGAAGCGCACGCCAAGTCTGCTACAGCGATGGAAGAGATACGTGCCGTTGACTCACTAGTTAAGCTGCATGGCCTAGCAACGCCTGAGAAAGTCGAAGTCACTGTCACCAACCGTTCTCAAATGGAATCAATGGACGACGAACAGCTAATGAAGCTGGCAGGCCAAGAGATACACCTATCGCCTGATGATTACGTGGAGGTGTCCGAGGATGGTTAAAGTAGAACATTGCCATGAATGTTTGAAGTCCATCCCACACTACGAAATGTACGACAAGCGGCACTGCATACCATGTGCTAAGTCGCTTGGTACGTTCGTTCGGCCTACAAACAAAGACCAGATAGACCGTGTGCAGATGGAAATGCAGCGCGTCAACCATGAGGAAATCGAGGCATTTAACGCTGAGCTTGAGGCCAAGAAAGAGCTTGCGGAACGTGAGCTTGTGCGCCGACGACTACTGCCGTTCATCAAGCGGCACAATGACGCTTATATGCCGGGTTGGGTTCATGCCGACATTTGTATGCGACTGGAAAAGTTTGCACGGGACATCGAGAACGGCCTTTCGCCACGTTTGATGATCACCATGCCGCCACGTCACGGTAAGAGTGAAATCGGTTCAAAGACTTTCCCAAGTTGGTATCTAGGCCGTAACCCGACGCATGAGGTTATCACCTGTTCTTACTCGGGCGACTTAGCAGAGGACTTCAGCCGTAAGTGCCGTGACTTGCTCGACACCGACAAGTTCAAGGCTGCGTTCAAGACTCGACTATCGCCTGACACGAAGAGCGTTAAAAAGTGGATGACGACTGAAGGTGGCGGCTTTACTGCGGCGGGTGTAGGTGGTCCAATCACAGGTCGTGGTGCTCACTTAGGTATCATTGATGACCCCGTGAAGAACCGTGAAGAAGCCGAGTCGGAAGTCACACGCCAGAAGGTGAAAGACTGGTACTCGTCAGCGTTCTATACACGTCTTGCTCCCGGTGGTGGTGTCCTTATCATTCAGACTCGCTGGCACGATGACGATTTGGCGGGCTGGCTGCTTAACGTATTTGCTGAAGCGAAGAAGGAAGCGGAAGAGAAGGGCGAACCAATCTCTGAAGACGTTGACCAATGGGACTTGGTGGAATACCCAGCCATTGCAACGCAAGACGAGAAGTATCGTAAGAAGGGCGAAGCGCTGCACGAAGACCGCTACCCACTGCCTGCGCTTCGTCGTATCAAACGTGCGATGATCCCGCGAGACTGGGAAGCACTATACCAACAGCGCCCAGTATCAGAAGACGGTGACTTCTTCACGAAAGATATGTTCCGCTACTATCACCCGTCGGACTGCCCGCCGTTGAACGAAATGCGCTTGTATGCGTCCGCTGACTTGGCTATATCAACCAAGCAGACCGCCGACTACAGTGTGTTCGCCGTTGTGGGTATCGACAGGCAGCAGAACATTTGGCTCATTGACCTGAAGCGTGGGCGCTGGAACTCGTTAGGGCTTATCGACCAGATGTTCGCTATCCAAGAGCGCTATAACCCTGAGCTGTTCGGCATCGAGACAGGCCAGATTGAGCTGACGCTTGAGCCATTCATCCAGAAGGCTGAGCAAGAGCGCGGTATCTCACTACGATATGAGAAGCTTAGGACACGCGGCGCTGACAAAGGCACACGTGCGAGACCTATTCAGGGTCGTATGGAGCAGGGCAAGGTTTACTTTCCGACAGTTGAGTCAACCCCTTGGATGTCTGCGCTACAGAATGAGCTACTTAAGTTCCCTCTAGGCGCTAACGATGACCAAGTGGACGCCTTAGCTTGGATTGGTCAGATGATTATGTTGTTCGGTATTCGCAACGAGAAGAAGGCCAAACCTAAGAAGTCGTTTAAGGACAAGTTGGGCAAGTATGGCGGCGGCAGGAAAGCACGTAAATCGGGCATGTCTGCATAGCTTCGCGTTGTTAATTATTAGTGCTACTGTTATTATATCTCAACAGTAAAACAATAATAATAAAACAGGGTGAACCTTGGACGTTAAGACTTTCCAGATAGTCGTTTCTTTTGGGGGTTTAGTAGTCGGTGTCGTAGGCCTATGGCACACGGTCGTTATTAAGCCTCTAAAAGACCAGACAAAGCTGAACAACGAGAGTATTCGCAAGCTTGAGATTGATAGCGCGAAACTTGATTCGACGCTTGATGCGCTAACGAAGGCCATTGATCGCCTAACTGATAGGCTAGACAAAAATGACTAAGAAGACATCGCCACGCAAAAAGCTTGAAGGCAAGATATTAGCTCGCGATAACTTTGCTCGTTTCGAGGAAGCTAACAGCTCCAAGCACAAAGACTTCATTAAACGCGCGATACGCAACAACAAGTATTACGCAGGGGAACAGTGGAAGAAAGAGGACAAGGCACGCCTAGATGGTGAAGGCCGACCAGCTCTTACACTGAACATGATTCTATCTACCGTGAACGCCATCATTGGCGAACAGCTTGAGCGTAAGGTCGAAGTGACTTACCGCCCACGCGACTACGGTGACGAACAGACAGCCTTCGCCCTAAACACGATCACTAAGACGATTCTCGACGCGTGTAACTTCGACGACGTGGAAGAAGACGTGTTTGCTGATGGCCTTATCACTGGTCGTGGCTACTTCGACGTGCGTATGTCGTTCGAACGTAACTTACAAGGTGAGGTTGTAGTAACGCACGAAGACCCAGTCGATATTATCCCAGACAGTGAGGCCAAGAGCGCTGACCCAGCCACATGGAATGAGGTATTCATTTCACGCTGGTTGACGCCTGACGAAATCGGTGCGACTTATGGTTGGGACAAGGCCGAAGAACTAGAAGGCTTAGTCGATAGCGGTATGGTTGGCTCGGTAGAGAACTTCGAGTATTTCGAGCAGACATTCGGTGGTGAGCGTAGACCACAGCAGGACGAGGCCGACAGCCGTGAGCTTCGCCGCATCCGTGTTATCGAACGCCAACACTATCGAGTTGATGACCAGTATTTCTTTGCCGACCTGACGACTGGCGCACTTCGCCCAGTACCTTACGGCTCGAATAAAGAAGAAGCAGAAGCCTTCGCAGAACAGTACGGCCTAAAAGTAATTAAGCGCAAAGGTCGCCGAGTTCGCATGACGGTAACGGCGGACGACGTAGTGCTTGATGATGATTGGTCAATCTATCGCTCGTTCACTATTGTACCGTTCTTCCCGTACTTCCGTCGTGGTAATCCGTTCGGTCCAGTTGATAACCTTATCGACCCGCAGAACCTTCTTAACAAGACCAGCTCACAAGAGTTGCACATCGTTAATACGACGGCTAACTCAGGCTGGGTGATCCAAGAAGACTCGCTCGTTGACATGGACGCTGAAGACTTAGAAGAGCGCGGCGCTGAGACAGGCCTAGTGCTTCAGTACAAGCGTGGCTACGAAAAGCCAGACAAGATTCAGCCAAACCAAATCCCTACCGGTATCGACCGAATCTCGCAGAAGGCCGCTTCGACTATCCGTGAAATCTCGGCAGTTAACTCGTCAATGCTTGGCACATCGCGAGCAGACCAGTCAGGCCGTGCGCAAGAAGCAGCAATCAGCCGTGGTCAAATCCAAGTGTCAGTTGTCGTTGGTAACTTGAAGCGTGCGCGTAGAAGTGTAGGCCGTAAGATACTTGAGCTAGTGCAGGACTTTTACACAGAGACTCGCTACTTCAACAACACGGGTTCAAGCATCATGCAGGGTGAGGAACGAACTGAACAGATCGGCATCAATATGCCACAGGACGACGGTAATATCCTGAATGATGTAACAGTGGGTGATTACGCAGTGGAAGTTGGCTTCAAAGCAGCGGGCGGCACTATGGCTGACCAAGAGCTTGAAGAAGCATTACGCTTACGTGAAATGGGTGTCGCAATCCCTGACCATGTTGTCGTACAGCACTCTAACCTTAACAAGCGTGGCGAAATCGCTGAGTTCCTTAAGAACAGCCAAGGCTTCGGTGAACCTACCGAGGAACAAGCAGCGCTTGAAGAACTACAAGTCGAGCACCAGATTAACATGCTTCGTAAAGAGCTTGAGAAGATGGACGCGGACATCGGCGTGGCACTGGCTACGGCTAAAGAGAAGATGGCGAAGGCCAACTCGCTGGAAGGCTTCAACGAGGCTCAGATGGAACTTAAGCGCCTAGAGCAAGAACGTGAGACCAAGCAGCAAGAGCTGTCACTACGCATCGCACTGGCGGCTAGAGGCCATCAGAACCAAAACAGCATGAACGATAAACGTATTTCTAGCCAAATCGCTATGAAATCTATGGATTTAGCGTATAATGCCGAAAATAAAAATAACAGTAACACTGATAAAAACAATAAAAAGGGTGACTAATAATGGCTGCAAACCAAGACATCAACGGACTAAACGCAAGTACAGTTGTACTGGACGATGACTACACACCTCCTACGCCAGAAGAGCGTGGCGACTTCATCGTGGATGACGAGCCTGAGCAGGAAGAGCCTGAGCAGGAAGAACTAGGCGAAGAAGAAGAAGGTGAGTTGGATGCCGAGCAAGACGATCTGGAAGAAGAAGACGAGTCTACGGAAGAAGCGGGCGAAGATGCTGACGAGGCTGATTCTGAAGAAGAAAGCGAAGATGAAGAGCTTGAGCAGCCCAAAGGTAAGTCAAACGCTAAAGTCCCACTGTCTCGACTAAACAAGGAAATCTTGAAACGTCGTGCGCTTGAGGACGAGCTGAAACAGCTCAGAAGCGCTAAAGAGCAAGCACCGCAGGATGATAACCCTAAACCTGAGAAACAGGCACAGGCGTTCACACGCGAAGATTTTGAGGGTATGCAGGAAGCAATGCTTGACGGTGAAACGGACAAAGCGTTCGAAATCTTCGGCAAGATGATGGCCTCTCAAAGCCAGTTAGTTCGTGAAGCAACGGAAGCTGAAGTATCAGGCCGTGTTCGTTCTGAGATTGACCGTGACCGTGCCGTAAGCGAATTACAGAGCACAGCGGCACAGCTTAGCGAAAGTTACCCAGAGCTAGACAGCAGCAACGAAGATGCCGACCAAGGCCTAATCGAAGAAGTTGTCGAAATGCGTGACCTGTACGTTGACCGTGGTATGTCGATGGCTGAAGCGCTTAAGAAGTCAGTTAAGCTTGTTGCATTGGACAATGGCCTAGTTGACCGTAAGGCCGAGAAGCCTAAGCCTGACATGGCTAAGCCTCGCCAGAAGCCAATCAACGCTAAGCGCAAGCTAGAAGCAGCTAACAAAGAGCGTGGCAAACTAGGCGGTTCAGGTGAGAACAACAGACCTCGAATTGATATTTCTAAGTTAGGCGACGACGAGTTCGGCAAGCTTAGCAAAGAAGCGTTAGCTCATGCACGTGGCGATTACGTAGAATGATCTCGTTCGCTGTCCTATTCGGCCTAATGTGGGTTCTAGCCGTGTGCCCACTCACAGGCCGCAGACTGGCGGGGGCGGGTATGACTTACCCTACCTACGTCGTCATCGGTGCATGGGTTCACTCAGCAATCGCTACGGCACTGGGCATAGCAGTTGCCATAGTAGCCGCTGTCCTGTTCCTGATACTCTAAACGTAAAAAAGCCGACCATTAGGTCGGCTTTTGGTTAACTACTCTTTTTTCCTAGCTCCCTTCATTGTCTGCAAGATGATTGCAGTAACGCAGATTGCTAAAACTGAGGCAAAGCCCCAGAAACCGTCATCAAGTGCTAGTGATGACAAAGTAGGTAAAAGAATTTTCATAATCTTGTCAGTATTCCTTGGGAAATTATAGCTGAAAGACAAAGGCATTCTTTATGTAATTATTATAAGTTCAATTGCATTGTACGCGTTTCCCTCGCGTTTATGTTTTTCCTCTACAAACCACTATACGCCTAAAAAATATTATTACCATCGTCAATGACAGTATTTGACCCATTGCTATGAACGACAAGCACTACTGCTAAACACTTTTATTAGCCCTACTGTTTACTTTGAATATTAGCTTTGCTAATATTCAGCTATATCGCCAAGGTGATGCCTTGTTAAACAATCCTGCCTCACAGCTCAGTTATGCCGTGCATTTTATCGCTAGACCCTCGTTACGGGACGACACAAACACTCGGATTTACAAGTCCGCTGTAGTCGTTCCAGAAGAAGTACGACGCAGGGACTAACGAAGGAAATGCTTAAAATGGCAAAGACTAATTTCTCAGCGTTAGACGACGACGCTAAAAAAGTATGGTCACGTGATACGTGGCACCAAGCACGCGAAAAGATGTTCATTTCGAAGTTCATGGGTACAGGCCAGAACGCGATGATTCAACGCATCACGGAGCTGACTAAGTCAGAGCGTGGTACAGAAGCAATCGTGACCTTAGTACCAGATATGCACGGCGACGGTATCGTTGGTGACAACGAACTGACGGGCAACGAAGCGACGCTAACTGCTCACCAAGACAAAGTAGAAGTTGACCAACTTCGAAACGCTGTTAAGAACACAGGTAAGATGAACGACCAGAAGACGGTTGTTAACTTCCGTGAGCAAGCCCGTGACCAACTAGCTTACTGGTTATCTGACCGTATGGACCAAATGACGTTCCTACAGTTAGCAGGCCTAGATTTCGCACAAACCAACGACGGTCGCGTTCGCCCTGGTCAGGGTAAAAATGATGACAACCTATCAGACCTTGCGTTCAACACTGCGGGCGGCTTAGCGCCTACTTCAGAGCGCCACTTAATGTGTCTTAAAGGCGGTAAAGTTGTTGATGCAGATACAACTGCAATTACGGCTGACGACAAGTTAGGTTATGACCACATCGTTCGCCTACAAGCGATCGCTAAAACTCGCTATATCCGTGGTATTCGCGGTAATGGCGGCTCAGAAGTGTATCACTTGTTCTTACACCCAATGGCACTAGCGGCACTGAAGTTAGACCCTGACTTCAAAGAAAACGCGCGTCATGCAGGCGTTCGCGGTGAAAGCAACACGTTATTCGCTGGCGGTGAGTCATACATCGTTGACGGCCTACACATTCACGAGTTCCGCCACGTTCCTACAACGCTAGGTGCTGAGGCTGGTTCTAAGTGGGGCGCAGACGGCACAGTTGAAGGCTGCATGGGCTTACTGTGTGGTGCTCAGGCTCTAGGTTTCATCGACTTAGATTCTCCTTCATGGGACGAGCGAGACCACTTCGACTACGGCAACAACTACGGCATCGCGTACGGCAAAATCTTCGGTATGAAGAAAATGCAGTTCAAAGACGCTAAGAAAACTGCCGACCGTAACGTCAAGCAAGACTACGGTGTACTGCGAATCGACTTCGCAATCTAACTTGAACGGGGGTGACGTACGCACCCCCAGTTATCACCTTAAGAGAAAATAACAATGCAATTAAAAAACTTCTCACGCAACGTAATCCGTGTAACAGCGCCAATCGGTGGTCATGTTATCCGCGTTAAATCAGGCGAAGTACGCACAGTACCAGAGCACTTAGAAGAAGCAGCTATCCGTGCTGGCCTTGTACCGCTTGAAGACGTTATGAGCCAAGCAGAACGCGAAGCTGAACTTGCGGCTGAAGCTGAACGCCAAGCTAAAGCAGAACGCGAAGCTGAACTTGCGGCTGAAGCGGAAAAAGCAGCGATTCTTGAAGAAGAAGCCGAAAAAGCTAAGCGTAGTGCAGCAGCCAAGAAAGCAGCAGCAACACGCGCAGCAAAGAAAGAACAAGCTTAATAAGGGGATAGCGTCTTGCTTACCGTAGGAACAATACTAACAAACCGCGTGCGCGTTCTATTGCGCGACATCGACGAAGGTGGTGTGCAGTGGCGCGACCCAGAGCTTATTCAATGGTTCAACGAAGCGTGCGCAGAGATTGCCCGTGTTCGCCCTGAGTCATGCAGCAGCACTGAATCATTCGCACTAGCAGCAGGCTCTAAGCAGTCTGTAGTGTCAACAGGCGCATCGCGTGTACTAGAGGTTATCTGCAACCTTGTTGATGGTGAAGAAGGCCGTGCTGTTCGTCGCGTAGAGCGCTCTACGTTAGACAACGAAGACCCTGACTGGATGGCTGGCACTAAGACAAAGACTGTGTTCCGATACAGTGCAAGTCTTACTGATCCACGCTCGTTCTTCGTTTACCCGCCTTCTGACGGCACTGGTAGCCTGTTAATGGTCATTGGCACAACACCTGACGAGGTTGTTGAGCTGACTGACGCGTTCCCGCTACCTTCAATGTATGCGGCCTGTGTTGCGAACTACGTCTTATTCCGTGCGTTCGCCAAGTTCACAGAGTCAGAAGCGATGCAAACGAGAGCATCTGGTTACTATAACCTGTTCACGTCGCAAATCAGTGATACGCAGTCAAGCATGGAGCAAGACAACGCAGTAACACGCGATAGAAACGGGGCTAAGTAATGGTACTGGTGCAAGACTGGGTAGACAGTATTCGCCCTGATGTACCAGAGCCTTTAGACTCATTGGTTGCGCGACAGGTACGTTACGCAATCCAAGAGTTCTTCAGGCTGTCTGAGGCATGGCGACACACGGAACGGTTGCCAGTGAAAGACATAAACGTACTACTTCAGGACATGCCAGCAGAAACGTATGTAGCATCGACTCGCTACGCTTATTTTGAACCAGAAGGCCGTGACGGTCGCAGAAAGCTCGTAAGCACTCTGCCGCACCGTATCGAGTCAACGAACCAGATCTCAGAGTTCTCGCACAGTGGTAACACCATTTTGCTAGACGCAACAGAGAAGGGCACGCTTGAGGTATCGGTTGTCGTGCAGCCCAACCGTAATATTGACAGTGTGCCTGACTCACTAGGCGATAAGTGGTTCGATGTTATTCGACGTGGCGCAGTAGCTCGTTTGCTGTCTATGCCCGAACAGCCTTGGACTAATGGACGTGCGGCTGCGTTCTACGAAAACCACTTCCGCGAGGGTATCGAACTCGCTAAACGTGAGACACGTAGAGACCGTAGCAGGCCTAAGCGCGCAGTCCAGTTTAACAAGGGGTTCTCATGGTAACAGACCCTTTCCAGATAAAGGATTTACCTGAAGTGTACCCAATAGTAGAGCCGTTCATTGAACGGCTTTACCGTTCCTTTGGTGGCTACTCGCCGCAAGAGACCTACGAACTGTTAGAAATGCGTGCAGCTACCTTGCATCTGGTAGGTGATGAAGGGTTCTTCATTGCTCAATGGATGCCGGGTGTTTGCCACGTTCTGGCGGCTCATTCCTTCAATGGTCGTGCTTCAGACCTGAGTGAGATTATTAGTTCAACTGTTAGCTATGCTAAGAAGTACCACTGTAGTAAAATCACTTTCACTAGCCCAAGAGAAGGCTGGAAAAAGGTGGCGATCAGAAATGGTTTCCACGTTGAAACAATAACTTATGCGAAGGATATTTGATGGCTTCACCTGATAAACCAAAAACGCCGCTAAGTGAGAAGCTACAGGTTAATCTAGCGACCGAAATGTTCGAAAAAGGCTCGACCATTAAAGACGGTGTGCGTGACAACTTCCTTGCTTCACACAGACGCGACGAGCGAGGTCAGGCAATGTCCCGTGTCGGGGCAGAGTCGGCTAAAGCATCACTCAACAGGCTCAAAAAGGCACGTAGAAGTGGCAGCACAAAGACCGTTAGCTCGTCGGTTGATGTGACCAGTGCGGGGATCTCAGCGACAGGCAAAGGCGGGCGTTCGTACAACACTGAGGGCGATATTGTACGTCGTGACACTTCAAGCACTGAGCGCGTTGCCCGCAGCATGGCTCGCATCGACAATGACGAGTCTATGTCTGAATTTGTTGATGATAACAAGAAGAAACAGGCAGTGATGGACTTGGGCATGTCAGCAGTCACAGCGGCAATGTACGCGAAAGATGAAGCGGACAAACGAGAGGCGGCAAAAGAACGACGTATTGCTGACCAAACGAGAGCAGAAACGCGTGTTGATCCGTACAGCAGCATGTCGGCTATGAATTACGACTCAACAGGAATGGGGGCATAAAATGGCAACAAGACCAGCCGTTGAGGACGGCAGAAACAAAACAAAGGACGGGACAGGGCAAGTAAATAGCTCTAATGGCAACAACCCGTTGGCGGCAGCGGCAGACAACTATACGAATACGTACGAGTACAAGTTGAATAAGATGTATCAGTCACAGATTCTTGACTATAACAAAAACACTGTGCCTATCATTGACCAACTAGTTGACGAAACTACCAGCACACAGATTGTTGATAGCTCTCGTCGTTTGTCTGAGCAACTTCAGGGCAAGACTGAGGAAATGACACAACGACAGCTCGGCTACAGCATGGGCGGCACGCTGGCCTCTCGTCAGGCATCACTGACTAACAACCAGCGACACTCGGTAACTAAGGCTCGAAACGCTGTGATGACACAGGCTCATGATGACCAGCGAAACAGACAGCAAGCGGCTCGAACAGAGCTAATGTCTATCTCAGAGCAGTTACAGCAATCAGGTCAGGCATCTATGTCTCAGGCATACATGGCTAAGAACCAACGTGAACAGGCCTACAAGTCAGCTAAGACAGGATTCATGTCTCAGGCTGGTGCGGTTGTAGGTGGTGTTATCGGTGGTATTTACGGTGGTCCTGCGGGTGCTTCTGCGGGTGCGGCAATTGGTAGCGCTGCTGGCGGCGCTGCGGGGAGTTAATTATGGCAGGATATGGTATGCGCGACGGTTCAGCGATCGTTCGCGCTATTGGCGACTATGCCAATTACAGACAACGTCAAGAGCAAATCGAATATGCTCGCGACCAACAAGACTATGAGAACCGCATCAACGAGCGTCGTCTAGCGATGGACGAGCACAGACAAAATGCTCGACTCTCAATGCAGATGGACGAAGCGGAATACCGTAACTCAGAACGCCAGCGAATTGCAGACGAGCGAGCGGCAGGCTTAAAAGCACGCGAAAACTATCGTGATGTAATGATGGCGGAGCTTAACGCCAGCGAACAAAAGGCCTTCGCAGCAATTGGTGGAGGCGCGTCAGGCCAAGGGCAAGGCGTTGAAGTTATCGACGATGGCGATGACATTATCCTCGGCGTGAAGAAAGGCGAAGGCCGTGTCGATCCGTTCACTAAGAACCCACACGACCAGAACTCGCCACCGTTCCGCATCCCTAAAGCGAGTGTCGGTGAGGCTAGACAGCACGCAGCCCGTAGCGCTGAGATAGCAGAGGCCAACGGCGCAACACCTGAAGAAACGGCGGCTTATATCCGCGCAGGCTTCACAGTGGGCGATGATGGCAAAGCACGACCAGCGAGCGAGAGTGAGTTCATGGCTAACCTTAAGGAACAAGGCCTGATCAAAGCTATTAGCGGCGAGAATGTCGTTCCAGCAAAGAAGTCTGAGCCTAAGCCGCAAGCCCAGACTGAAGATGAAGGCTTCGGCGGTCTTGGTGAAATCTATGATAACACCCAGAAAGCGCGTAAGGTCGTCGGTGATCTGTTTTCGCAGGCCGTTAAATGGGAAGCTAACAACGTCAAGAAAGGTGCTACTTGGTTATGGCTTGGCGACAAAGGACTTGCTGCCCTGAACAAGAAGGACGAGCTTAAGGTTAAACCGACGACTAAGGTTTCAACACCTGAAGGCATTGAAGACCTGAAAGCAACCAGAACGCGTCTAGAGCAGGAAGGTGGCGCATTGCCTAAGCCTTCGCAGAAAACACGCGAGATTGCCGCTCAGCCGTCAGCTGAGGCACAAACGCAGATGATTTACGGCTCGTTTAAGCGAGACAGAGAGCGTGCCGCAGCCGTTGGTGAATTGTACGTCACAGGCCAAATCAGTGAGCAGCAGATGACAAACTTCATGGAAACGGGTGACATGAGCACTAGCAGCTACGACATGCTGAAGCATCGAGTGCAAATGGCTGGTGTGGCGAACCGAAGCAAGGCCGCCTTACTGAAGGAGCAGCAAGCGTTTCTGAAGTCGCAGAAGGACTATATTGAAGCAGTTAGCAAGGCTAAGAAAGACGAAGTGAAGCTTGTGGCTGACGTGACCAAGTACCTTCAAGGTGAGGCGGCTAACATAGCTGACCAGTTCGCGGCGGAGTTCGGCATGAAAGGCCAAGAAGCGGCGGGTCTACGAGGTCGAGCTAAGGCACTTGCGACCGGTGTTGTTGGGTCTGGCAAGTTTGGGCTCAATAACATGGGAAGGCAGGAGTTCGGTGCGATGTTCAATGAGGGTCTTCGCGCGTTCTTCAAGCACAACGGACGTGATGGCGACCTAAGCGCTGAGACTGTGTTACCGTATATGACTTCGGCGCTGGGCAAGTATAAACCAGCAGCGGCACAGACCATCTTACGTGCAAGCTCTAACGCTGAAATCCCTATCGCTCAAGTTCGTAAGAACTACTCAGACAGGCTAAACCAGTTCATGACTGAGGTTGAGAAGAATGGCGGCACTTGGAGTGATGCGCAACAAGAGCTGTTCGACTCGGACTTTACGGCTGGCTACATTAAATAGTAATACTGTTAATGTATATAATCAGTAACAATGATAAAATCCCTAGCTCTTACGACTAGGGATTTTTATTTATGAACGACAATGAATTGCTCTCGGCACTACTGTCAGCAGGCGGTAATGAAGAAGAGGGGCAACCAGACAAACGCTCAGTAGAGCTACGCGACGGCGATAGCGGGGATATTGGCGAGGCAAAAGATGCCCGTGCCGATGGGTTCAATACTGACGAAAAGTACCATGATGGCAGAGTGGACGCGCACCCTAACGCCCAAGACGCTCAAAACTTAGTTCAAGGTGTTATGGACGATGGTGGCTACGTTGAGCCTACAGGCCAAAGCGGGCACTACGGTCGTAACATCTCAAAGTTTCGCGACAAACACGGACGCGATATTGCGCATGATATGGTGGCTTCGGGCGCAGCTATGCCTACAAGTGATCCAGAATCAATGCAAGCGCACATGACAGGCATTAGCCGTCGAGCGTTAGGCTACGGTGGCTCTACGAATGAAGAAATGAACGCTGTAGGCGACAAGATTCGCGCCAGTGCCGATGACTTCACGCCTTGGGAAAACGGTGATTTCCAGTTCGATGTCAAAGACCGTCGCAGCCTGTTTGAACGTGCGTTCGACCGTGGAACAGACGAGACAAAGGCGGCATTGGGTGGCGCACTCAACTACATCGGTGAAGCACTTGGCAACGAAGAATGGCAGAAGGAAGGCGAGCTAATCGCGTTCAATCATGGTATTTCAGCTAGAGCCAACAAGCGTCGGTTCGAGTCATACGAGAAGGTTGAGGGCTTCGAACAGGCTTTAGACTTTGTTGTCGAAACGTTAGGTGAAGCCGCCCCTGGTCTAATCGTAGATGCGATCGCAACGGCGGGTACTGTAGCGGCTGGTGCTGCGACTGGTGGTTCTGGTGCAGTGGTTGGTGCTTCAGCTATGGCTGCTATGCGTGCTACAGCAGGCCGTGCGTTACTCAAGGGCGCGAAAGCTGGCCTATATGCTGGCCCCGCATTGTCTGGTTTCGCTCAATCGGCGGGTTCAATGGAAAACAGGCTAGACGAGAGCGGCAACGAAGACCACTCGGACGCAACACTCGGCGCTGGCCTTGTAGGTGCAGCGGCAAACGCTTTACCGTTCCTTGCTGTCCTAGGCCGTTCAATGAAAGCGTCAGGCGTATCAGATGCAGCCCTTAAACCTGTCATGGACACATTCGCCAAGCCGTCAGTAATGAAGCGCTTAAAGGACGTTGGTATCACGACACAGGTCGGTGCATTGGCTGAAGGTTCTACCGAGGTTGCACAGACAGTCATCAATGAGATTATCGCGACAGAAATGGGCGGTGATGATTGGAGTCTTGAAACGAAAGACGCTGTCGAGTCGGGCATCCGAGCTGTTATCGGCGGTGGCGTAATTGGTGGCGCAGCTTCAGCAACCGGTAACACTATCGGCTTCATGCGTGAATACAACAAAGCAGCACAGGACGCAGATGCGGAAGGCCAGAAGATTGACGCTGAAGGCTGGAAAGCAGACGAGGAAGTCGAAGAAGAGCAGCTGTTCCGCGCTAACGGTGATGAATATGAGCCTGTGCAACTGGGCGAAGGCATAGACAAGAGCATTGACCGTGCAGCCCGTGCAACGTTCAGCAAGAAGTCTAAAGCAGGTACACCTAAGACGTTCAAAGAAACTGATAGCATGGAAGTAGCAGGCCAAGGCCAGTTTGACGCCATGACAGCTAAAGACGTGCCGAACCTACCAAGCGCTCGATACAACGAACTCAAGGCCAAGCTTGAGCCTAACGGCAAGCCAGTGGACATTGGCACTGTGGGTAAACTGATAGACCAAGGCGAGCTGACTAACGAAGAACTTGCCAGCTATGCCGCAGATTCGCACTACGGTCGCAAAACCCCAGTGAGCGGCGGCTACGATTCAGCGAAAGGCGAGGAAGCACTACGCTTTACGTTCAATCGTGTCATAGACCTGTCACGCGAAGGCCGTATCAAGATGACTGATGCACAGCGAGATAAGCTACAGGCCGCAGAGGATGAAGGCACTGACACAGCAATCCGTAATGCGCTAGCTTCTGTTAGCCCACGCCTGACAGACATTGTCTATCGCCATGCTAACTCATTCGACGGTCGTGCGATGTTCCGTGACTATGCGAAGATTAAAAGCGACAGGTTCAAGACCCAAGAACGCATGAAGCGCGAAGCTGACCCTAAACCACAGCCAGAGAAGGTTAAGCAAGAACCGACAGTTCCTGAAGGTGATGCGCCAGTGCAAAAGCCTAAGCCTGTCCGTGACGATGCGCCTAATTGGATGAAGGAAGGTCGAGAGCCAACCAAAGAAGAGCTTGCGGAGGGTATGGCAAGTCTTCAGAAAGCGGATAAAGCACTAGGCCTGACGGTCAAGACCATCATTGCCAAAGAGGGCAAGAAAAGCCCTAAAGCGAAAGCCGTGTTCCAAGCAGCCGTCGCCAAAGACCGCAAAGCGCTTGCGCCAATCGCCAAGCAGTATGAGTTCGAAGGTGTTGGCAACTTCGAGGCTGACAGACGCGCGTTGGTCGCCAAGATTAGCAACACGCAGCACACGCCAGACGGCAAGCCAAACATTGAAGACAAAGAAGGCGTCAAGTCACTGGCTAAGCAGGTGTTAGGTGAGAAGCCTAAGAAGTCTAAGCGCCCAACAACGATGGACGGCAAGCTCGATTACATCAAGAGCCAGCTCGGTACACGCAACGGTTCTGATGGTCAGGTAGGCCAGCTAATCAAAGGCCGTGAGGACTACGAGAAGGCTAAGACTCGAAAAGACCTGTTTAACCCAGCCGACCTGTCAGCAGCGCACAAGCAGGCAATTGCCAACAAAGCTATGTACGAGAAGCAAGGCAACAAGGCCGTTGTCAAAGCGATTGAAGACCTAGAAGATAAAATCTATCACTATGAGTTATTGAAGTCGTACCCTAAAGCTGTAGACCAGTTGTTTAATGAGGTCGAGAACGAGGCTATTTCACGCGAGAGAGGCTTCAAAGATGATTTACGACATGAGGGTGTAGAAGTTGACGAAAACGGCTCAGAGCGCAGCATAGGCGATACGCAGAGCACTACTGATGCACCACCGTCTAACCGTGAGATTGCGGCTAACTACACTAAACGAACGGAGCAGCTAGAACATGCGTTCCACTCACTTCGACGTATCAAAGGCATTGACGGTAAAAAGCTTGCAGACTTCGCACGTGAGCTGGTCAAGCCGAACGAAGTAGAGCTGTCAACAGGCATCAAACTTAAGCGCGGCAGAGCGACCAACAGCAAGGCTGAGAAGCTCAAAGGACAAGAGTATGGCCTAGGCCTAACAGGTGGTATTGCGGGTGCTGATGCGCCGAAGAAGGCCTTTACGCAAGGCACTGAAGAGAAGCAAGACGGTGTGCGCCACTTGAACGCTCGTACCGTTAAGCGTATTCGTGACCTGTTCGACGAAGGTGATCACGATAAGATTCAAGAGTACCTAACGTCTATCAATGTCCTGAAGCCTGACTTTGTAGGCGATTTCGGCGTAGATCTTAGCCCTGAAGACCGCTTGCACCGCATCGTTAAGTCTTCGTTCGGTAACATGAAACGAGTACGTGAAGTGACGCCAAAGAACCGCAGCACAAAAGGCCTAGTAGTCCGTGATAATGACTCCGGTAAGCGCTACATGGTGGACATGGATGCAGTGACGCGTTGGGCATTGCGTGAGAACGATACAGACTTCGACGGTCAAAATGCCGGTGACGAGTTTATCGCAGAGCTTGGTTCGTCTGTGTTGTCTGGTATCTCGGCACTGCAATCACTCAAGCTAGATGATGGCGTGTCGCCAGCTTACAGCTTCGATGTAAACACCATCGGCGATGATGTCGTTGTGTACCGCATGGCAGGCGACAAGCGTGCTTCAGTGACACTTGGCTCAGTTCGCAGCAGTATCTACCAGAAAGGCCGCAAACGTAAGGCCAGCAAGTCGAAGGGCGACCCTAAGCTGACTGATGTAGCTGACGGTGATTTAGGTAATGTTTACCGTGATGACTTAACGTTGTCAGAGTACAAAGACTATGTAGAAGAAGCGCTGCAAAACGGTAAGTTAACCGAGGAACAGGCTGACGGCCTACTGGCTGAAGCCGAGTTTTCAGCGTTCGACCGTGAGTTTGAACAAGCAGCGAAGGACGGTGGCGAGCTTACTATCCGAGAGACCCGTGTAGAAGACGAGTTTGCAAACCGAGAAGACTTCGGCCTAGGTAGTCGTGATGCACTCCATAAGGTGAATAAAGAGAAAGCGGCGCAGAAGAAGCGTGTCTCAGCGGCATTTGACAAAGACGTGGCAGCAGCGGAACGTGCCCTCGAAGAACTCAAGGCACACGACCCAAGCAGAGCCGCAACGAAGAAAGCCACGTTCGTCAATGAGGCAAAGGCTAGACTTAGTGATGCTAAAAAAGCCATGAGCAAGGCGCTTGTAGGGCAAATCAGACAGGGCGACATCGCAGGCCTATCGAAGAACGAAGCAAATGCTAAGCTGGTCAAGCTACATAAGCTTAGAACTGCGGGTAAAGGCAGCAAGAAGGTAAGCCCCGAAGAGCGCGAAACGATGACGCAGCTTAAGCAGCGAGAGGTAGTCATTGACGGCTACGGCGAGCTTGAGTTGAGAGCTATTGTTGAGAACGGAGGCGAGAAGGGCTTTACTACAACTGAAATGCGTAACGCGATGGGCGACCTAGACAACGCACCACACGACCTACTTATGGCTGTAGCCCGCGCAGATAAGAAACGCAGTAATGTGCTTTTCGACTCTAAGCCTGACGTGTACCAAGAGCTGAAGGCCTCTAAACACCAGCTTGAAAGAGCTAAGAAAATCGAAGCTAATGTCGGCGAAGACTCAGCGCGAATCAAAGCGGCGAAAGAAGCCCATGCTGCAAAGATTGAGGCCGCAGAGCGTGACCTAGAAGCGCTAAAGAAAGCGCAGAAAGGCATACTCAAACAGGCCGAAGGTACGGACATGAGCAAAGGCCGTAAGATTCAGCTCGAACGTAAGGTGGTCAAAGTCATGAAGCGCCGCCGTGGTGCTGTACGCGAGCCGTTCTACCGTCTACTTGAAATGACCAAGACACGACTTAAGCGAATCCACCCAGAGGCCGCTGCCCGTTCGGATGATTACACAGCGATTCGTCGTAACGATACTGAGTATTTTGCGTCACGTATCGGCAAGGATATTGGTGATTCAGCCTTCATCCAGCAAGGCTATGAAGACAGTATCAATGGCGTGAAGAGCGACGCAAGCAAGAAGTACGAAGCGTTCTTGGCTAACTTGTCGCAGCATGTACGTAAATCTGATCCAAACTTTGAACCTGTAATCGCTAAGGTGCATTTAGACTTGCACAAAGTTGAGCGCAACCGTGAAGGTTTCCTGTCTATCCTACGTGAAGGCAAGGTGAAGAACCCAGAGCAGATGCTTGAATCTATCCTAGAAGGCAACGGCTACCCAGAGTTCGCTATCAGGCCAGAGCTTACTAGTCCACCACGCGGCGGACGCAGAGTGCTCGACAGCATGTACGAACAGTTGAAGGCTGGCGGCTTCGCAGATACAGACGCGCCACGTCATTTGATCCGACTTGTAAATGCGTCAATGAGCTGGGCTGCATGGAACGCAACGCATGGCGGCAAGGTCAACGGTAAGTGGGACAGCAATGCCGAGTTCAAACGAATGGAAAGCGAAGTTCACCCGACGAACAGACAGTCGTACACTAAGCTATATCAAGGCGTTACAGGCCGCTTGGGTATCAACATGTCACCTAGGATGCGTACTTTCAACTCGGCAATGTTAGCCCTTCAGTCTGCGACAGTGCTGATGTTCTCAGGCATTGCGAGTATTCCAGAGGTCGCCGCTGTCTACGCCCGTATGCGCGGTGAGACAGACGGTATGCTGGGCGATGCGCGTGCGATCATGTCAATGTCAGGCCGAAGAGAAATGGTCAGAGTTGCCCGCGACTTCGACATAATCACTGACGATGTTATCGAGCACTCATTGCAAGAAATGTATAACATGAATGATATGACGATGGGGCGTGTATCGCAGAAGATTCAGGCGACCATGTTCAAGTACAACGGTCAGAACTACGTGACCAAGATGACGCGAGCTTTAGCAACTAAAGCGGCAGAGCGCTACCTTGTTCGTGCTGTAGAAGATGGTGACAATGTGAAGCTGGCAGAACTAGGCGTTGAAGCGCACCACGTTCTACAGTTCAATAAGAACCGTGACTTAGACAGCATTGCAGGCCGTAAGTACCGCGACGCAGTACACAAGTTCGTTAACGAAGCAGTGACGAACCCACGTTCTACGCAGCTACCGTTGATCGCGAATGATCCAAGGTTCTTACTTGTGACTACGCTTAAAAAGTTCTTCTACGGTTTCTACGACAATGTGCATAAAGGGCTGGTCAAGGACTTCAACACCAAGCGTGCTAATGGCGAGAACCCGTTGAAGACTATCGCCATCACTGCGGCTGTAGCTCTACCAATGGCGCTAATGGCTGAAGTCATCCGTGAGCATATCAAGTACCCACTAGGCCGTCCCGAATGGCAGGGCGAACGTGATATTGCCGACTGGGTTGGTAGTACGTTGATGGCTACAGGCGGAGCGGGGCCAGTTGCGATAGCTGAGTCTGTCTACCGTGGCACGTCGTACGGCAATCACCCACTGGTTGCAGCAGCAGGACCAATTGCTCAACTGGCGGTGGACGTCGCAATGCTTGAGGCGAACCCTAGTCGATTCGTACCAGTTGCCAACCAACATCCGTTCTTCCGTGAGCTGGTAGACGACAACGTCAAAAATTTGATTAAATAAAACAGTGTTACTGTTATAATGCCCTATAAGTAATAACAATAAGAATAGGGCATTACATGACAGAACCTAGCACTAAGGATTTTAAGGCGGTCGAACTTCGTTGCAAATGCGCCGAATGTGACCGCCAAGTTCCAAATGAGTGTGACCCGTATGCGCTGCGTATGCTGCAAACCTTACGTACGCGTGTCGGTGTCCCTCTAGTCCTAAACAGCGCCTACCGCTGTGCAAACCATCCAGACGAAGCGAAAAAGGAAAAACCAGGGACGCACCATAAGGGTGTGGCTTTTGACATTCGTGTTCCGTACGGCAGATTGCGTATGCGCATCATCGAAGAAGCTCTAAAGCTTGGCGCTAAAGGCTTCGGCTTCGGTAAGACGTTCTTACACATCGACTTCCGTATGCAGAACGAAGCTACTAGCTGGGACTACAACTAATGAATATCCAGTTCACAGGCTTCCTAGGTACAGCCCCAAAGTACGACGATGAACAAGTACCAGACGGCTACGCTGTACTGTCACACAATACTAAGTCTGAACGTGGCATCCTTGAGCCTTGGTCACTGCCGTCATCGCTTGGCGCAACAGGTCGTGCTGATACGCAGTCAATGTTCAAGTACAACAATGAGTGGTTTAGCTGGGCTGAACCGACTTACGCTGTCCGTGCTCCATTGAAGAACGACGCCTATGACTACGTTGTTATCGCAGGCCACGGCAAAGACCCACAGGTCGCGTACAACCTGAACGCGGAGTCTGGGGCTGGTCCATATCCTTCGGTAGCATACCCACTGAATATCCCTAAGCCACCTGACTTCGTATCAATTGAAACAGCAGTCGCGGACTATTGGCACCAAGAACCTACGCCGCAGTATGACGGCTCGGAGAAGGTTGAGCCTATCGACGGTCAGAGCGCGGCTACTGAAGACCTAAACGGTGACGGCATAATCGGCATCATGCCTTATATTGAGCCTGAAGACGTTGAATACGACGTAACAGAAGTTGCTTACGCGTACTGCTACGTGGATGCGTGGGGCAGATTGAGCCAGCTATCTAACCCGACAGACCTAGTCGAGATTAAGGAGTACCGGTACACAAACACTACGGCTGTGACGCTCACGTTCCCAGAGCTTGCAGAGGGTGTAATGGCGACCGACCCACTTCGCAACACCGACGGCAAGATTCGTATATTCCGCACCAATACAGCAGCCAGTGGTACAGGTGAATACCAGTTCGTGGCTGAAATTGGCATTAACGAAAAAACGTACGTTGATACGACATACAGTGGCGACTTGCTTGATTCACCACTCAATGAAGACTGGACAGGCGCACCAGACACGAATACTGAGTTGTACCCAAGCGGTTCAATGAAGAAAGTTGCAATAATGGGCGCGGATATTCTAGTAGGCCACAACAAGCGCTTACTGTGTTTTGCCGAACCTGAAGCCTTTTACGCTTGGCCTGTTAAGTATTACAAAGTGTTCCAAGAAGACATTGTGACCATCCAACCAGCGGGAGCGAACCTAGTTGTCCTAACGACAGGCGTGCCGTATGTGGTTCAAGGTGTTCACCCAGACTCGATGGACACAACACGCTTATCTGATCCAGTTCCTTGCTCAAGTGAGCATGGTGTCACTGAGGTAGCGGGCGCTGTGTATTTCACAAGTGATACAGGCCTACACCGCATTGATGACTATTCGATCTCAAATGTAAGCGAAGGTTTCCTATCTAATAAACAATGGCGCGACTTAGACCCGTCAACGTTGAAGCTGTCCAACTACGACAACAAGGTGTTTGTGCATAGTCCAGCGACTCGCAAGACATTGGTGTTTGACGCGTTAGACAGAAACGCAGGGGTTCGCACACTAGATTTAAACGCGTCTTGCTTCGTGCAGCTTGAGTCAACTAATGACTTGGCGTACGTCGATGTAGACACACAAGAGCTAATGCAGTTCGACTCGTCGGATGATGCGTGGCTACAGGCCAATTGGCAATCGAAGACATACCTGTTCAATGACCCTGTAGCGTTCAACATCGCGAAGGTACGTGCTAACCGCTACCCAGTGAGCGTGACGGTGGCCTATGACCATGCGCTGACAGGCGAAGAGAAGACATACACCAAGCTAGTCGATAGCCCTATGTTCTTCTATCTGCCGTTCAATGCCCGTGCTCACAGATGGCGAGTGAAGGTTGACTCTATCAGCCAAGCAGCACCGCTTGAAGTTCGTGACGTGCAGTTAGCTCAATCACCAGAGGAATTTATCTAATGGCAAAAACAGCGTTGCCACCAGTACCGAAAGACGTACCGCGTTCGGTCTCGCATTTCTTAACGGCATTGCGTGAGACTGTTCAGGTGCAGTCGGGCATGGGGCGCGGCAACCACTTAGACAGGGCTGTTACATTCCGTGACCTAAAGGTCGGTACTGGCACAACGGACTTGCGCAGGCTCGCTGTAAATTCGTCGGCTGAAGGTGACAAAGGCGGTTTTGGTGATCCAATTCCGCCGCAGCCTACAGGCCTAGACGTGTACGCGATGTTCACTGCGGTAGGTCTCAAATGGGATAGGCCAGCGGGCGACTGGTACGCATTGACTGAGGTGTTCCGTGTGGACATCACTGAGACACCAGATGCGACCCCGACATTCGCTGAAGCGTTGTTCGTTGGCTCGTCAACTAGCGGGTTCTACTCAGATTCGGTCAATGGTTCGAGTACCTATGTATATTGGATCAGACACTTAAACCGTGACTATCAAGCGGGTGCGCCGAGCAATGCTAACGGTGTGCGCGTGACGACTAAAGACAATCCAGAGCAAGTGCTTGAGGACTACAGCGAGCAAGTGTTCAACGGCGAAAACTACGATTGGTTGCAGTCGGAACTTGGCGCTATTGACGCGTTGAACCGTGCGCTTCAGGGCAACGGCTTCGGCGACACTAGCCTATCTAAGCTACTCAGCGAAAACAGCTCGGTTAGTGACCTTCTTGCAGACCAAGCCATGAGTGACGCTATCTCGAAGCACACGCAAGGCGAGACAATCCAAAAGCAGTTTGCGAAGAACTACGCACGGCTGGCAGGCGGAATACATGCAGCGGTCAATGCTGATGAAGCCTACGTCATGCGTATTCAGAACCTTGAGGCTCGATGGGAAAACGACCTAGGCGACGTTATCAACTCTAAAATCGAAGAGTTTGAGACTGTCCTTACGAACCAAGAGGGCGCACTTGCTCAAGCGATTAGAGACTTCCGTGTGGATTACAACGGACAGTCGGCGAGTTTACAGCAGTTAGCCTCGGCCTCTGCTTCCGCTAGTTCAGGTTATCAAGCTCAATGGGGCGTGAAGACCAACGTGCAAGACCTACAGGGCGGTGTTGGCTTCTTCAATGACGGTACTGAAACAAGCTTTGTTGTCGATGCACAGACGTTCGCTGTCACTGGCGGCAATGACACGGTAGCCCCGTTCATCATTAAAGACGGCAAGACGGTCATTGATGCAGCGGTGATCAACACAGCAGAAATCTTCAGCCTAGTGGCGCAGAACGTTACCGCAGAGAAAATCAAGGCGGGCACTAGCTTCAAATCACCAGCCATCGAGGGCGGTAGCATCAAGGGTTCTACGCTGGAGATTGGTACGAACTTCTTGGTCAACAACCAAGGTGTACTAACGGCTAAAAATGCGTTCTTCAGTGGTCAGGTAAACGCAAATGCGGGGCGACTACAGAACGTTGTTATCGACGAGTCGTGCGAGGTCAAAGGTACATTGAAGGCTACGAACGTCGAGGGCGACATTGTAGACCGTGCAGTCGTTGTCGTTAACGAAGAGTACACAGTAGGCGCACTCGAAACTTACACGCTTATCTCGGGGACAATCGAAGCGGGAATCCTTGGCGAAACCAATGATCGTAACCTTGTCGTCAGTGGCATAGCGCTCGACCACCAAGGGGGCGGTGGTTCATCAAGTAACTTCATTGTGACTCTGTACCTAGATGGCGAGGTGAAGCAAGTCTTCAGGTCGAAGAACGTGGGCGAAGAAGGCTCGGTGACAGTGCAGCTCGGCTGTGTGATCCCCAAGGGCAAAGCATCACATTCGTTCTCTGTCCAGCTAAGGCCAGATGTGAACGACAACATTCTAGTTCAACAATCAGCAATCGTTGCTGACATATTCAAATCAGGCAGCACGTTAACAAACGTGAGAGGCCTATACTAACAAGGTGTAAAAATGAGTAAATGGTATAGAACAGGTAAGGTCACATTGACCAAGGGCAGCGACGTTGTAACAGGTGTCGGCACGTACTGGGCATCGGCTGTCAACAAGCCTGTACCGGGTGACATGTTCGCACTGACTAACCGAATCTATGAGGTTGTCGAAGTAGTGAGCGACACCGAAATTAAAATAGACGAAGCGTATGACTTAGCTACTAAAGTTAACGCGAAATATGGTATTATGCGCAGCGTGTCTGCAACCACAAATACTCGCCTAGCAGCACAGGTGAGTGACACATTAGAGAAACTAGGTAATCGCGTTACTGTCTCGACTACTGCCCCAAGTGCAGGCCAAGGTCGTGATGGTGACATTTGGATTGTCGCAGATTCCTAATGGTAAAACCGCATGTCGGCTATAAAAATTAACGGGACTTGGCAACGAGTCTCGGCTATCAAAGTAAAGAAAGGCGGCGCATGGGTAGACCATAGCGCCGTTTACGCTAAGTTAGAAGGTGCATGGCACTTAATCGACTTAGGCGCAGTCCCACTTGGACCAGCTTATCACGTATGGAAAGCATACGCTGATGACGCGCAGGGAACAGGCATTAGCCTTGACCCAACCAACAAAGAATACATTGGCTTCAGCACAGGCCAACGCACCGAACAGCCTGACTTGTCAGACCCTTCAATCTTCGATTGGTCACTAATCAAAGGTCAAGACGGACAGGACGTAGACGAGACAGTTCTTAACGACATTCTCGACAAGCAGACAGGTTTCGAGACAGACCTAGCTGATGCAGAGTCACGCCTAAAAGCCGCTGATGCAGCACTCGCCAACGCTAACAAAAATCTATCGCTATCACTGGATGACGTAGACTCACGTCTTGCCAGCCTAAAAACGAATGTAAACCTTGATGTAACCCGTATCGACGAGGCCATCACTCAGGCAAACGGTCGCATTGATACAGTAAACACTGATGTCACAGCATCAATCAGCGCTGTAGACAAACGAGCAACAGACGGCCTAAGCGCTGCGAACGCGTCGATAGACTCAGTTGCTTTAGACTTGGGCGGTGTAAAAGATGATGTTACAGGCCTAGTCACACTAACGAATGGTCAAGGCTCAAAGATTGCTAACCTTGAGACAGAGAGCGACGAACAGGCGCAGCGCGTGTCTATCCTTGAGACTAGCGACGGCAAAAACAGATCACGCATAGCTTCACTTGAAACAACTACTGGCACACACGCTAGTCGTCTATCAAGCTTGGGGGTTTGGAACGGTGAGAATTATTCAGTAATCACAAGCCTTGAGCAAGCAGACGCAGACAACGCGCAAAGTATTCGTACGTTAGAAGCACGCGGCGATGAGTCAGAAAGCCGTATCACAACACTTGAAGAAACGGACGCTACGCACGCCACACGCCTTTCTAATGTAGAGACCAAGGCAACCAATGCCCAAAACCGAGTAAGCACGTTAGAATCGACTTCAGCGAAACATGCTTCGCGCCTAACGAACGTAGAAAGCAAGGCCAGCAACACAGCAAGTAAGGTTACAACGCTCGAAAAGACTACAGGCACTCACGCTAGTCGTCTTACGAATGTAGAAAGCAAAGCCACCACAGCAGTATCTAAGGCTGATGCAGCACAAGCTGACGCAGACAAGGCCAACACTGATGTATCAACAGTCACGAACCGAGTAACAGGCCTAGAAGAAACTAGCGGCGCTCATGCTTCAAGACTAACGAACGTTGAGACAAAGGCCACTACCGCAGTAAACAAAGCGAACGCAGCCCAAAAGGATGCAGATGCAGCACAAGCTGATGCAGACAAGGCAAATGCAGATGTTTCGACGGTTTCTAACCGGGTGTCAACGCTTGAGAGCACAAGTTCAACTCACGCTAATCGTCTAACGAATGTAGAGACACTAGCCAATAGCGCCAACTCTAAGGCTAACAGCAACTCAAACCGTGTTAGCACGCTGGAAAGCACAACGACAGACCAAGCACAGCGTATAACTCAGGTCGAGTCAGTTAACCTTGAGCAGCTTGCGACAGCCAATATCATCGCTGAGTGGTCAGGTTCTACAAGCATTACTAGCAGTATGAAGGAGCTAACGCTCGAATCAGACTACGCAGGCAAGGCAGCGCTTCGCTTACGCCTGAATGATGCAGAGGGCGGTATAGCGTTCAAACTCAATGGCGTTGAACTACCTAGGCCGAAGGGCGCAGACAGAGCGACACTGTGGTTTGACTACCTCGTTGACATCAAGAAAGGTTCTAACAGCATTGTGTTCTGGCAAGCTAGTCCAGATGGCGGCACGCTAAGTGGTGTTCAGATCCGAGGCGGTGATGTAGGCTCAGCGGTTAAGTCACTAGAGACAGCTAGCAAAAACCATGCAGGCAGACTAACCACTGTAGAAACCACAGCGCAGAAAGGTGTTGATGATGCATCGCGAGCACAGGGCGACGCGAACACAGCTAATGCCCGTGTTACTACTGTATCGAACCGTGTGACAACGCTCGAAGAAACCAGCGACACTCATGCTTCACGCTTAACGAATGTAGAAACGAAAGCGACTACCGCAGTAAGCAAAGCGAACGCAGCCCAAAAGGACGCAGATGCAGCACAGGCCGATGTGAACTCAGTGACAAACCGAGTTAGCACGCTTGAGTCAACAAGCACGACGCACGCATCTAGGTTGACGAACGTTGAAACGAAAGCTACTTCAGCAGTCAACAAAGCTAATGCAGCGCAGAGCGATGCAGACGCAGCGCAGAGCGATGCAGACGCAGCGCAGGCAGACGCGGACACAGCGAACAACAAGGTCAACTCAGTCACGAACCGTGTTAACACATTGGAATCAACCAGCGCATCACACGCTAGTCGCCTGACCAATGTAGAAACGAAAGCTACTTCAGCAGACAACAAAGTCAATGCTGTTACATCACGTGTGACAACGCTTGAAGAGAGTGACGCCGACAAAGCATCACGCCTGTCTAGCATCGAGTTCCGCGAGAAGGTTAATGGCAATGATGACGTAAGTCAGTTCGCGTCAATGGCGGCAATGTCACCTCGTTATGCCCTAGGCTACAATGGCAATATTTCCTACGGTGCGTTCGAGGACGATACGACAATCTACTTCGACGGTGTACCACACATCACAGGCCTGTCGAAAGGCGACACAGGTACGATCAATCCGCCTCTAGGCACTTGTGTTGAGTCTAACAAGCCGCTTGCACTAGTAAGTGTTAATGGTTTCCCACTGCCTTCAACGTATTTCGCAAGCCGAGACATTCTGATTGCATCACGTTCTGGTTCTACAGACGGTGAGCGTAGACAGCGTGGTAACTTAATCTCACTCTACGGTGACGCCGAAGTTAAGTTCTCATACCGCGACGGCACGGCAGCAATCGAGACAAATTCGGGTTCAGATACCATCCAACTTAAAGCGGGTGAGCTAACGGCAATCCAGTTTGAGCGTGGTACTAACGGCGAATACATTTTCGCATCGGCTACTCGTCCAATCATGGGTACTGGTTGTAATGGCGCGGACGCTGACCATTCTGTTTTCATGCCTCTATCACGTGAGCATTTAACTGGTTCGCAAGGTGTTCGAATCATCAAGCAAAACTCGACACCGGTACACAACAACGGGTCGGGCTATTACTACAGTGAAGACCTGTTCGCTGTCTTCGATTTCGGTGACGGTGACGGCTCAGCGAGTGAGACAGGCATCGCGCGAAGCATGGCTGGCGACACGTACTTACTCCCGCATGATGTGCATGACTTGGCAATCACAAGCCCAGAGCCTAACAAGGTTAAAGCGTACAAATTAGACGGTTCGCTCTACAAAGAGTACGAGTTCACAGGCGCTCAAGGCGGTAGACAGGCCGAAGGCACACACAGCGGTAACAGCAGTTCTCCAGTTCTAGTAGCAGGCGGTTTGTTCCTTGTTGGTGAAAAGCCTTTCTCTGTTCGTACGAACATCACTACCGATGAATACGAAGCAGTTGGCTATAACTCAAATCTACGCCCGTCGTTCGAAGCACAGCAAGTTAGCAATACGTCGGCGAATAAAGTAGAAGTTCTTGAAACAGCAAGCGCTAAACATGCGAGCCGTTTGACAAATGTAGAAAGCAAGTCGAACAGCAACACGAATCGCGTTACAACACTTGAAAGCACTAGCAGCAACCACGCAAGCCGCTTAACCAGTGTAGAAAGTAAATCTACGAGCAACACTAACCGCGTCAGCTCTCTTGAAACGACTAGTAACAGCCATGCGAGTAGAATTACGAGCGTAGAATCGCGTTCTAATAGCAACTCAAACCGTGTCGGCACACTTGAAAGCACTAGTAGCTCTCACGCAAGCCGCTTAAGCTCGGTTGAAACTCTTGCTGCTTCAGCCAACGGTAAGGCGAACTCTAACTCGAACCGTGTCTCTTCACTTGAGACCACAACGGGTGATCATGCTTCACGCCTTGAAGAAGTCGAGACAGTTAACCTTGAACAACTGGCTGGCGCTAAGATTCAAAAGTCTTATGTCGGCAACTGGGCATGGACGTCGAACTCAACGTTAGCGACAGGCCGTAAGTTCAACCTGCCTTGTGAGTACACAGGCAAAGCAGCCCTTCGCCTTAAACTACGTGATCCTGAAGGTGGTATGCGTTTTGGCATCAACGGTGTTGATTCAGGTAAAAGACCTGTAGTGTCGAAGGACAACGCTATTGAGTGGTTCGAGTACCTTGTAGACGTAAACGAGGGCGACAATGAGCTGTCAATTTGGTGTACTACTACTGACGGCGGTTCAGTCCATGAGATTGAATTACGCGGTGGTGATGTAGGTTCATCGGTTAGCGCCTTAGAGCAAACGGCGGACGGTCACGCTTCACGTTTAAGCAGCGTAGAAACGAAGGCTACTACAGCAGTCAACAAGGCGGACAATGCGCAGGCCGATGCGAACACAGCCAACGCGCGAACAACTACTGTTTCAAACCGTGTATCAACGCTTGAAAGCACCAGCAGCAGCCACGCATCACGTTTGAGCAGCGTAGAAACGAAGGCCACGAACGCTACGAACAAAGCGAATAGCAACACGAACAGAGTGAGCACGCTAGAAAGCACAGCGTCCAGCCACGCGTCGCGCCTTAGTTCCGTAGAAAGCAAATCGAACAGCAATACATCGAGAGTGAGCACGCTCGAAACAACCAGCGCAGAGCAAGCAAAACGACTAGACCGTGTATCGTTAAGCAGCCCGAACCTTGTAGTCCGTGGCGTGTTTGACGCGAGCCTAGACAGAGGCGGTTGGTCAACGGGCGAAGTAGTTAGCATTGCAGACGAAGGCCTGCCTGTATTGTCAGGTAGAACACATGTGCTTAAAGTAACAACGCGTGACACCTACGATCACCATGCAGATTTCCCTGTAGTGGTCGGCGACAAGATTTACATTTCAGCTTGGGTATATACGTTCCACAGTGAAGAAAACCTCAACTTTGGTTTCCGTGGTAGAACTGACAATGCGGATCAGCTGTACTGGCCTTCTGAAGTGCGCGTCAACACACACGAAGACAAGTGGATTTTCGTTGAAGGTGTATTCGAGCATGTTCGTGAAAACATCAATGGCCTAGTCCCATTCATCCAGTTAGCGGGTTCTGGCGTAATGGCACCAGCCTACGTGTCGGATATTGTCTACAGCCGCAGCGCAAATGCTAAGGCGCTTGCTGAAGTAGTGGACGTAGCTAAAGCATATACGGACACCGAGACAGGCGTACTCAAGGCCGAACGTGTAATCAAAGCCGAAGCCAATGGTCGCGTGTCGGGTGTCCACCTACTTGCTGACGGCAGCGGTGCAGAGGCAGGTGGTAAGATGTACTTCCAAGCGGACGAGATTGCTATTGTTCCGCCTAATTGGAATCCAAGCACAGAGCAGGACAAAAAACAGTTCCCGTTCTACTTCTCTGAAGACCGCAAGTTCATGTACCTAGATGAAGCGGTGATCAAAGCATTATCGGCAGAGACAATCGACAGTGGTAACTTAGCCGTTGATGGTATTTCATTGCTTAGCCCAGACCTAACAATGCCAGCGGGTACGATCCAAGACTACATGATTGACCCAGCGTTCAAAGATGGCCTTGTTCGTGTCAACCCAGATGCAGAGATTCTAGGTGGTACTGAGTCGGTTTCGGCTAAAGGTGTCTGGAACAATAAACGCTTTGACCTACCCACGCTTAAATCGGGCGGTAGCGCTCAAGTGCTGACAATCTCTTTCCTTGGCCCGAATGAGAAAGGCCTTAAAGACATTCAGTTCGACGTTACACTGTATCTGAATGGTGTCCCGTTCAACTTCTCAAGTGGCAAGTCAACGCTCCGACTGGCTTCGTCTATAAGCGGCGTAGAAGTAGACGGTGGTGATTTCACTTACACAAGGTACAGCACGTCATTCAAATTCGAAGACCGAATCATCTTGCCAGCCCCGACTTCAGGCGAGAACTACACGTACCACATGGTAATTACGAACCCTGATTTCGCATCAGGCCATGATAACTATGCGTCACGCCTTTCGGTGTCGATGTCGGCTAGTGAACCAACTAAGTCGAGCGGTGGATTCATCACTGACGTACGTTGGGCGGACGTTAAGGAACAGCCATCGCTTGTCGGCCTAAGCACTGCGGGCAGTAGCTCTTACCCATGTTTCAGCTTCGTTAATAACCCAGCTTCGCAAAGCAGTTGGATTCGCACTACGTCGTCAGGCCTATTACCGTACGCTAACAATCACGGCTCGCTCGGCACGTCAAGTTGGAAGTTCAAACAAGTCCACGGTGTCACTATCTATGAAAACGGCACTGCGCTATCGAGCAAGTACCTAGGCAAATCGTCAAAGGCTGTTAGCGCAGGGAAAGCAGATCAAGTTATATCAGCGCCAAGAAACGGTGGTAAGTATGCCAATGCAGCCAACACGCCAAGAGCGTTCTACGCCGAAGGCTTATCGCACAGCTTTGTTGAATCTTCAAAAGGTTGGCCTGTCAACTACGCTAAAGTGCTGAACATACCCGGCTATACAGCTACGCAGGACGGCGGCGCGTTCCAACTGCTTACACCTTACAGTCGGGATTACACAGCCAACGGCAACCCGATGTTCCGTACAGGTTCGTATAACAACGCTGGTTGGAGCAAGTGGAAAACCATTGTCGATAAAGCTTGGGCGGACAGCCTATACCTAGGCAAGACAGCAAGAGCTTCGGATTCATCGAAAGTAGGTGGCTACAGTGTATCTATGTCTAAATCGGGCAACAGTGTTCCAGTTCGTAACGGCAGCGGTGACATATTTGCTCGCCTATTTAGGTCAGACTACCAGAATCAATCTACGATAAGCGGCGGTATTGCGTATCGGGTTAGTACATCAGATAACTATATCAGATTCTGCAATGACATGAGCGCAGTTCGTAAGTTCGTCGGCGTCTACTCTAAAAACGAGAGTGACGGTCGCTATGTACGAAAAGACCAGAACAACGTAATCAACGGCGGGGTAACTCTAAAGAAAACTGGCACTGCATTGTTGATCGGCGGTGACGGCTCGTATGATAACGCTGACGGTCACATCAGAATAGGTAACGCGACGTACTTCTACGATATTGAGTATCGTGGCACAGGTTCAGGCAATGAAAACGCACTTGTCGTTAAATCGAACAGTTCGAACGTATTTGTCGCAAAGGTAGACGGCAGTATTGATCTGAGTCAGGCGGGCGCGACCGTGGCTGGACATAAGATCTGGACAGCAGGAAACGATGGGTCAGGTTCAGGCCTTGACGCAGACAAACTGGATGGCTTGCACGCTACGAACTTCGCACGCATCGGCACGACTAGTCCTCCGAACAACTACCTATTCGTCCGCCGTAGCTCTTCAGCGGCTACGTTGTATGTAAACCAGTTCGGCAGCGGTGACATCGCGCGGTTTGTTAAAGGTAGCAATGGTCATGAGACAGAGGGCGGAGTAAGTGTCGTAATTGGAGGTACAGGGTCGATCATAGCTTCGGGCGAAATTTCATCGAAGGATTTAGTCACCGCATATAACCCACTGAACCACAGTGCGGGCGTGAGCCTAGGTTGGGACAATAATGCGCCAAGACTAAGAGTTGGTGGCAGTGGCACTGGCGCTGAATCACCTTTCTCTATCCGCTCGACAAGCGATAGAAACATGCTTGAGGTGACGACTGAAGAAGCCTACATCGGTTTGGGCAAAAACAAAGCGTGGCATACCGGTAACGACTCGACGCTTCGCGGCCTTAAACTCACTAACTATAAGAATATTACTGTCGGTGGCGACGCGAACACTTACTACCCCGTGTTGATCACAGGTAGCGCAAAGTACATGTTCGGTCACTTCTCGATTAACCGAGGATATGGCGACGTTGCGCCTGATACTTGGAATACAGCGTCACATAAAGGCGGTCTAACGTTCGACTTTTACTGGTCTGGTGACTCTGGCTGGGGTGGCAACGACCATGACCTTCGAGTTATCCAGTTCTCAGAAACATACACTACGATGGTCGGCGGCATGGTGCTCGCTACAAGTGGTCTAGTTGTCTGGCTGCGTGGCGGTGGCGCGGTTTACAGGATTCACAGCGAAGCGGGCAATCAGCTTGATGCCACTGCTCACATTGGAACGTACACAGCGTCAAACGGCTCAAATTATGCGCCACGGACGAACACAAGCAACGTGCGTGGAGAAATCCACAGTCGTTGGCCTGTAAGGACAGACGGTAAACTTGCCGTCATCAAAGGTATGTCAGTTGGCCTAGACAACAAAACTGTCATAAACGGCGATAATACTTGGTATCGGGCGCACGGCGATGAAGGTATCTACTTCGCTACGCATGGTGGTGGTCTGCACATGACGGACAGCACGTGGGTTAGGACGTACGCGGGCAGGGCGTTCTTCTCTTCAAGCACCGATACTTTACAGTCGATAAACACCAATGGCGGTATTCGATTCAAGCATCAGCTGTTTAGCTCAAGCCCAACGGGCGAGGGTGGTATTGTCGGCAACTACAAAGAGCTGGGCACTGGCGTAGAACAAATGATATGGACTATCGGCACAGACTGGCGAACGCACAGCACCCACTACGGTATGGGCTATAAGTTCGGCAGCGGTGTTGGAGGTAGGACAGAACACAGTATCACGTTCAAGAACGGCGGTGTTATATATACTCGTATCGGTTTCCAAGGCAGCGCTACGTTCGCGAAGAAAATTTATGCTGCGGATTTTGTCGCTACATCGGACCGCCGCATCAAGGCCGACATCAAACCGATTGAAAATGCGCTAGACAAGGTCATGAAGCTGTCAGGTAATACCTACATAAGAACCGACCTAGAAAACACTGTATCAACGGGCGTTATTGCACAGGAGGTTGAGGCCGTTCTACCTGAAGCCGTTGTCGAGGAAGACGACGTAAAACGCGTGTCATACAACGGTGTTGTTGCAATGCTCGTTGAAGCAGTAAAAGAACTCACAGCAAAAGTTAAAGTATTGGAGGCTAGATAGTGGCAGACACCATCAGGATATACGCAAACCGTGATGGTCTGGTTGATGTTCCAAACAACATCAAAGTAGAGAGAGGGACGAAAGTCCTTTTCTCTAGCACCAGTGTAGGCAGCACGGTTAATATTACAGGGTTCGAATCAACCTACTGGACTAGCACGCTAAATGCTGTGCTTGAGTTGGGTAAGGATGACACGTACCACATCAAGTCAAACGCACCGTATGGCAAAAGTACACTACGGGTAAATGACCCAGTGGACGGCTCTAAGCACCCGTTCACCATTGAGGTTGTGCCGTCAATAGACAAGCCAAACCCGTACTACTTAAGCCCGAGCATTACGAGCAGTTACAGCGGACTCAACGCCAACGAGTTTGTGGTAAGCCAGATCCACACCCTCCAAACTGAGGCGTACACAATAGTACACCTGAGAAGTGATGACCCAGAAGTTCGCTTCCGATTGGTAGAACTAGCTACCAGCCACCATGAAGAAGACTTCTACGGCAATTGGGTTACAGACTTCTTTATGAACTCCACGTACCTTAAAAGATTCCAAATAGCGTTTCGAGCACCAACAGGGTCGCTAGAGAGTAAAACTGTCACAGTCCGCATAGGCTCAAGAGTGCATACCGTCACACTTAGCACTAGTACCGAGCTTGTGCCTTCAAGCCACCATGTAATCAACTTCGGTCGTACATCTGGGGAGCTAAGTCTACTAGATGTTAAGGGTTTCTTCGGCGGTGCGGGTAATCTGCGTGACTACTTCAGAAAAGGGCGAAATGTACCCGACATGCCCGCCAACTCGGGCATTCCGACGTCAGGCAGTATAAGGCTTACGGACTTCCGAGGGGCAGCGACAGCGTTTTTTATAGCTCTACACCCGAGGGACAGAGACACAAGGCTAATGCTCACCCAGTATGGTGATCAAAGTACCGGTGTAGGCTGGAACATTTGGACGGGGGAGGCCGACGACTGGGACTTAGGTTACAGCAAGTTCATCAAGGACAATGCCGAGTTTAGATACACGCTCGACTACAAGTTCCACAGTGGCTACGGCACGACGAACCCCGTTCAAAAGCCAACACTCAGCTCTATTTCGGGTAGCCCTGGTACTTGGTCGAGTGCTAACAAGTCGGTGCATGTCACAGTGTACGGCAGGAAACGTGAAGAGTTCTTTGTCACATGCACAGTCACAATGTACGCTAGGCACAAGGACTTCCCAACAAAAACGCTGTCTACAAGCGCACAGGTAAAAGTTCGTTGCGTCGGCGTGTAACCAATTAACAGTAGCACTACTATTAATTGTAGTAGTGCCGCGTTATAATCTCAGCTCACAATAACAAAAAGGTAGCAGTAATGTTTACAACAGCATTTACAGACCCACAGGGTACAGCGCACGAAGCAGCAGTATTCCAAGTATTACGTTCAGAGTTCAGCGCGAACACTAGCGAGACATTCACGTACAGCGTTGATGAAGGCCACGGGACAATCCCTGCGGACAGCGCGAACTTCTCGTTGAATTACCGCATGGCTTACTGGCCTACGCAAGAAGCGAAGGATTCTGGCAGTGCGCCATATATCCTAATCGACCCAGCTACGTACAGCATGGACTTCGCTGACTACACGTTACCAGTTGATGTGTATAAAGGCTTAACGGCAGAGCAGGCCGCAGAAGAACACTGCAAACGCGAAGTAATTAAGGTGGTTGAGTAATGCAGCAAGAAGTCCAACAGTTACAAGCACAAGTAACACAACTAAAAGCACGTGTTCTTGATTCAATGGACGCAACACGACAAGCAAATGAAGCACTGGGCGCTGTAGCTCAAGCGGTTAACTACCAAGGCCAAGACCTTGAAGGCTTAATCGCCGCAGTTAGCGCACTAGCCCCAAAGACGGAGAGCACTGAGAGTGAGTAAATTCGCAGCGTTCCTTCTTACTCGTTTCATGACGACTAAGTTCTTAACAAAGGTGTTCCTTCTTGCGTCAGAGTATTTGACGACTAAGACAGAGAACAAGTGGGATGACAAATTACACAAGCTGGCTGAAGAAGCCCTGAAGTAATGCGTTGATCGTACTACAAAAACAAAACCCCCCGCTCTTAATTGAACGGGGGCTTTTTTATGCCAATTTTATAGACACGCTGATCCCCGTACTTTAATCTAATAGTGGGGGGTGAATCACATCAGGAGCAACCATGAGTGATTTTGATTTACCCAAGGGTATAACAATGCACAGAGGAAAACTGCGCATCGCTTTTCGCCCACCAAATGAAAAGCAACAATGGAAACGGTCACTAGGAATACCACCAACTAAAGCGAACATCAAGGCCGCAGAGCAAATGCTTAACTCGATTAGGCGTGATATTAGCCTAGGCCAGTTCAATTTAGCTGATTATTTCCCTAATGATCCGAGTCTAAAGAAAGACGAGAAGATGCTATCACATATTTTGCAGAAGCACTTCATTGACGCAAGCGTCGGGCGTGTCAAGGACTCCACTGTTCGCGTTTACAAGCACCTAGTTCGTCCGCTACTCGAAGCTGTAGGCGATTGGGACATTAGTAAACTTAGCCCCAAAGAAGCTAAACAGTTTAGAGTTAGGGTTATAGATACAGCCCCGTCGGTGTACTTGGCTAACAGGAGGCTATGGGCTATTAAGATCGCTGTCCGCCGAGCCGTTATCGAGCTTGACTTAGAGGCTGACCCGTTCGGCCCACTCTTAGACAACGTAGAGCGCAAGTCAAAAGCCGTGACGAGAGGCGAAGAAGATGAGGCGGCGTTGTCCGAAAGTAGTGTATTTACTATCGAAGAAGCGGAAAGGATAGTAGAAGCCACGAAAAGCGAACAACGAAAACGATTAATAACTTTTATGTTCTGGTCTGGTCTCAGACCGGGTGAAGCATTGGCACTAAGGAGAGAGGACGTATGTCTACCATATATCACTGTGAAACGCACTTTAACAAAGTACGGAACGATTCAGACGCCGAAGAGTGGCCTCGCGAGGAAGATTTACCTTCCATCTTCCGCGAGATCAGTCTTAGAACAGCAATTGCTAACGCACGATTCCGAGAGGGTATGGCTGACGGAGCGGGGGCTACCGTTCAAGAAGTCGGACATCATGAGCATGAAGGCGTGGCGAAGAACTCTTGAGGCTGCGGGCGTAGGCTACAAGAAAAGGTACATAACCCGACACAGCTTTGCGAGCTGGATGCTCAAGGCTGGCGAACCTGAAGCCTCCGTCGCAGCGCATTTAGGTCATAGTAATGTTTCAATGATTCGCAAGACATACGGTAAGTTCATACCAGACGCGAAACCAGAATGGACCCTCGATGACCCCACAAAAGTAGAGAAGCTTAAAAAATCAATGTAAAACAGGGGTTTAAAGTTTTCAAGGGCGTAAAGGGGCTTTACACCTGTCTTTAAACTATCACGAATGTGCAACACAACTGTAATGGATGCTAGGCAAACTTAGCGTCGTTAATTTGAAACAACATGTGATCCCCCAATTTAATCCCCTGCTTGGGTAGGCATTGCCTACCCATTTTTTTATTACTTAATTAAGCACTATTGCAAATTGGTATCAGATCAGTTTTTTACTAACTACACTACAAAATCATCACCGAAAAGCCACTCAACAGCAAAACAGACATAGTTAATACACTGACATGCTTTACCCATGAAACAGTAAAACTGTATAAAATCATGAGCATAAGTACACTTAAAGCCATATAACCGCAAAATAGCAATGCGCCGTACCCAGCATCTGACAGCACGCAAAGCACCAAACTTAGTAAAATACTGATCCAGCCGCTGAATAAAAAGCTACTTCGCTGTTTTTCGGTTAATTTCTTTTTAAATACATCACGGAAATGATTGAATTTTGCAAGTGCAAAACAATTAAAGCCTAAAAAGCAGAGACTAAATTGCAGTAACTCCATCATCCTTGTTGCTCCTTTAACAGCCTGTTTTTATTTAATTTAGTCTTATTTGTAGCGGTTTTATGGCTAGGTATTTTTTTGCTTTGTAGTAAAAACAGCAGCCCAGCACAAATAAACGCACTATCAATACCGAATAAGGCCCACTGCTGAGTTAGTAAATACGTGATCCAATTACCATCTGTTGTCAACGCATTTACCACTGGTACTAATAAGCAAGCAGCAGCGTTAAGCCAAGCACTATAGCGCCAGTGGCGTTTTTCTCGGCCGATCACAGCAACGATTAGCATCGCCAGCCAAGCTAAGAAAAACACGAGTATTTCTTTATCGGCACGCCCGGCTAACCCTAAAGGTAATAATCGATTAGCAATGAAGAACGCTGCGGTTGCAATTGGTAAACCCATCAGGGTGGCTAAATTTAGTGTCTCAACGAGCTTAAGCCCAAAGCTTGGTTTTTGCTCTGCTTTGAGCCTCTCGCGTAAGCGCTTTGCCCACATGATGCAGCCTGTAGCTATCATGGCACAGCCAGCTACACCACAGAAAAAATATAACCAACGTAGCAACGGCTCGGCTAAACGACCGCTATGTAATGCCGTCATTGAGTCATAAAACTGCGCCGAAGCGCTCCAATCTTCGCCAGAACTCGCTTCAAGCTCACCTGTTACACCACTAAATAAGTAGCGTGGTCCGTTATCTACAACCTCTTTGCCGGTTGCCAAATAAACCACGATTTGTGAGGTCGCTGTATTGGCATTTCTAACAAACACGTAGCTAATGTCGGCATTCGGTGACTTAGTATAAATCTGATCTAACACATCTTTGATTGCCACCATAGGGCGCTGCTCTTCACTGGGCTTTGCACGTTTATTAATAGGCAATGCCTCATCAAACATTTGCCTTAAGCCATTTTCATATACAGTCTCGGCAGGGTAGGGGAACAGCATAAATATAAGCGTGATAATCCCCGTGTAGGTGATCATGATATGAAATGGCAGTGCCAGCACCGACGAAACATTGTGTGCATCGAGCCAACTTCGGCTGCCTTTGTTTGCTCTAAAGCTAAACATATCTTTAAAAATACGTTTGTGGATCACTATGCCTGTTATAAGCGCTACCAACATAAATAATGAGGCTAAACAAACAATTATCCTTGCAGTAAATACATCTATGTAATGTAAATCAAAGTGTAAGCGATAGAAAAAGTTACCCCCCTTAGTTTCCCGAGGTTCGGGTAATTGCTCTAAGGTATTAGGGTCTAGATGTGTATAGTTGAAAGGTGCACGGCGCTGACCAGGCTGTTTAGGCTCAGCAAACCCATAGCTTAAAACAGGGTTACGCGGCTCAGGTAAGTTTATCCGCCAAGATAATGAATTAGGTGCCTGTTGCTGTAATTGCGCAAACACATAATTAATTTGCTCGGCTTGAGACTGAACCCGTTGTGCTTGATGCTGCACATGGTGCGTTTCAGGCTTGGCCCAAATAGTGATTTCATCTTTAAAAAAGCTGATGGTGCCAGCAAAAAAGATTAAGAACAGTAACCAGCATACCAATAAGCCAACCCAGGTATGAAGCCAAGTCATTGAGCGGAAAAAGCTCTCTTTCATAACCAATCCTTAATCAATGAAAGGGCCAGCAATTGCCCACTAGTTGTTAGTAAAATAGTGATCCAAACAGTCTTTAAAGACTTAACGGCAAATACCCAAATAAACACACAACAGTAAAAAAATACCGATAGAGTCGTGGTTAACAGCACGCTGTCGAGTTTATTAAGTGGTAATAACACAGCTAGTAATGAAATAAGCACACTGGTAAAGGCGTAACCACCAATGATGGCTGCAACGAAACGCAAAAACACAGCAACACGATAAGATAGGCTCACAGAGCGCTTTTTAGCTGTATTTTTAGGGCGATTGGTAGTCACTGCATCTAATGATTGAGAATGCATGATAATCCCTTAAAAAATAACACGAGAAGAAAACCCCGTATTATATCGCCGACAAACAGAAAAGATAGTAGTTATCATTTGCATGCACGTATTAAATAATGAAACAGAACCAACTAACTCGATCTGTTAGTAAAATAATGATCTGCTAGCTTTGTTCTGTGCAATATCATATGGTGTTAAGTAAATAAAAAGGGAGCTGCAATGAAAACAATAGGCTTAATCGGTGGCATGAGTTGGGAGTCTACACAAAGTTACTACCAGCTTTTAAATCAAGGCATTAAAAACAAACTTGGGGGGCTGCATAGTGCCAAGATAGTACTCGTTAGCCTCGATTTTGCCCACATAGCAGCTATGCAAAAGCAACAAGATTGGGCACAGATGGCCGAGATACTCATTAAGGCCGCTAAGCAAGTTGAAGCTGCGGGCGCGGATTATTTATTAATTTGTACCAACACCATGCACAAACTAGCTGAGCAAGTGCAAGCTGCGGTTGCAATTCCTTTGTTACGCATTGCAGATGCAGTTGGTGAAAACCTGATCCAGAATAACTTTAAAAAAGTGGCTTTGTTGGGTACACAATTCACTATGGAACAAGACTTTTACAAGCAACGCCTAGCTGATAAATTCGCCATAGACGTGTTAATTCCTGATGCACAGGGGCGTGAAACAGTGCATCGAGTGATTTATGATGAACTATGTAAAGGCATCATCAGCCCAGAATCTAAAGCTGAGTATTTAACCATTATTGATGCTCTAACTCAGCAAGGTGCTGAAGCCATTATTCTTGGTTGCACCGAAATAGCGCTGTTAGTTCAACAATCAGATACATCTATTCCATTACTTGATAGTACAGCACTTCATTGCGCTATGGCGCTTGAGAATTGTTTAAATTAGGAGCACACCATGTCGAACCACCATAGCTTAAATTATGTTGAATTTGCTGCTAAAGATTTAGCCGCAACAAAGGCATTTTTTCATCAGGTTTTTAAATGGCAATTTACCGACTATGGCCCTGAATACACGGCTTTTAGCGCTGAATCAGCGGGCCTTGATGGCGGTTTTTATCAAGCCCCATTAACTAGCTTAACCAATAATGGCGGCGCGCTACTGGTGCTTTATTCAAATAATATTAAAGAGACTCAAGCACAGGTAGAAAAACACGGCGGCACAATTATTAAACCCTTGTTTGATTTTCCTGGAGGCTGTCGTTTTCACTTCACAGAGCCAAGTGGTAATGAGTTAGCAGTTTGGTCAAAGCAAGCATAGATCATATTTTTACTAACTCATGAGTACTCAATCATTATTAGAACAAGTTAGTAAATGCGTGATCTGCGAACCTCATTTACCACTCGGAGCGCGGCCCGTTATTCAGTTTAATCCACGGGCTCGCATTTTAATTGCTGGTCAAGCACCGGGAATTAAAGTGCATGAAAGTGGCAAACCGTTTAATGATGCAAGCGGGCAAAGGCTTCGCTCTTGGCTTGGTGTAACGAGTGATGAGTTTTACGATGAGCGCAATTTTGCTATCTTGCCGATGGGCTTTTGTTACCCGGGCAAAGGAAAATCAGGTGATTTACCACCAAGAAAAGAGTGCGCGATTGCATGGCGTGAAAAGCTCTTAGCGCAACTAAATAATATTGAGCTCACCATTATCTTAGGAAAGTATGCGCAGGCATATCATTTACCCCACACTAAGCAGCTGCCCTTAACTGAGTTAGTAAAATCGTGGCGTGAATATTGGCCAAATTACTTGCCACTGCCTCACCCAAGCCCTCGCAATAATATCTGGCTAAAGAAAAATCCGTGGTTTGAGCAACAAGTATTGCCTGAGCTTAGTAGTAAAATACGTGCAATTTTAGCAAGGTAAAAAAATGGAAAATAACTTTTTTGCTGAAAACGGCTACTACCATGTAAAGGGCCTTTACACAGAGAGTGAGCTTAGCAAGGTAAGGCCAATTCTCGATAAATTTCATCATCACTGGTTGCAAGAAAACCAATCTTTTTACCAATCCAGAGGGATTAATAGCTCAGGTTTGACTGGTGCTGCATGTTTAAGTGTTGAGGAAAAGTTTGCTCTTTTTGAGTTTGTCAGCGCCAACACACTATTGAAACAGGTTAAGGGTATTGTTGCTGAGCCCCAGTTTATGAATACTCAACTATTCTTTAACCCTTACAACCCTAAACAGGCAAATTATTGGCATCGCGATATGCAGTATCACTTAGAGCTTGATGCGCAAAAGGCCGCTCTTAGCGGCCCTGAAGTGTTGCATTGCCGCGTTGCTTTTGAAGATGAGCCGGGAATAGAGCTAATACCAAGCAGCCATAAAAACTGGGATTCAGATGAAGAATTAATAGTTAGATTAGAACAGCAGGGCGCTCGAAATAGTGACTCACTAACTCGTGGTAAAAGTGTAGCACTCAAAAAAGGTGACTTACTCATATTTTCGGCAAATATGATCCATCGGGGCTTGTACGGTATGAATCGTTTTGCCCTAGATATTTTATACTTTGAACGTCACCCAAGCCTTAATGAGTTTGTACAAACTGGATTTTTACCAACTGCACAACAAAAGCAGCAGCTAAAAAACCCTATGGTATTCAAGTAAGCATAAAAAAAGCGGCTCACTCGCCGCTTTCTTTATTTGATAGTGCTGTTACTGCAACATTGCGAACAGTTCTTTTAACTGCGGCATATACTGCTTAACTAAGTTGACGTTACTTTCGCTAACATTTGCTGTTGCAGTACTTGCTTTAACACCTTCTAAAGCACCTGCCATTGAGCGAGTACCCGCATCAGATGAAGATGCTGTAAGGCTTTGTAAACCACTCATTGCTTGATTTACACGTTGCTTGTTCTCTTCTGACATACCCGCTTTAAGGTTTTCTAAATACGCCATTGATACCTCTGAGCCAACAGTAACTAACTGCTCAGGTGTGAAACCATATTGCTTGGTCAGGGCTTCAAACTCTGCGTATAGCTCGTGATCTTTAATGTGGCCTAATGCATCCATTACTGACGAACTGTCAACACCATCAGAACTACCTAGCATACCACCGAGATTTACAGTATCTAATTCAGACTGATTTTGTGACCAATTGACCACAGCAGGTAAGGCTTTTATATAACGCTGTAGCTGGCTTTCAGTAATATCTTCTGCGAAGCTAGAAAAACTCATCGCAAGTAGGCTCATAGAAATAAGTAGTGCTTTCATCGTGATCTCCTTTCTTTCAAAATGGTTAGCAACCGGCGCAAATAGTCGAGCTATTATGTTTAGCCAATTACAAATGTTACAATACCTTTTTTACCATAGCTAACTGAACCTGATGTTAATTATTTCTAATACCGTCAAAATTGATGAATGGGAACTCGACTTTAGTGCGATCCGCTCGCAAGGCGCAGGCGGGCAGAACGTCAATAAAGTAGCTACAGCTATTCATCTTCGTTTTGATATTAATCGCTCAAAGTTACCTGACTTTTACAAACAACGTTTACTTAATTTAAATGATTCTCGAATTACCAAAGAGGGCGTTATTGTCATAAAGTCGCAAAGTCATCGCACGCAAGAAATGAACAAAGAAGATGCGCTTAATCGTTTGAAAGAATTAATCATTAATGCAACACAAATACAAAAGAAACGAAGAGCAACAAAACCAAGTAAAAATTCTCAGAGAAAGCGCATGGACTCTAAAACAAAAAGAGGACAAACAAAAGCATTAAGAAAAAATGTAAAATTCTAACTTTCACATCAGAAGATCGTGTCAAAAATAAGCAGAACTGTAAAGAAGTGTAACTTGTTAACAAAGTTAATTGATGGTTAATCCTGCCGCGTCTATAATAGTCATACAATCTCACCATTAAAGAAGGAGCCGCGTATGGGCCAGAAATCACGCATTGTTGCCGCTGCAATGATAACGCTGTCAGCTTTGCCTATGTCGAGTTTTGCTGTAGATTCATGGCAAGCCGGAAGCGCGTATCCGCAAGGTAGTGAAACCTGTTACAACGAAATTCTTTATAAAGCCAGATGGTGGGCAACCCCAGGAGAAGAGCCTGGCAGTTCACAATGGGGCGCTTGGGTTGCAGATGTCGCCTCAAAAACCTGTGTACAGAGTGTCGTAAAGAAACAAGACGATTTACTTAAGTCTCTACCTACAATTTTCGAACCAAATATCAATAAAAAAGGGAGTTCTGATTAACTCCCTTTTTTAATCTTTAATCAAACGTGTGATGCCTAGTCATTGCAAAGCGATTTAAGATGTGATGCATTATATACACCGCACATAAGCTCAATAGTATGGCCACAGACACCGACGAAAAACGATAGAGCGCACTGTAAACCAAATCTTGCCCCGGCCCTAATGACTGGCCAAACAAAATACCAAATGTGGTGATAATACCAAAGCCAACACCCGGAATACCGCCACCAATTATGTGATAACGACTAAAGATAAAGGTCAAAATCCACAGAATTAACGCAGGAAATATCAAAATATCTGTATGGTTATACAAAAATAACTGTGCCACTAACGCTAAGTTACAACCGATTAAGGTGCCTATCGCGCGCTGCCATGCAGCCATACCTGCCGCTTTCCAGCACAATGAAAACAATATCAGTACCGAGGCTGCTTGAGCAGAGATAGAGTCTTGTAAATCAAATACCTGAAATACAACAAATGATAAAGTCGCAACGGTTGAACAAAGCAATACTTCGTGGCGTATACTTTCTTTTGCTTTCTCTGGCATTACCCGACCTTGCCGTGGTGCAACATCAGGGAATAAACCATGCATTAGCATCGAAAACAGCACAGTTACGACAACTGCAACAGCGTTACTAATGATCAGCGGATAAATACTGACACCACCGCCGGTGTAGGTCGAAAAATGCAATTGAATCGACAAACTCACCACCGTTGTGGCGCCAAATAAAAAGTTAGCGCCACGGCTCATTTGATAGAACAAAAAGGCAAAGGCTATAAAGCTCATCATTGTCATTACAACAGGCAAGTGTGCAAACAATCCTTGTACAACCAGCACAAACAGCGCACTGAACACCGCGCCTGCGTAAAACTGACGAATAATATGCATGTTAAGCACAGGCACTAAACCGAGTAGTAGCATAGGGTAAACAGTAAAAAAGATGCCATTCGGCCAGTTCATCAATTTTGCCAGTGAAAACCCTAATGCTGAGCCCGTAGCAATGCGCAGCGCTTGGCGCAAGCCATTACCATCGAGTTGCAATACTGACATAACTCACCCAGCCTTAGTAAATGAAGTGCAGAACACTAATTAAGCGAATTTGCATGCTTGCAAACCAGCTACCGATGCTAGAGTCAGGCAGAAGTTGCACAGTTGCACGCGCACCACTTGGAAATTTAGCCAGCATCTGGTGTTCATCTAGTTGAATATGGATACGTTGACGCTGTGCATCTCGTACCCAACGGTTGCTGCTTTCAGTAGCACTGAGTAAACCGTTAGCATTAAGCTGGCCATCACTCACACCCGCTTCAAAACTAACAATTTTGCCTGTAAACACTTTGCCCGGTAGCGCATCAAAGCTGACTTTTGCAGTACTACCAATTTGCACGTGAACTAAAGACTTTTCACGAAAATCAGCCACTAAATCAGCTTTATTAGCAACAATCGCCATTAACGGCTGGCCCTTATTAGCATAGGTACCCGGTGTTACTTGTAAGTTTGCTGTTTTACCGTCGATATCAGCTGTCACTGTGGTGTACGACAGGTTTAGTTTCGCTTGTTCAAGCTGGTTTTGAGCATGACGAAGCGCTAAATTGTCATCCCCTATTTTACCGCGCGCTAATTTAGCCTCGCTAAGCTGGGCTTCAATTGCAGCCACATTGGCTTTGCTTGATTGATAGTTCGCATTGATAGTTTCGTACTCTTGCTCTGAAATAGAACGCTTTTTCAGTAGCGACTCACCGCGTTCAAACAGCAACGTTTGCTCATGTAGCTTAGCTTGAGCAGCCGCTAACTGTGCTTCTATTGCTTTCACACTACTATCTAAACGTTGGTTTTGTAGTTTTGCATCATCATAAGCAAGCTCAGCTTGTTGTACAGCAAGCTCGAATGGCTCATCGTTAATCTTAAACAAGGCCTGCTGTTTTTCGACAGCTTGATTATTAGTCACTAACACGTCAGTCACACGACCACTTACCTGTGGGGTCACTTGCACAACCGGATGATACACACGGGCCTGCGGTGTAACAGGCATATACAAATCGGCAATCACAAAATATAAAAATAAAACAATAAAACCCGCTAAAGAGATTTTTACGTAACGGGCAAACTTTTGATCTGGTGTCATGACGTTACTTATCTCCTGAATAATGACGGATACACTGACGGGCATTCTGTTCCATCTGAATTAAGCCATGCGCCATGGTATCGAGTTGCTCAGTGGTTAAATCGGCATAAAGGTGCTCTTTCACATCGGCAATAATCACCTGCAATGTGTCTAACAATTGTAGACCTTGCTCAGTGAAGTACAGACGTTTACTGCGTTTATCTTCAGCGTCAGCTTTACGAGCAATAATCTCTTGTTGCTCAAGCTGCTTAATAGTGCGAGTTAGTGAAGGCATTTCAATGCCTAAGCTATTTGCCAACTCTTGTTGCGTACAACCTTGGTTTAAATGAAACAGGTGCATCATCGCAGTCCAGCGAGATTGAGTAAGGCCCAAAGGCTCAACCGCCAAAGTGACAGCATCGCGACATAAACGATGCACACGGCCCATACTGCCGCATAATGTTAAATCAAGAGTTTCGTGAAAAGGGGGAGTGGAAAACATGATGCGCTCCATTTACTTAGCATGCTAACTATTTTAATATAGTTAGCATGCTAAGTAAATATTAGTGCAATTAATAAAATAGATAGCTGTGTTCGATAAAAGCGAACAACAGCAAAAGTTATCTGATAGATAACACTATTTAGCAATTAACTCTTTGATATGGCTTTCATAGAGGTCTAATTTATCAGCAACAAATCCTGTGTGTTGGAACCGTACTACGCCTTCTTTATCGATTAAAAAGCTGCTCGGCATCCCTTTAAGTTGGTATTGTCTGCCAATAACAGCATCTGGGTCATAAATAATATTAAAGTTAACTGCAAACTCAGCTAAAAATGCATCGGCATCACCGCGTTCAACATCAATGTTTACAGCAATCACTTTAAGCCCTTGCTGTTGATACTTGCTCTGCATGGCAATAAACCAAGGAAATGACCGTCGACACGGGCTGCACCAAGACGCCCAGAAATCGAGTAACACGACTTTCCCTTTGTATTGATTTAATAGTTTAGACAACTGCTGCTGACTTGCAGCTAAAGGTGGGGGTGAAGGGTGCTCTGCCATAGCAGCAGAGCTGGTAAATAAAAGACATGCAATTAAGGCGTATTTGATCATTGATAATTTAATAAATTCGCTGGTGAATATTGGTCAGTGAGCACCTTGGTATCCGATGGCCAATCTTGATTACCCTTAGTATAAAACAAATGCTCGCTGAGTAACTGCAAATCAACATCGTACGGGGTTAACTTATTTGCGAGTTTGTTGACGCGTTCGGCTAACTGTTGCTGGCTAGGCATAGTCTCAAAGCCAGCTAAAATAATGCGATTAGAGTTTTCATCGGTCACAACATTAACAAAGTCACCAAACACATCGAAGTAAGTTGCCGACTCATGCTGGTACAATTTACTCGATGAAAAAGTATTTGCAGCGACAATACCGCCATCAGCCAAAACACTTTTTACTTCCGCAAAAAACTCCTTAGTGAGGAGGTGCTCAGGGATATAATCGCCGTTAAAGGCATCAAGAATAATCCAATCGTACTTTTGTTTTTTAAGTGCGGCACGTTTAATAAAAATTCGGCCATCTTGCACCTTAGACGTTACGTTATTAGTTTCTACAAAGCTAAAATAATCACGGGCAACTTTTATTACCGCGGGGTCAATTTCGACATTTTCGATATGAGCGCTAGGGTAAAGCTCATGAATGGTATTAGAGAGTGAACCTCCTCCTAAACCTATGATCAGTACATTTTTAGGGTCATCAATAAATAGTAAGCTTGCGAACGTCATTTTGGTGTAATTAAACACCAGCTTTTTAGGCTCACTCTTATACATACAACTTTGCGTACTTTTACGGGTTTTTTCGTTAAATTTTAAACACAGTAAATCGCCAGTCTTCTCCACTAAAATATTTCGATAAAGCGAGCGCTCTTTATGTATTACTTCTGCCAAGCTGCTAAAAGGCAGTGTCATGATCAAACAAAGCGTTACGACTCTAAACATACAGCACGCTCCTTCGTTTTTAATTGACTAACCGCAATTGCAAGCAAACCAAGCGCGCCTAATACCGCAGCAAAGGTTTTAATGATGTCGTTAACATCGAATGCTAGCACCATATAAAAAGAGGTAATAATCGTGCCAAGGGCGCTTCCTAAGGTGCTCACAAAATACAAACCACCGGCAACCTGACCACTTTTTTCATGATCGGTAACCAATAATCGCACTGAGTAAGGTGAGATCATGCCGAGTATTGTTGTAGGAATAAAAAACAACGCCGTTGATGCCAGCAACGAGCCGTAACGACTGTCTTCAATATGGGTGAAAATAAAGGTCATAATTGGCTCAGCAAACAATACTATTGGCACCACCATAATACTCGCTACAAAGAAAATGAGACCATATTTAGTTAACGAAGGATTGCGGGTTGAGAGCTTACCGCCAAGTAAATAGCCGAAAGATAAGCTCAACATAAATACAGTGATAATACTGCCCCATATATGCACACTGCTACCAAAGTACGGCGCTAAAATTCGCCCGCCTAAAAGCTCAATTCCCATAATGCAAAAGCCGCTACTAAAGGCTAAAAAGTAGATAAGCGCATTGATTTTATTCATTAAACACCCGCTGATTTTGTTGTTATTTTACCCATCTTAACCTGATGCAGATAAGGATGCCATGACTGTTTTTTAAGCTGTAAAGGCCGTTAACAAAATATAGTCTTTTTAAAATAAATAATTAAAAAGGCTAGGTTAAAGTACATGTGCTCTGGTATTTTACAGGGAACAAATTAAGCAAGGATAAATGCAATGGATCAGCAAGTAACACACATCAATATCGACAACCCAACGACTTTATTTGGCCTCAAAGTTCGCACCAGCAATATGAATGAAATGAGTGGGGAAGGTGCCAAAATAGCGGGCCTATGGCAGCAGTTTTACACAGACATAGCGCCAAAATTAGCGCCATCTAGCCAAGTTTATGGCGTGTACACTCATTATGAATCTGATGTCACAGGGGAGTTTGATGTCTTTGCGTGTACTGACCTGCGAGTCACTTTGCCAGAGATAGAACAAACTACACTCGCCACTGGTAACTACCTTCGCTTTAGCGGCAAAGGTGCAATGCCACAAACCGTTATCGATGTTTGGGGTCAAGTTTGGCAGTACTTTAGTAATGAACAATGCCCGCATATTCGAGCATATAAAACTGACTATGAGTTTTATAAAAGCAGTGAAGAAGTTGAAGTATTCATTTCGGTTGAATAACGCGAAACCCATTTTTTAGTGTAAAGCCCCATTACAGATAAAGCCGCTTATTGCGGCTTTGTTGTTTGCTTAATTGGCGTATCTAAGCGCTAATTGTTCAGCTTTAGCATAAGCGTTAGTCAAAGAGCGTTGATGTCTTTGGTCGTTAAATTCTTGATACTCACAGGCAATTTCATCAATGTGCTCAGCACCTAAATACTTACTCAAGGTTTTAATGTGCGGCACTAAATGGCTCATACTCTCTCGTATACCACCTACCTCAAAGCCAAACTCACCCGTTGAAGTAATAACCAGCAAACGTTTACCTGTTAACAATGGTTGCAAAGGAAAATCCCCCCGCTGCAAATCAAAATCAAACGTTTTATTTATCCTAACGATTTGATCAAACCATGCTTTTAATTGCGCAGGCATGCCATAGTTATACATAGGCGTTGATATCACGATGGTATCAGCCTTAACCAACTCATTTATCAATTCATCTGATTCGGCCAGTACTTCTCTTTGCTCAAGTGTTAACTTGTTGGCTGGCGTAAACACAGCAGCAATCCAAGATTGATTAATAAATGAAGGTGGATTCATTCCAACATCACGATAAATATACTCAGCTATAGCATTGTTTTGCTGTAAATGATTTACAAATTGCTTAGCAATATTTTTAGAGATTGAATCGTGATTAGGGTTTGCATTTTTAGCTGAACGCACACTAGCATCAATGTGTAGCAGAGTAGTCATAGTAAATGCCTCATTAGTTAATGAGTTGGTATCATCAATAAATAAGGGCTATTTAACAAACGAGTTATTATTTACCATAAGTAAGTTATACTCATCTATAAATTTAGGTGGGTTCAACTATGCATATATCATTACAAGCTTTAAAAACCTTTGAATCAGCTGCACGATTAGGTAGCTTTAAAGCAGCCGCCGCTGAACTTGCGATTACGCCTACAGCGGTATCGCACCACATTGCTAATCTAGAAAACCGGTTGAATACTGATTTATTTCATCGCGAAGTGAGAAAGATTACCTTAACTCCATCAGGCGAGTACCTGAGTCAAAACACAACTAGCGGCTTTAAACTTATTTTTGCGGCAATAGAACAATTAAGCCAAGCAAATAATCAAGTACGCATCACCACAACATCGTCTCTAGCAGCCCTAAGGTTAATACCCGCTTTAGATGAGCTTTATAGCGAAAATCCACATTTAAAGCTCGATATATCAACCAGTGAAACTTTAGATAAGCAACTGCATACCTTGCCTGTTAGGCTAGGAAATAGTGAGGAAGTAAACAAAGCAGATATCATCAAATATGAGCGCTTTGATATGTATGCGGCAAACGCACAACAAAGCGCTCCTTGGCTTGATAAACAGGTTAATTTATACACCAGCCAATGGAAAAATAATGCCCTTCCAGCCCCACCATTAACGCAGTGGCTCAAAGTAAATAACCTAAGTGATTCATGTTTCAAGGTAAAAACATTCGATCAAGAGCTGTTTGGTATAAATCAGGTGCTCGCCAATAAAGGTGTAGTGTTTTGCTCAAAAACCTTAGTACAACCTTACCTAGATGCAGGGTTACTAACATCGTTTAATAGCCAAAATGTTGAGTCAAAACTGTGTTACTACATTCCCGAGAAATCTCGCTTTGAAACAGCAACACATAACGTTGTGATTGAATGGCTTGAGCTGTTACTGAATTAATGATGTACAAATAACCATCATTTAAGTTACTGTGGTTTAGTAACTTTTAGTCACCAATAAGGATGTTGTTGTGTATAAATTACTACTCTTTGCCAGCCTATTTCTCGCTGTTTTTTCTACCAGCGCAGCGAAAATTATCGATGATGAACACGTCACAAAAGAAACAGACTGCTTCACAGGTATCTTTGCTGACTATGATTCGTGGCATCAATTTATTGCGCAAAAGAATAAACGCAAAGCTAAAAACGAAGAAGCATACTTAAAGCGCATTAAAGCCTTTGAAGAAACCTTTCCACAAGATATGTTCGATAACTTTAAAGCTAATTTAACCTGCCATAATTTTAAATATCAGGTCGATAATGTTGAGGTGCTTGGTTATATCATCAAACCTAAAGTCATCAAGAATAAGCTCCCGGTATTAATTTATAACCGCGGCGGTAACGGTAATTTTGGCAGTGTTTATTTTGCAGCAATGATGCGCAATTTATTTCCTTTAGCAGAGCAAGGCTTTGTGGTTATCGGCAGCCAATACCGCGGAACACTAACTAAAAATGATGATTTAGATGAGTTTGGTGGTAAAGATGTTAACGACGTACTTGCGCTTATCGGTTTTATTCCTCACATAGCAGGTGCAGATGAAAACCGTATTGGTATGTTAGGAGCAAGTAGAGGCGGCATGCAAACCCACCTTGCGATGCAACACACAAACAAGATAAAAGCCATTGCAACCATTGCGGGGGCGACTGATTTAGTCAAAGAGCTTACGTTTAGACCTAACATGGAAAAACACGTGTATGTGCGTCGTATCCCCAACTATAAAGAGAACAAACAAGCAGAACTTGAAGCACGCTCTGTGATGAACTGGGTTGATAAGCTATCACCTAAAGTGCCCATATTACTTATTCATGGCAGTGACGATAAACGAGTATCGGTCGAGAACTCAATTCAATTTGCCAAAGCGCTAGATAAGCATCAAATACCCCATAAACTTGTGGTGTATGAAGGTGATAACCATTTTTTAATGAACCATAAAGAACAACTAGAAACAGAGCTAGTTAATTGGTTTAAAAACTATTTGTAAGTTTAAAGGGTCAAAACCCTCTCTAACGAACTAGCTAACAAAGTTTTTAAAGCCATTATGAATCAAAAGGTAAAATCTTGAATAAATTTTATCTTGATAAGATTATTATCAAGTAAGGTGTTATGGTGAGTATTTTTTAATACTACTAAATCAGGCTTTATAGACAATTACATATTATCTATCAACAAGCTAAAAGAATAAATGGGTCTCTATTAAGGAAACTAAAAATGACAAGGAAATGGCTTTTTGCATTATGCTGCAGTATTTTTTCAAGCTCAGTCGTTGCGGTAACTATTGAGGATGTGAATGTAGCAATTAATGATACTTTCAATTATTTACATTCTAATAAATCTATCACAGAGATCGATGAAAAACGCCTTCAAAATAATATTGATATCCTTGAGTCAGGCCCTCGAGAAATGACATTTTCTCCTGAAGATTTTGCAATCATACTACGCGCTCAGTTAAATGCCGCCGAAGCTATTAATAGAAAGTACAAATTTAATAACCTTCCTATCGATGTTTCTCAAGTACAAAAACTACTTAATAACTTAGATGACTTAAAAGAAGTAACTGACTCATATCTAGGTGACCTTGAATATACTGCGGGACAAATTTCAGCTCATCAATTAGATAATTACAGCTTAGCTTATCGTTATTGGTCAACGTGTGGGGAATCAGGTCATGCTGGGTGCATGAATATATTAGCATCTAGCTACGAAAGTGGTGAATTTGTTGTGGAGCAAGATCTTGATAAAGCAGTCTATTGGCATTCCAAAACAATAAATACCGGTATACGTTGGATGTGTGCAGGACTGTTTTCAGCACGCCGATTAGCAATCCTTAATACAATAGGCATAGAGACTCATAAATCAACATCTTTTTGGCTAGATACAGCTTCAGAACTGAGAGCAAAATTAGCAACTCATACGGATAAACCAGGTGTCTGTGATGAAGACAGTGAATATTTGCTTAACTATGTTTTACTTGGTTTTGATGATAAATGGCTCGATAAAATAGCAAAAATAAAACTAGATTCAAAAAATATAGTTAATAATGGCCGAGAAAAGTATTTATCTCTTTTTAGTAAGGCTAAAACGATTGAAGAATTACAGCCAGCGTTAGATATTATGTATGATGACAATAGACGCTGTATTGGCGCAGAGGAATTTGCGTTAAAAGTACGAAGAGATAGCACAGCATTGAGTCAAATTTTAAACTACGTATCAAATTTAGACCCTGAACAATGTGCTGCAGAAAAATATACCATCAACCGCCTACACCAACAAAGTATGGCAGATTAAAAGAGAGACCATGTCACTATAGAATTACAATAGATAAAACTTTTTCCTTATCAAATTTATACATAACCCTCGTAATTTTTTCGTGTAACGGGGGTTTACAGTTTGCATAAAAATACCGCAGCTTAGCATCTAAGCCGCGGTTTTTAACTAAAGCATAATTACTTATTTAGTAGATGCTTTTCGAAGAAGTTAGCCATCATAGTGTGATAGTGAAGGGTAGTGCCTTTACCTTCTCGGAGGCTGTGAGAACGGTTCGGGTAAGAGAAAAACTCGAACTGTTTATTGTGCTTAACTAATTCGTTAATTAAACGCTCTGAACCTTGGTAGTGTACATTATCATCTCCGGTACCGTGGATCAGTAGCAACTTACCTTGCAGGTCTTTTGCAAAGGTGATCGGAGACGTGTTGTCGTAACTTTCAGGATCGGTATTTGGGTTACCCGCATAGCGCTCTTGGTAGATAGTATCGTACAAGCGAATATCAGGCACTGGGGCAGAGGCAATCCCAACTTTATATTTATCACCATGGCGGAATAACAAATTAAGCGTTGAACTACCACCACCTGAGTGACCCCATACACCAACACGGTCGCTATCAATGACATCCCAACGTTTTACCATTGCATCTAGGGCGTCAACTTGGTCACGCACGGTTATAGAGCCTATTTTTTTGTAGATAGACTTACGCCAATCTCTGCCCTTTGGTGCGCGCGTGCCGCGGTTATCAACTGAAGCAACAATAAAGCCTTGCTGAGTTAGATACGACTTGTATAAGTAACTGTTACCTTCCCAGCGATCTTGTACTGTTGAGCCCCATGGCTCACCGTAAACATAGAAAACGATTGGGTATTTTTTGCTTTTATCCATATTCGCTGGGAACATGATGTAGCCATCAAGCTCAACACCATCGCGAGCATTAACCGTAAAGAACTCGTGAGTCGGTAATTGCTCAGTCGCTAATTTCTCTTTTAATGCTTTGTTCTCAACTAAGGTTTTCACATTACTGTGATCGCTTACTTTGATGATCTCTTTCATTGGTGGGGTACCAAATTTAGAGAAAGTATGCATTGCCCAAGAGGTATCTTTAGACATGTAATAGCTGTTTGAACCATCAAATGACGCAGGCGTTACGCGCACCGGTTTAGAGCTGCCATCAAGCGAGGTACGGAATAAGTAACGCTGGCCCGGATCATCCGGTGATGCAGTAAAATACATAACGTTTTTATCTTCGTTGAGCGCTAACATATCAATGATGTCGTACTCGCCCGGTGTTAAATCGACTATCGTTTTACCATCGCGAGATACACGGTACAAATGGCGCCAGCCATCACGCTCACTGTGCCAAATAAAGAACTTACCGTCTTTTGACCAGTTTGCTTTATAAAACCATTCAATAAAGGCATCGTCTTTATCTTCAAGAATTTTAGTCAGCTGTTGTTTTTGCCAGTCGAATAACCAAACCTTATTGTGGCTTTGCGGGCGGTTAAGATCTTGGATCATCAAAGATTCACCAGTGCCTGCCCAGCTAATACGTGGAATATAACGATCGCGATTATCGCCACCTAGTTCAGCCCAGCGAGTTTTCTTGTCGCTAAGACTTACCACACCGACTTTAACCGCAGAGTTCATCTCGCCGGCTTTTGGATACGGAAATTCTTTAAGGGTAGGGTAGAGATCATCGGTGTTATTGATCATGGTGAAGTATTTCACGCCACTGGTATCAAGCTGCCAATAGGCAATTGATTTGTTGTCTGGACTCCAGCGGAAACCATCACGAATAGTAAATTCTTCTTCGTACACCCAGTCAAAATTACCATTAACAATGGTGTCGTTACCGTCAGTGGTTAAAGCAGTCACAGCCTTGCTGCCGACTTTTTCCATGTAGATGTTGTTATCACGCACGTAAGCTACTTTTGAGCTATCTGGTGAGAACTTAGCAAACATCAGCTTTTTCGCTTCGATGTTTTCGCCACCTAACTGATATAGCGAATCAGTTTCAAGGTTTAAAAGCCAAAAATCACCACGGCTACGCGAGCGCCACACTTGCTCGCCATTGGTAAAAACCATCAGCCATTTACCATCTTTAGACCATTGATAGCTTTCAACAGTGAGTGGCTCTTTCTCACCTTTGGGAATTAATTTTTCGTAGCTAACAAGTACCTTACGACCCGTGCCATCAGCGTTATAAAACACAATATCATTGCCTTTTACGCCGTGCTCGTCGTCTTTAGCTTTATCGTCTTGGTTGTTTTTATCGCTTTCGCGCTCTTCAAGTACCGTATAACCAGTACCATCATCGAGCCACGTAAAATAGGTGCTACGCTCAGCTTTAAAGTCTTTTTCTTTATAAATTTGTTCAAGCGAGAGCGGATTAGCCGTCGCGTTCACTGTTGCTGATGGCGTGCTTACTTGCTCTGTACTTGAGCATGCTTGCAAACCTAAAGCCGCAACCACAGCAAACGCAAGGGTTGATGTTTTTATTAAGTTCATTTTGTTGTTCCTAGGTTTTAACTTACCTAGCGTACCAAATTAGATGAATAAAATCTGAGCCTTTATCGTGTTATCTGGGGGGTTGAACTTAAACTCAATCGTCCCACAAGAACATACTGGCTTGCTTGTTGGCAATACGTAGTTCGTAGATACCACTACAAGGGCGCATCGCCGCACCATAGCAAACATGTAACGGCAATAAGTGCTCTTCTCGAGGATGACTAAAACGCGCTGCAGGGGCCATTTGCCATTCTAATAGCTTAGCTTGTCGCTGCTGTTCACTCAGCTCAGTATTGCCACAGACATCAACTAACCATTGCTCAAAAGCCATATTTTGCGCTTTAATTTCAGCGGTTTCAGGGGTGAAAAATGCGCGCATATTATGAAAAGTAAAGCCAGAACCAATGATCAATAAATTATCGTAATCAAGCTGTTGTAAAGCCTCACCTATCGCTAGGTGTAAGCTCGGCTCAAGGCTTGGATGTAACGACAATTGCACACAAGGTATATCTGCTTCTGGATACATAATTTTCAAAGGTACATACATACCGTGATCAAAGCCACGAGATGGGTTTAATGTGCTATCGATATTAGCTTTTGCCAATGCCTGATGCACTTTTTCGGCAAGGGCTGGTTCGCCAGGGCTTGGGTACTCAATACTGTAAGCAGGCTCAGGAAAACCATAGTAATCATAAATTAGCTCAGGAGCAGCGCTCGAAGTGATGCTAATTGGGTTCGCTTCCCAGTGCGCACTCACCATCAAAATAGCTGACGGCTTTTGAATTTTTGCAGCAATAGACTGCAAACAAGTGACCATATCGGCATGACTTGGATCGCCAAGTAAAGGCATAGGACCGCCGCCATGTGAAACAAAGAAAACGCGTGGCTTTTGCATAAATGTGCTCCTTAAATACACTAATCACTATAGTGCACGCACAGAGATACAAAAACTAGCCAGAAAAACGCACAGCTAGAGTGTGAATTTACACATTATGAGTTTGTAAGCACTAACTTAGACTCCAAGCTACGTTCATGGCAGGGACTTGCCCTCTTAAGCCACCTTCTAGAGGCTCTTTGCACAGTAATGTTAGTTGATAAAAAGCATCGTAGTGCTGATGTAGCTCATCGGCGACCACACTAAACGGCGGGCCCGAAAACTCACTTTGCTGATACTCAAATACCACCACTAACTGCTTTGCCCTATTGGTCAACTCTAGTAAATGTTGGGTATATCGAATGCGCATCGGCTTTGGCAGCGCAACTAAAGCGGCACGGTCATAAACCGCGTTGATAGTGCCAAGTTCATTCGCGGTAAGCGTAAAAATATCACCCACCCAAACGGTTAGATTTGCACCTTGGTAACGTAATAGTTCGCCATGTTGGCTAATTTCGGGTTCAAGCTTTAACTCATCAAATAACTGCTTAATGGCAATTTCACTAAGCTCAGCCCCTACAACACGCATACCTTGCGCTAGCAAATAATGAATGTCGTGAGTTTTTCCGCACAGTGGCACAAAAACAGTATCGCCTTGCTGTAAATTTAAGTTAGTAAAATACTGATCTAGATAACGATTAACGTCTCCCTCGTGAAAACCTATTTCGTTATTTTCCCAACGTTGATGCCAATGCGTTGCGTCCATTAGTTGCTCCTAAAATGTTTCAATAAAAACATGATAACTAATTACAAAAGTGATAAAAATAGCAAGATAAACAAACTATGATTGCATAAATGAGAACATGATTGACGATATCGCTCTATTCATACAGATTGTTAAACAAGGTGGCCTGAGTAGCGCAGCTGAAAGTTTGTCGCTACCTACCGCAACTGTATCGAGACGCTTGCAACGACTTGAGCAACACCTAGGGGAGCAGCTATTAAACCGCTCAGCAAGGCAATGCACGTTAACGCAAGCAGGGGAGGTGTATTTTCAAAGTTATGTTGAATTAATTGAGCAATTTGAACAAACCCATCGCCAGCTTAATGAGCAAAAAGCAAAATTGTCAGGAAAGCTTAAAGTTTTAGCACCTCTGAATATTAGTCATGGTTTCTTAAAGCCAATGTGGCTCGCATTTACTAAACAGTACCCCGATATTCAACTTGAGCTGCTACTTAATAATCAACTTGAGGATCTGAGTAAAAGCCAAGCTGATATAGCGATAAGAGTAGGGCCACAGGCCGATTCTATGCTTCATCAAAAAAAGTTAGGCAGTGTTGATACTTTATTTGTAAGCACTAAAGCATACCTTGATTCGGCACCTGCCTTAGAAGAGCCAGCTGATTTAAAACAGCATAGGTTAATTGGCACCACACTAAGAAGTAAATGGCAGTTGACCAATACACAAACGAATGCAACTTATAACCATATGTGCCGATTTGCGAGCACTTTTAACGACACTGGATTTGTAAAATACTTAGTTTGTGATGAGCAAGGTATCGCTTTGTTACCTCGGTTTGAGGTAATAGATGAATTAAAATCTCAGCAACTAGTTCAAGTATTGCCGCACTGGCGAGGCGAAAACCGCGACATTTATGCGATTTGGCCAAGCGCACGTTTGCTGAGTAAAAAGGCTGCCTGTTTAAAACAGTTTATAACCGACTACATTGCTGAAAAATTATAAAGTCTGCCATTGATACTCCATCTGTTTAGCAGTCAACAAGGCGTGTTCGTAGCTAATAAACTCAGCGACTAAAGCCAAGCTCATATCAATGCCAGCAGAAATTCCCCCAGAGCTGGTAAACTTACCATCAGTGACCCAACGAGTATCTGCAATCACATTGAGATCAGAAAACATAGCAGCCAGCTCAGGTTGATCTTGCCAATGTGTCGTGACATTTTTACCACTTAAAAGCCCCGTTTTAGCAAGCAAAAACGCCCCTGTACAAACACTCGCAACACGCTTGGTGTTAGTGGCTGTGTTTTTTAACCAAGCAATAACCTCTGCTTTTTCTAGCTCTCGTGTATGGTCGCCACCAACCACAACAAGTAGATCTAGCAAAGGGCAGTCAGCAAAGCTGTAATGGGGGTTTACACTATAACCACCGCGGGCAAGTACAGGACTATCACTTTTGGCAATTAAACTCACTTGCCAATCATTATTCGCTAGGCACTTAGCAGTACTAAACACCTCAAACGGACCTGAGAAATCGATTACTTCGGCATCATCATAGATGTAAATTCCAATATTCATACAATTATTCCTATTATGTGGATTTATTTCTCAAGTAAAAAAACGTACTATGCCATTTTTGCAGTTCGTTAATAACATATTATTAAATTGCGCACTGTATACAAACAAAACTTCAAGGCATTGTTAATGCGTTTTTTATTCTTATTGAGCGTGCTGCTGGTTGGTTGTAAAACAACACAGCAAAGCGTTGCTGAAATTAGTGAAGTATCGCCGGGCACTATTTATTTTCAGGGCGAAACATCAAAGCAAAATGTTGAAAAGTTCGAACAGTTATTAGTAAGTAGCGATCAACAAATCAACACCTTGGTTATTAATAGCCAAGGTGGTGATGTGATGGCGGGTTTACATTTAGGTGGCTTAGTTCATGAATATCAACTCGATGTTGTGGTACACGAGCTTTGTGCATCGTCTTGTGCCAACTATGTACTTACCGCAAGCCCACATGTCCTAGTTGAAGAGCAAGCCGTTATCGGCTGGCATGGGGGCTCATTACAGCCATTATACGTGCCCATGGAGCAACCGCCTGAGGTCGCTAGCTATATAGCAAAATGGCAAGCCGCAGAGCGACAATTCTTCGATATCATTAATGTTGAACAGGCGGTTACTATCATAGGTATGATGCCTGGTATTACAGAGAAACGTGATTCTGCTATTTATAGTTACGACGCCCAAACCCTGAAGCGTTTAGGGTTGCATATTGAGTTTGCTGGTGCGCAAACAGGGATGTCAGCAAGTGGCGAAAAAATCGCGCAGGTATTCGAACTTGAAGAGTCTGTACTTAACCACTTTTTGATGCTCAACGATATAGTGTCAGCTGAACTTGTTAACTAATACCAATCCGCAATAATACTTAATTAAGCGAATTGGTATAACAAAAAAGCCAACATGACGTTGGCTTTTTTGTATCCCATTTAATCTAACTCTAATTGTGCTTTTTCAACAGTTTCCGCGGGTAACTCTTTTTGAACAGAAACCCCCAATTCTTTGAACTCTGAGGCCTGCTTAATCAAGTTTCCTTTACCACGATACAGCTGAGAAAACGCTTTATCATAGCTTTCTTTGGCGCGATCTAATTGCTTACCAACCCCTTCCATACTGGTTAGGAAACCATTGAGTTTGTTGTAAAAACGCTCTGCACGAGCGGCAAGCTCTTTTGAGTATTTAGTTTGCTCTTCAAAACGCCACAATTGTTTTACGATATTCAAGCTAGTCAATAAGGTCGTTGGAGTTGCAACTAAAATGTTTTTTTCGATTGCTTGCTGATAAATATCACTCTGGTACTTAAGCGCTTCAACAAATGCAGACTCTATGGGTACAAACATGATCACCACTTCGGGGGAGTTAATACCAGGTAGTCTGTCGTAGGCTTTGCTTGCTAACTCGTTTATACGTGATTGCACCGCCGTGACATGCTCTTTAAGCGCTTGCTGCGCTTCAAGCTCTGTATCGGCATTTACATAGCGTGTATACGCGTTTAAAGAGGTTTTAGCATCGATAACTAAATGACGTTGCTGAGGTAAATACACCACAACATCTGGGCGTAGACGGCCATCTTCTGTGTTAAACGATACTTCTCGCTGATAATCTACTCCAGCACGCAGCCCTGCGCTGTCTAGTACATTTTCAAGCATTAACTCCCCCCAATTACCTTGGGTTTTCTTTTGCCCTTGTAATGCGGTGCTCAGCCTATCAGCTTGTTCGGTGATAGCTTGGCTTTTAGCCTGTAAATGCAATAGCTCAGTTTTTAGTGCTGCACGCTGCTTTAGATCTTCAACGTGGATCAATTCCATCTTATCGCGAAAGCCTTTTAGCTCTCCCTGAACCGGTTTTAAAAGTTGCTCAATACTCTCTTGGTTTAAGGTTTTAAAACGTTGCGATTTTTCTTCAAGGATTTGATTAGCGAGGTTTTCAAACTCTTTTTTGAGTTGCTCTTTGCTTTCTTTGATATGACTAAGCTGCTCTTTAAAATGCAGTTCTTTTTGCTCTACTGTGCTTCTTAAGGTACTTAAATCAACATCGCGCTGATTAAGTGCAGCTTTAGTATCAGCAAGCTCAGCTTCAACTTGACGCCAAAACTGGTTGTATTGTTGTGCCTGCTTTTCTTGTTCTACAAAGCGGGTTTTAAAGTGTTGAGACTCATCACGTTGCTCAGCGTAATCTTGCTGTAACTGCGAAAGCGTAAGTTGGCTTTGTTCAAGTTGCAGCTGCTTTTGTTCTAAATGATTTTGCTGGATTTGCTGACTATTTTGCAGTTCGGTTAACTGATTTTTTAAGCGACTTTTTTGTAAGGCAAAAATAACACCACTTGCAACAGCACCTACAGCAGCACCAAGCACACCACTTTGCCAATTAATCTGTGCAATCAGCTCTGTAATCATAACGAAAACTCAATAACTTAAAGACACATCATCATAACGAATTAGTGCTCAGCAGAGTAGGGGGTTTAGGCATAAAAAAAGCCAGCTCAAAGTGAGCTGGCTCTAACATTACTAAAATTTAGTAACCAAATGGGAAATCAACATAATGCTTATGTAAACTGCAATTTAACAACAAGCATAATAATAGACGCCCCAAAATTTGATTAGTTCAAAAAAACTTTAAAAAAATTTAATTTTTTATCAGAGCAAGCATTTGCTCTTCATCAAACTGAGTGAAACTCATTGATTTTTCGGTAAATAATGCATCAACAAGGGCTTGCTTATGCTGCTGCATTTTAAATACTTTTTGTTCAATTGAGTTAGCCATAATCAATTTATAAACAAACACTGGGTTAGTTTGGCCAATACGGTAGGCACGATCTGTCGCTTGTTTCTCAACAGCAGGGTTCCACCAAGGATCAAAATGAATCACAGTATCGGCTTGAGTTAGGTTTAACCCTGTACCGCCGGCTTTTAAGCTAATTAAAAACACGGATGTATCACCTTGAGTAAACTCTTCGATAACACGGTCGCGGTGTCTTGTTTGCCCGGTAAGCATACTAAAACTGATGCCTAATTCATTTAATCGCTCTGCTATCACATCAAGTGCCATGGTGAATTGACTGAAAATAATCACCTTACGACCTTCGCTAAGCATGATAGGCAAATGCTTAGATAACCATTCAAGTTTAGCGCTACCAGCCTGTGAACTAGGGTCGATCAATTTTGGATGACAACAGATTTGTCTGAGCTTTAATAATGCATCTAAAAAGGCTAGCTTACTTTTTTGTACTCCTTGCTGTGCAAATAGGTCGACTAATTTCTGCTCTAAAGATTCAGTTATACCGTTGTAAATTTCTTTTTGTTTGCTCTCAAATTCAAACTCTTTAACTAGCTCAGTCTTCTCTGGTAGCTCTTGCGTTACCTGTGCTTTAGTACGACGCAAGATAAATGGCATGATCAACGACTTAAGTTCATCAGCTCGGGCAACGTCGTTATCACGCTCAATTGGCGTTTGAAAATAGCTCTTAAAATGTGCTTGCGAACCAAGTAAAGAAGGCATTGCAAAGTCGAGCAAAGATTTAAGCTCAAATAAGTTATTTTCGATAGGCGTGCCGCTTAAGCAGAGCTTAAAGTCAGCATTAAGGCGCTTAACCAAGCGTGAAACCTGCGCAGCGTCGTTTTTAATATATTGCCCTTCATCAAGAATGATGTTTTCAAAATACAGCGGCGAATAAAAGGCAATATCACGCTTCAATAGAGGATAAGTTGTTAAAATACAATCTGCTTGCGACAACTGTTGTAATTGGTCGCTGCGCGCAGCACCGAAGACGGTGGTAATTTTTAAGTTACTCGCAAATTTATTAATTTCACTTTGCCAGTTACCAACCAAGCTGGTTGGGCAAACAATTAACGTGGGGCCTGCTTGTGGTGATTGCTTGGCATTAGCTAAAAAGGCAATAACTTGTAGAGTTTTACCTAGCCCCATGTCATCAGCCAAAATACCACCAAGCTGGTGACGTTTTAAAAAGTTAAGCCAATCAACACCATGTTGTTGATACTCACGCAATTGCACACCCTGGTTTAAGCCTTGAATATCGGACTTTTTAATAAGCTGTTGTGAGCTATTTAATTCAGCTAGGTAAGCATCTAGAGCATCGTCAACAATATTAACCTTAATTGCTTTTTGCTCGATGAGCTTAGGCAAAAACGACAAAGGCATTAAGATTTCGTCACGGGTTTTAATATGCTCAAAACGTTCACGATAATCATTAAGCTGCATCATCGCGGCCTTTTCAACCACAGCAAAGCGTTTTCCTACAGTAAAGTAATAAAAACGCTCACTTTGTCGATTAAGCGATTGATAAGTATTGTTATCAGTGACAAACAACTGTTGAGTTTTAACACCAGAGATCACGATTTTACTAACTATCTGATGACCTTTACCACGCTCAACTTGCAGTGAAAGCTGTTTAAGGACTTTGCCGACGGCTAACTCATCATTAATTTTCCAACCGCGTTTTAATAAGTTTGGAATTATTTCAAACTTTAACCAGTGCTCATGAATAACCGATTGTTTATTAAAGATAAACTCTGTTTGTAAAGCCCCTTTACATAATTCAAAGCCAAGGTTAGTTAATTCATTTACAACGGTGTTTTCTAATGACTGGTTTAATATATCAGCTGGCGCCTGGCTTAAATCATACAAAGAGTTTTGATAATTAAACTGCAATCCTAAGCGGATTGTGCCCTCGTCATTATTAATCCTGATGACAGGGAATACAGTTCGAGCTAGGCTTTTTTTGCTTTCCTTAAATGCATGAGGGATCACACCTTCACCAAAATTATCATTGAGCTGTTGATAAACGCGGTCAAAGTTCTCTGTGTGAATAGCAGGCATATTGGCAAGTAGCGCTATTTCATCAGCCGTTAACGGAGTACGAATTCGGCCTACTTTTAGCTTTTCAGGGTCAAGGTAAGTAGGGGGTGTTGTTTTTAACAATAACCAATTATCTTGCCCAGCAAGCGTCATGCTCAATGAGGTTAAGTCTTTGTTTTGTTTCCAATCAAACTCTAACGCTTGCATACTGTCAGCTTTAATTGCTTGGCGCGAACGGCCTAAAAACAAACGCTGGGTGGCAATTAATTGCTGTAGTGCTGCAACCCCCCATTGGCCTTTAAGCTCTAGTTTACCAAGGGCATTTTGAGAACGGATCCAGCTATATAACCGAAAATCCGATTCTAATAAATCAGTGGGGGTTACAAAACTATTTAATTGCTGCTCGGTAAGGTTACGACCTAGAGTATAGTTATGCTCAGCGTCATAATTAGCTATTTTAGGGGTAAGGGTTACAACTGATTTCTCTACATCAAGAACAAATAATAAAACCTGTTTGGCATTGTCACTAGCAACTTGCTTAAGGGTTTTTAGCTCACTAAACCAATCGTTAATAATGTAGTCTTCACCGTAGTCACCTGAATGTTCAATTTTGAGTTTTAGGAGCACAGCTGCAATATGACGGCATTTAGTTTTAGAGCCACAAGTACAATGCGAATCAACAGAAAAGCCACTTGGTAATTTACTGATCTCAATATGCTGAGTAAAGGTATTCCCTTCGTTACCAAACATAGATGCATCAATAACGCTAAAATCACTGTTATGTTCTAACCAGTTGATTTGGCCGTTCTGGTGATACTCTTTTGCTTTACTTAACACATGCGGCTTAAATAGCTGTTTAATGAAGCGCTCAGACAGGGGAAACTGAGTTTCTTGCTCTTGTTTGATTTCTTCAAAGATAGCTAATAAGTCATTTTTGGATAAGTTAGCAGACATAACGCTTTTGGCAGTAAAAACAAAAAATAATTCTGCCAGTATATGATCTATCGGACCAGAGCTAAAGCACTATTGAGCAATATTGGACTGGTTGGAGCTGATAACTTGGTAAAAATCTGCTTTAAAATAAAATCAAAGCTGAAAACTGACATGCTGAGTATTTAACAAACAACAATCGCACAAGATATAAACAGGTTAGTAACAAGGCAGGGGCTTTACAGATCAATTTTTTACTAAGCAATCTAATTATGAGAGTAAAAAACCTGTAAAGGGGTTATTAGTTGGTAAAAAACTGATCTGAGAGTGTAATAAGTACCAATTTTACTGGTAATAGATCAATATTTTACTAACGAAAGGGAAGGGGAGATCACGCTTTTACTAACAGTAAAAGCGTGAGAGATCATTCTTTTACTAACTAATTAAAGCTATTTAATAGCTTAGTTAGCTGCTCTAAGCGTTTGTCTGTCATCACTTTATTATCGATTTTCACAGATAAATCACCGCTTTTTATGTTACGTTGTACGCTGACAAACTCACTATCAATAAGGGCTTCACGACGGCTTGGCGCTGCTGGCTCAGCAGTTAATAGCTTGGTAATTGCAAGAGCACGTTTATCATCGCTGCTGATTTGCGCTATTTCGCTATCACTACTTACGTCATTTACAAGCTTGGTAAACAGCTGCTCATCACGCTCTTTGGCACTAATAAGCTTTTTAGCTACTTCACGGCCAACATGATTCGCAGTTGGGTAAAGACTTAAAACCTCAGAAGGTAGATTCTCAAACGCTTTAATAGCATCAGCAATAGCAGTGTGTGATACACCTTCAATTGCCGCAATCTCACGATAAGAGCCTTTTTTCCCCTCAGCAATAAGCTCATCACGGGTCTGTTGATATGCTTGACCTAGCTCCCATAGACTTGGGGCAATGTATTGATCAGATGATACAGCAAGAATTTTAGCATCTTGATCTGTGAAATCTTCAGAGCTTAAAACTAAGTAATCAGAGTTACTTAAGATACATGCTTTTCGACGACGAGAACCTGCTAATACAAGCATTTCGTCACCTTTATCCCAACATAGGGCAGGGTGCTGGTTACGGCCGTCTTCGGCAATTGCAGGAAGGATATCGGCAACTGACTTTTCATTTAGTAATGATTGTACACGGCGGTTTTTACCATAGACCTTTGTTTTAGCTTCAATTTCTGAGCTTGGAATAACCTTACACACCAAAGTAATTTGACGTGTAGGATCGCTTGGAGCAGGCATACTGATAACATCACCAGCAGAAGCTTGCTCTAGCAAAGCATCTAAACTGCTACTTTCGATAGACGTTGAAAAAGGGTCTAAGCTGGTATCGTTTTTACGTTTTTTAGCCATTTTTATTAATTACCTTACTTAGCTGTATTTAGAGACGATTGAGTTGACTGCCAATTAGAACGGATCAGCATTTCAAGTTCATCAACTACATCTTTGATATTTTCTTGCGCACGAAGTAGTGACTCACGACTAGCTAAGCTATCTGACGTTTTTTGATCAAAAATGGTATTAAAAGAAGATGAGCTGGCGGTAATTGCCGAGCTATGATTAATTGGGTAACTCATTACTTGACGACCAAATGCACTACGAACATCTTTAACGATGTCGCGCTGTGAATGGTTCCCTTTAACATAGTTAGTTACTAAGAATTGCATGAAGTCCCAACCTTGGTGGCCAAGCGCAGCAACTGTATGGTAAATCTCGCCTAATCGCTTTAAGTATTTATTATTTGCATCGAAGTCTACAGCTTCAGGATGAACAGGGATAAGCATCGACGTAGAGGCCATTAATGCATTATAAAACATAAAGTTAAGTGATGGAGCTGTATCAATTAGAATAATATCAAATTGATCTTTTACCGGTTCAATAACTTTTTCGAGCAATTTATGATAGTGACGAGTTTTATCATAACTAGAGCTATCTTTTAATAAAGTTGCTGTTTCATGCTCGAAGTAAAAATCATCCATACCAGAAGGCAAAATACGAATATTAGGTATATGGGTAGGTAAGAAAGAGTTCGATACTAATTCATCCCAGGTTTCGTTTTCATCGAGTTCAATGCAGTCACGCATTAAATCGCCCACAGTAATTGGGTCAGGCTCACTAGGTGGGAAAAAGCTTGATGAAGAACCTTGTGGATCAAGGTCAATAATACCAATTCTGTATCGTTTAATGTTTGTAGTAGCAAGTGCAGCGGCAATGTTCACCATGCTGGTCGTTTTACCACAACCACCTTTTAACGAGTTAATAACGATAACTTGTAATTTATCATCAACTGTACGGTGATCAGGCTTAATATCCATGATATCAGCCATAGCAAAGATATTTACCAAGGTATAAGCGTAGTGACCATTTGCACCACGTTTGATATCAAGTGCATCAAAGTCACCATTATCATGACGTCGTTTTAAGGTACGATTATTACAGCCTAATAAGTCAGCGGCTGCTTTTTGCGTATAAGTACGAAGCTCTTTTTCTTCAGACTTTAAATGGGCACGATAATGTTGAATACGTCCTTCTAGCGATTTTTCAGCAACTTCTGCTGTCGCTTTTAGTAACCTATAAGTGGCTAGCGCATTATTATTGATAGACATACTTTCTTCCTCAAAGTTATGCTTCAAGTATAATGTCCATTCAAATTGCTGTAAACAAGTATTTAAGGCGACATGCCTTTTATTTATAAGACATTTAATAAAAATTTGTAACTTTACTGATGCTAAGTATAAATAAGTAAGTTTAATATCGGTTAAGTATATAGGTATATAAGGTTAAGATGCTAAAATAGTGAAATATATGACTGATTTCATTGAATATTTACTAAAAAGCCAGATCGTAATTTTACTTGGTAAAGATCAGATCTTTAATGACTCGCAGATCAGCCAATTACTAAGCAAAAAATGAGCTTTCGACTTATGCACAGTTTAACCACTGGTTTACTCACAAAAATAGTGGTGTAGATCAACTTTTTACTAACTAAATTATAAAGTTATGCACCGAGAGTATGACTAAAATGCACAATAAGTTGGTATGGATCTGATCTATAGTTGGTACAGATCAGATCTATGCTAACTTAAGAGCTGTTTATCCACATGGAGTTTTAAAAAAGCGATTTATGTCGTGTTAAATCGCTTTAAAAAGGTGATTAACAGGACATAATTTGAACTGAGTTAGTAAAATCGCGACCTATCAACTATAACTTAGTAAAAATCTGATCTGAAAATCAGCAATTACGAAACAGTTAGTATAAACTTGATCCGAAGAAATTAATTATGATCGGATCAAGTTTATACTAACTTAAACATTTAACTTTTGAAGTTTTATGTGTTGTTATTAACTGTCGAAGAAAAATTGGAAATAAGAACAATGAGCCGAAAGGTCAACATCTCGGTAGATAACTTACCCGATACATTACGCGGGCAGATCCACGGGGTGGAAAGTGCAATAGATAATGAAAGTCTTGCACTATTTACAGACAACAAAGATGTGCGTGTTTCAATTGAAAATGCTGCACATGGTTTGAGAGCTTACTCAAATACATTTAATCATTATGATCTATGGGGACGATTTGTCCGTTCTGGTCATAAGAAGCTTCCGGTTGAAGAAGCACCAAAGAAAACCATCGTTACACGAAAAATCTCTGAAAAAGTAGACGGCATTCTTTATGATGGTGAAATCAAAATTACACCAGCGGTAGTAAGCACAAGAAAAGATGGTGAAGATGTTGAATATCTTGTTTGGCCATCTGATCGTGAAGAAAAGGTCGAACGTGCCTTAATTCGTTTAGCCTCTAAAGGTAAAATTGTAAAAATCAATTTTAAGTCTGGTATTCAATACGCGGTTGTTTTTTCAATGAATGAATTAGCGCAAGAGCTGAAAGCTGTTGGTCAGTCGATGCCTTATCCGCAAATCAAAGAATCATTAGAAGCATTACAAGGTTCTAAACTTTCTTTTAAATATTCAGCAACAGATACTCGTAACTCTGATATTGATGACTCATTTTACGAATCGAACATGAACTTTTTATCGTCGCTTCATTTTAGTGGCAAAAAAGGTCAGGGTGGTAACGTAAAATGTGTAGCTTGTTTGAATGCCTTCGTTCATAACATGATCGACAACCTTGAATACAAAGGTTACTATTTTAATAGTGCTCAAGAATTAAAACGTGGTTTATCTCGTTGGATGATGCTTCGTTTATATCATCTATGGCGTTATGCGGCACCGGGTAAGACCTACCATTTCCGACTATTATCTATTATGGAAAAATATGGCTCTATTTATTCAACAGACGAAATTACCGAGAATAAATTAAAAGCTTTGCGTCGTGATATGACTACGACAATGAAAGACTTAATTGAGAAAGGTGCAATCTCTGAATATAACATTACCAATGTCAAAGATGACAAAACGGGTAATATTATTGATTACACATATGAGATGCATCCATCTGATCAATTTTGTGATGAGATTCTTACGCTTAATAAGCATAACAAACGAATCGAAATTCAAGGTGGGAAACGCATTGTTGAAAATGCAGTTTTAATCGATGAAGATAAAATTGAAGAAATAGTCGAAGACTAATTTCTTTAATACTACTAACTACAAATAAAAGGCCACTGATGTGGCCTTTTTAACATAATCAATCTGTTACTTGTTCTAAGTAAAGTCTATCAACTAAGAAATCATATTCTCTTTTTCGAGGATGACTTTCTGGTTTTTGATAATCAGTTAATGTACCCAGTTTTACATCTGGTTCTGGGTTTATCAAAATAAAAGGTAAAGCAGCACTAACATGATATCGGTTTTGAGCTGTATACCTCACATTAACTTGTGGACTAACTCTTGTTGGTCTACGAATTCGTAATTTTTCTTTATCACCTAAACTTGCAACACGACTTTGTTCTTGTGCAACTAGCGCTTGCCAAGAGTGTTGGTCGATCATTCTTGGATTAGAATAACTAGCCGATTTATCGAGCATTGCTAAGGCCATTTTTTTAGTTAGCGTTTTAGTTGCGTGTTTGTGCATCCAAGTAAAACGAACAGAGTAGGGCGATTCAGTTTCAAAATGGATCTTACGATATGCAGCAAGTGTAATGAGATTAGGCACAGCATTGTGAACCGCTTCAAATCGCGCATCATTATTATCGATAGCTATTACACTATTTTTAAAATCAGCTTTGGCTTTATTTAACTGATTTATCCTTGCAATGAAATGTTGCTTATCGACATCTTTTAAAACTAATAAACCTGGATGTCTTTTTAATACTCGACTACTTAATCCTGTCTTTTTATAAAAATCACCAAAGGAATTTAGAATTAACTTATGAGCATCATCGCCTTCAATTTTTTGTACACTAATTGAAGAAGGGACTTTCTTTTCGTCGTTTATGTCGATATCTGGCAATTGATAATATGATGCCTTATGAAAACCCACTTCCTTTAATTCTTCACAAAACAAATGAGTTAACTCACTTACTAAATCAAACTGACTGCGTATTTCTAACTTCGTACTCATAGGAACACATCTTACTTATTGTTAGTTCAATTGTAACCTTATCCTTTGACATTTTGTAGTTTAAATTTTTTACGTAGCTGACCTTACATCTTAATTAAATTTAGTATGATGTGTTCCCCCCATTTTATTAGTACAAGTTTTTAATTTGATCAATGTAGAACTTAAAAAGTATATTTTAAGCATGTAAAGCTGAGGTTACAGTAAGGCTTTAACTAGGTAAGATGTGTTCTTGTGCTGTGCGGTAACGAATAAGGTGTCAAAGATGTGTAACTGACTGGTTTGAAACAATAAAATGTTGTAACCCTAATTGTTAATATAGAAACTATTTATCAAATAACGAAATAATCGTAAATAGCTGAATATTGTCCTTGAACTTAGTACGTGCAATAAGTTAGTTTTCGTTAACGGTCTATGTTAGGAATGAGGAAAGAACATGCAATCGTGGAACCCAGACAGCTGGAGAAAACTGCCGATACTTCAGCAGCCAGAGTACCCAGATCAAGAAGCCCTTAAATCTGTTGAAGGGCAATTAAAAAGCGCACCACCTTTGGTATTTGCCGAAGAGACGCGTAGCTTATACAAACAACTAGAAGCTGTATGTGAAGGTAGAGCCTTCTTATTACAGGGGGGTGATTGTGCAGAGTCATTTAGTGACTTTAATGCCGCAAATATCCGCGATACATTTAAAACACTTTTACAAATGGCCGTTGTTTTAACTTATGGTGGTAAATGCCCTGTAGTTAAAATTGCGCGTATGGCAGGTCAGTACGCTAAGCCTCGCTCATCAGATTATGAAACAATCGATGGTGTTTCATTACCTTCGTACCGTGGTGATATCATCAATAATTTTGAATTCACAGAGCAAGCCCGTGTACCTGATCCACAGCGATTGATGACGGCATATCATCACAGTGCTGCAACGCTAAATTTATTACGCGCATTCGCACAAGGTGGTTTAGCCGATTTACACCAAGTAAACCGTTGGAACATGGGTTTTGTAGCAGCAAATCCGCTTAAAGAAAAATACCAACAGCTAGCTGACAGAATTCAAGATGCGCTTGAATTTATGGAAGTGTGTGGTATCGACTCAACCGTTGCACCGAGCTTAAAAGAAACAGACTTATTTACATCACACGAAGCGTTGTTATTAGGTTATGAAGAAGCACTAACACGCCGTGACCACTTATCAGGTGATTGGTACGATTGTTCTGCACACTTTGTTTGGATTGGTGAACGTACACGTCAACTTGATCATGCACACATCGAATTCTTTAAAGGTATTAAAAACCCTATCGGTGTGAAAGTTGGCCCGAGCATGGACCCAGATGAGCTAATCAAACTTATTGATGCAGTTAACCCTGATAACATTCCAGGTCGCTTAACGTTAATTACACGAATGGGCGCTGATGTTCTTCCAGAGAAACTACCGGCACTAGTACGTAAAGTACAACAAGAAGGCCGTAAAGTTATTTGGAGCTCAGATCCAATGCATGGTAATACTGAGAAAGCGAGCTCAGGTTATAAAACACGTAGCTTTAATAATATTCTTCGTGAAATTAGCCAGTTCTTCGCAGTACACAAAGCTGAAGGTTCATACCCAGGTGGTGTTCACCTTGAAATGACTGGTCAGCACGTTACTGAATGTACTGGTGGTGCGTATGGATTATCTGATGAAGATTTAGCACAACGCTACCGCACACAGTGCGACCCACGCTTAAATGCGGATCAAGTTTTAGAACTAGGTTTCTTAGTTGCTGACTTATTAAAAGACGCACGTAAGTAACACTAAGTTATTCAAAAAAGGCTGCACATTGCAGCCTTTTTAATGTCCGATACTAAAATAAGTTAGTACTTACGTCTTTCAAGTCCTGTATCAGATATAATCTTTGCAGAAATTTCTTCTACTGAATGATGAGTTGAATTTAAAAATTGAATCTTCTGCTTTTTATAAAGCATTTCTACTTCACGTACTTCGATACGACATTGTTTTAAAGACGCATATTTTGAATTTGCCATACGACGCTGTCGAATATCGGCAAGGCGAACAGGGTCAATCGTTAAACCAAAAAGTTTATGTTTGTAAGCTTTTAAACACTCAGGCAGGGTGCCACTTTCTAAATCATCTTCTGTTAGCGGGTAATTGGCTGCTTTAATGCCATACTGTAATGCCAAGTATAAACTAGTAGGTGTTTTACCGCTTCGGCTAACACCCACTAAAATAATATCGGCTTCAGAGTAGTTTTTAATGTTAGCGCCATCATCATTGGTCAACGCATAGTTAACCGCATCAATACGAAAATCATAACTTTTCTCGTGCATTGAATGCGTTCTATGAACCTTAGGTACTGGCGCAACTTTTAACTCTTGAGAAATTTTATCACTGTATTGTGATAAAAAGTCATAACACACCGCGCAAGACGATTTAATAATTTCACTTAGCTCGTGGTTTACAAAAGTGAAGAACACTAGCGGCTGTTCACCATCACGTTGCGCCGTTAAATTAATTAAGTTTTTAACTTCATTCGCTTTTTTTTCTGTTTCAACAAAAGGAATTGTTTTGTGATTAAACTCAACAGGAAACATAGATAAGGTCGCATGACCAAACACTTCAGAGGTGATTGCTGTTCCATCAGAGATATAAAATGCAGTTCTCATATTTAACCTTTTTATTACCTTTATCTGCAAAATAGGGGCTTCACGGTTTACGTGAGGTCTGTTGCCAGTGTAGAATGACTACGACCTTTTTAGAAGGTTTTCTTTCTTAACTCTCACAGTTAGTACTACAATTTGTTTATGGAGAAAGATCCGTGCAAGAATACGTTCTCTGGTATCAAGAGCTTGGTATGCAAGATGTTCCTCGTGTTGGCGGTAAAAACGCTTCACTAGGTGAAATGATCTCAAACCTAGCTAACGCTGGTGTTCAAGTGCCAGGTGGTTTCGCTACAACCGCTGATGCATTCAATGAGTTTCTAGAGCAATCTGGTTTAAACTCAAAAATCCACGATATTTTAGACACATTGGATGTGGATGATGTAAATACACTCGCTAAAGTCGGTGCCGAAATCCGCCAATGGATTATCGATACACCATTCCAACCAAACCTAGACCAAGCCATCCGCGACGCATATAGCCAACTACACGGCGACGCATCACAAGATGTTTCATTTGCAGTTCGCTCATCTGCTACAGCAGAAGACATGCCAGACGCTTCATTCGCAGGACAACAAGAAACGTTTTTAAACGTACGTGGTATTGATTCAGTAATGACTGCAATCAAACACGTGTTTGCCTCACTATTTAATGATCGCGCTATTTCTTACCGTGTTCACCAAGGTTATGACCATCGTGGTGTTGCACTTTCAGCTGGCATCCAACGCATGGTTCGTTCAGATAAAGCAGCTTCAGGTGTTATGTTCAGTATTGATACTGAATCTGGCTTTGAAGATGTTGTATTTGTAACTTCAAGCTATGGTCTTGGTGAAATGGTTGTACAGGGTGCTGTAAACCCAGATGAATTTTATGTTCATAAACCAACACTTGCTAACGGTAAGCCTTCAGTAGTTCGCCGTAATATTGGTTCAAAAGCAATCCAAATGATTTACTCTGCGGATGAATCACATGGTAAGCAAGTTGAAATTGTTGACGTTGATTCGTCACTTTCAAACAAATTCTCAATCACAGATGCTGAAGTTCAAGAACTTGCAAAGCAAGCTGTGATCATCGAAAAACACTACGGTCGTCCAATGGACATCGAGTGGGCAAAAGACGGTAACGACGGTAAGCTTTATATTGTTCAAGCTCGTCCAGAAACAGTTCGTTCAAACGAAGACGCTAACGTTATGGAGCGTTTCCAATTAAATGGTACAAGCACTGTTGTTGCTGAAGGCCGTGCAATTGGTCACAAGATTGGTTCAGGTACAGTACGCGTACTAGATTCAATTGATGAAATGGACAAAGTACAACAAGGTGACATTCTAGTTACTGACATGACTGACCCAGACTGGGAGCCAATCATGAAACGTGCCGCTGCGATTGTTACAAACCGTGGCGGTCGTACTTGTCACGCGGCAATCATTGCTCGTGAATTAGGTATTCCTGCAGTTGTTGGTTGTGGTAATGCAACTGATTTAATTAAAGCAGGCCAAGATGTAACTGTATCGTGTGCCGAAGGTGACACAGGTTATATCTACGAAGGTATTTTAGATTACGAAGTACTTACTTCACGTGTTGATGAAATGCCAGAGTTACCAATGAAAGTTATGATGAACGTAGGTAACCCTGATCGTGCATTTGACTTTGCACGCTTACCTCATGCAGGTGTTGGCCTTGCGCGTGTTGAATTCGTAATCAACCGTATGATTGGTGTTCACCCTAAAGCACTTCTTAACTTTGATGCTCAATCTGACGAGCTAAAAGCTGAAATCTCAGAAATGATGGCAGGTTATGAATCACCTGTAGAATTCTATATTTCTAAGCTTGTTGAAGGTATTGCAACACTAGGTTGTGCGTTTGCACCTGAGCGTGTCATTGTTCGTATGTCTGACTTTAAGTCAAACGAATATGCAAACCTTGTTGGCGGCCAGCAATATGAGCCGGAAGAAGAAAACCCAATGATTGGTTTCCGTGGTGCAGCACGTTATATCTCTGAAGATTTCCGTGACTGTTTCGCGTTAGAATGTGAAGCGATTAAACGTGTTCGCAACGAAATGGGTATGACTAATATTGAAATCATGATCCCATTTGTTCGTACGCTTGAAGAAGGTAAGCGCGTTATTGAATTACTTGAAGAACATGGCCTTAAACGTGGCGAAAATGGTCTGAAAGTAATCATGATGTGTGAATTACCATCAAACGCGTTACTTGCAGATGAGTTCTTAGAATATTTTGATGGTTTCTCTATCGGTTCAAACGACTTAACTCAGTTAACATTAGGTCTTGACCGTGACTCAGGTTTAATTGCGCATCTATTTGATGAGCGTAACCCTGCAATCAAGAAACTATTATCAATGGCTATTCAAACTGCTAAAGCAAAAGGCAAATACGTAGGTATTTGTGGTCAAGGTCCTTCAGATCATGAAGACTTTGCAGCTTGGTTAGTTGAGCAGGGCATTGATTCTGTTTCTCTAAACCCAGATACAGTATTAGAAACTTGGTTATATCTTGCTAAGAAATTAGCCGACTAAGTACTTTATTTAATTAAAATAAAGATTCTGATATAAAAAATGCCAGCACTTAGCTGGCATTTTTGTTACTTCGAAGGGCGTGTTGTCCTTTAAATCAGCGAGCAAGTTTTTTATCAATATAAGCACATGACTTAGTCAGAGCCTTTTGGCACAAGGTTAAATAATCACGCGCTTTAGGATAGTAAAAAGATAAACAGAAAAGTCCTGCAATAAAGAAGATCAGCGACGGTCCGGGAATAATGACAAAAACTAAACCCAATAACATGCACAAGGCACCTAAACTGATTAATGCAATTTTTTTCATCTGACTATCTCATTTGCTGCTTTAATACACAGTATAAAAGTATTGCCCCCGAAATCGATAAAAAGAGTGTTACAAACTGTAAAATCTTCAATTTAACTTAGCTATTAGCATGATATAATTTGCAAAATGCCTTAATTTATCACCGTCATGATAGCAACAATAAGCCAACAACAAGCCGCCACAGAACTCGTTTCTAATTACTTAGATACAATACAAAAACAAGGTTTTAGTGGTGATACCGATGCAAGCTTTTCTACACGTTTAAGTTTATCGACCGATAACAGCGTTTACCAACAGGTACCTCAAGGTGTCATCTTTCCAAAGTCAGCAAAAGACATACAACTTGCTATGCAAATTGCTTCACGTGATCCATTTTTATCACTGACTTTTGGTCCACGCGGAGGCGGTACAGGTACTAATGGACAATCGCTAACCCCGGGTATAGTTGTTGATTTATCTCGCTACATGCGTGAAATCTTAGAAATCAATGTCGAAGAAAACTGGGTGCGCGTGCAAACGGGTGTAATAAAAGACCAATTAAACGACTTTTTGCGTCCTTATGGTTTTTTCTTTGCGCCAGATTTATCAACAAGTAACCGTGCAACAATCGGTGGAATGATAAATACAGATGCATCAGGTCAAGGCTCTTTGGTTTATGGCAAAACAAGTGATCACGTTTTAGGACTGACAACTTATCTTGTTGATGGCACTGAAATGTCAACAACCCCTATGCCTGTTGAAAAGGCAAAATTAATTGCTGAACAAAACACCACTGTAGGTAAGTTATATAAAACAGTTCTTGATATTGGCCTTGAGAATCGAGACGCTATTTTAGAAAAATTCCCACGCTTAAACCGTTTTCTTACCGGCTACGATTTAGAACATATTTTTTCTGATGATTTACAAACCTTTGATATGAGCCGATTAATTACAGGCTCCGAAGGTTCATTAGGTATTGTAACTGAAGCAAAACTAAATATTACGCCCATTGCTGAATTTAAAACATTAATCAATATTAAATACGATAGCTTTGATTCTGCACTTCGTCATTCACCATTTCTAGTTGCCGCAAATGCAACTTCTGTAGAAACAGTCGATAGCAAAGTACTTAACCTTGCTCGAGAAGATATTATTTGGCACTCAGTATCGGACTTAATAACCGATGTTGAAAACAAAGATATGCAAGGGCTCAACATGGTTGAGTTTAATGCGGTTTCACCAGAAGACATTAAAGATAAAGTATACACTCTTTGTAAGCTACTCGATGAATGTGTTGAAAAACAAACTAATGGGGTGATCGGTTATCAGTTAACGAATGACAAAGCTGATATTTTAAAAATTTATGCAATGCGTAAAAAATCAGTAGGCCTTTTAGGTAATGTAAAAGGCAGTCAAAAACCGTTAGCTTTTGCTGAAGATACTGCAGTACCTCCAGAAAACCTAGCAGATTTTATAGTGGAGTTTCGTGAACTTCTCGATAACCACAACCTACAATATGGTATGTTCGGTCATGTTGATGCCGGCGTATTACACGTAAGACCTGCACTAGATATGTGTGACCCTGAGCAAGAAAAATTACTTCGTCATATTTCAGATGAAGTCGTTAAACTGACTGCAAAATATGGCGGCTTGATGTGGGGTGAGCACGGCAAAGGATATCGAAGTGAATATGGCCCTGAATTTTTCGGCGAGCATTTATTTACACAACTTCGAAAAATCAAAGCGGCATTTGATCCAAATAACAGAGTAAACCCAGGTAAAATCTGTACGCCAATTGAAAGTAAAGAGTCACTCGTTTCTGTTGATGATCAAAAACGTGCCTGGTTCGACAAACAAATTTCTATCGATGTTAAAACAGAATTTAATAACGCGATGACCTGTAATGGTAATGGTCTGTGTTTTAACTACGATGAAAAATCACCAATGTGTCCATCTTATAAAGTAACAGGTGACCGCCGATATTCACCTAAGGGTCGCGCAAGTTTAATGCGCGAATGGTTGCGACTTCAAGAGTCTGAAAATATTGATTTACTCAATGTTGAAAAAGAATTAGTTAATGGTGAAGTAATCACTTGGTGGGAGCGCTATCAACATAGTCGCGATAAGAAAAAAGGTGTTTATGATTTCTCTCACGAAGTGAAAGAATCAATGGATGAATGTTTAGCTTGTAAAGCATGTACTACTGCATGCCCAATAAAAGTTGATGTACCAACATTTCGTTCACGCTTTTTAAATTTCTACCACAGTTATTACGCTCGTCCCGCTAAAGATTACTTAGTAGCAGGTATCGAGCAAACTGCGCCGGTGATGGCAAAGTTTGCTAAAGTGGTAAATCCAATTGTAAATACAAAGCTTGTTTCAGGTTTAATTAAAAATACCATTGGTTATGTTGATACGCCAAGCTTAAGTGTACCGCAACTTTCTAAACGTATTTCTAAAGATCAGCAATTTAATTTTGAATTACTTAATTCGCTTTCAAAAGAACAACAAGCAGAATATGTACTGATAGTACAAGATCCATTCACTAGTTTTTACGAAGCCGAATTAGTCGAAAGCTTTATTAAAGTGATTAAAGCGTTAGGCAAAAAACCAATGCTATTACCGTTTAAACCAAATGGTAAAGCTCAGCATGTAAAAGGTTTTTTAAATGAATTTAAAACAACAGCAAAAAATGCAGCTGAGTTTTTAAATTCACTGAGTGAAATCAACGCTCCTTTAGTTGGGCTCGATGCATCTTTGGTTATGTGTTACAGAGATGAGTATGTCTCAATATTAAAAGATGAGCGTGGTGACTTTAAAGTTGAATTAGCTCATGAATGGCTTCAAACGCAAAACTTTAAACAAGTTAATCTTGCCACTACAACGAATTCGCCATTTAAATTATTAAGTCATTGTACTGAAACAACAGCAATGCCGAATTCATCTAAAGTTTGGCAAACCATTTTTGCTGATCTAAATTTACAGCTTGAAACTACCAGTACGGGTTGTTGTGGTATGGCAGGAACGTACGGCCATGAAAAACAAAACCAAGAAAATTCACGCGCACTTTATGAAATGAGTTGGCAACCAATTATTTCAAGTAATGAGCCTGAAACTATTTTAGCAACTGGCTTTTCTTGTCGTAGCCAAGTGAAGCGCTATGAAAAGTTTAAACCAAAGCATCCACTGCAATTAATTGCAGAGCTACTTTAAGTTGTAAAAATAAAAAAGGCGCTCAACGCGCCTTTTTTATTGGTAACTTTTTGCGATGGGCTTGGTGCTCATGCCATGAATGAACACACTAAATAAAATGGTTGTTAATGTTACTGTGGCAATTTGTTCTTTGTTTGCAATTGCTGTATCCATAACCATTAAAGTGAAAACGATAGACGCCAAACCTCGAGGACCAAACCACGCAAAAGTCAATTTGTCTTTGAAATTTAAATTAGTAAACATAAGTGAAAGTAGTACCGGCACAATTCTAAAAATCGTCACACTTAATAACGCATAAAAAACAATTGGCCAGGTAATATCATTCACAATTAAGTGACCACATACAAAACCGAATAAACACCAAATAAGTAGGGCAACGAATTCAGCGATATGCTCTGAGTCTTTAACTAATGTTATACGAATTTTTTTGGGTGCTAAGTAATCAAATAAAAGTCCCGCAACAAAAACAGCTATAAAACCACTGCCATGAAAATTTTGTGTTAAAGAGAAAATGGCCATCACTAAACCAATCAATAAAAATGGACTGCTATTATTTGCAAAGTAATGACGTGCTAATGCAATTTTTAAAAGTGGAATAAATACTGCCATCGACACACCTGCAATAATCAGTGCAACACCTAACTCTCTTGTAAAAACAAGTAAAGTATCAATTGTCGTTACAGCACTTTCTGGATTTTGAGCTAATAAAAGTAAAACTAAAAAGATGGGTACGCAAAGGCCATCGTTCAAACCACTTTCCGTATTGATTCCTTCGCGAACTTTTTCTGGTACCGATGTACATTCTAAAATTCCTTTGCTAAGCGCAGCATCCGTTGGTGTTAAAATAATCGCGATCAAGGCAGATTGAAAAAGTGATAACTCCGAAAAGAAAAACAATCCACCGGCAACACCTAACAGTAATGTCATCGGCAAAGCCACAAAAAGTAGCAGGCTAGGGTACTGATAACTATGTTTTAATACGGGGAGTTTTGATTTTGCTGCATCGGTAAATAAAAAAATACTTAAGGTTAATTCTACCAAAGGTAAAATGTCGCTGAGTCCGGCTTCGCCTAACTTAAACTCACTCGGCAAAAAGTAAGACATTGCAATTCCGACCAACACAAAAAACATCGGCCCAGTAATTTCTGTTCGCTCTAATTGCCGAATCGTCAGTGAGTAAAATAATAAAGCTAAACCGACTAACGCCAGTATTGTATATTCCATTAAACTTTCCTTTTTATTCCAGACTTTGCACGTTCTTTTATATTTGTTTGAATATAAATTTGATCTGTCGTAGCAATTTTTGCATGACCTAAATCTTCAGATAAATGTTTTAGCGGTCTTGTTTGAGCATCGTGTGTTGCACCAGTATGCCTTAACCAGTGAGCAGTAGCTGCTTCAAGTTGTTCCGCATCATCTTTAAAGCCGTCTTGTAAAAGAGATTGTTTTGCTAAGTCAAAACTTTGTTGTACCAAACGACGAATTTGACGAACAGTCATTCCACCTTTGCCACGAATTTTATGAACTAGCGGCTCAGCTTCATCAACACGGGGCAGGGCAGGTAAACCTCGGTAAAGCCTATAACGTTTTAGATATGATATAAAATCTTCACTTAAGGTAACATCACGTAACTTGTTACCTTTACCCATAATTCTTAAAAACCAAAAACCATCATTATCTTGCCAAAAATGTGACATAACCGGCGACCACTGAGGGCGTTCTGATAACTCAGATATTCGTAAGTACAATCCTTTTAAGCAAGCAAGAGTGAATAAATTTCTCTCTAAATCAGGTTGTTGCTCACATAAATCTCGAGTAACACCAAAAACATATTCCCATTGAATATCACTGAGTGTATCGGGGATTTTAATTTGCGATTGCACAACTAAGTAAGGGCTATTCTTTTTAACAACCGGTACAAAGTTAGCAAAGGTTTTTTCTTCTAAAATTGCGAACTTATAAAAAACATTGAGTGCTGTAAACATAGCTGCGAGTGTTTGTTGGCTAGCAATATTTTCTTTATTTATGAAAGGGCGCCAATTTGTATTGAGTCGTCTTATGCCTTGTTCATCTTTATAACGCCATTGCACTGAATTTGATAACCAGGCTGAATCTGGTTCAACCATAAAATCAACATAAGCTTCAATATCGTCACGCTTTAGATCGAATACCGATTTTTCAGCAACCAACCACGACCATAAACAAAAACGCTCAAGCTCATTTCGAAAACGATTAAATGTGGCTTCTGATTTTCGGCCATACACATACAAAAACTGATAAAGAAAAACTAAGTCATTTTTTGATTCAGCAACAGTCAATCCAACTTGATGTATAAAGTTATCAAGTTCTGGATATTCTGTTGCAAGAGTATCATCTTCAAGATGGGCAATTTGGTAACGCAGTTGTTTTAGTGTATCGACGAGAGCAACGAGCATAATGATGTAATATCTTGTAAAATAGCTAGTTATAAGATTACCATAAAGTCCGATACTGTCTAGTATTGGACTTAATATATCTTTAGTATTTGCAACATTAACTAGATTGCCATACTAATATTCAAGGAATATGTATGAAAAAGTTTATCGCTATTAGTTTAGTTTTAATCACTACAATTTTAACCGGTTGTGCTACAACAGGCAGTGCATCTCCCGATGAAAAACGAGCTTTAGTACAAAGCATGAAAAACAATACATTAAGTGAGCTTTACACTCAAAAACCTGATGTTAAACAACAAATTGCTAACTCTGCTGGTTATGCGGTTTTTGATAATGCCAATGTAAATGTTGTTTTAGCCAGTTTTGGCGGTGGCTATGGTGTTGTTAAAAACAACCTAACCGGTAAATCAACTTACATGAATATGGGTGAAGCGGGTTTAGGTCTAGGTTTAGGTGTTAAAGACTTTAATGTTGTGATGGTTTTTCATAACCAAGCAGCAGTAAATCGCTTTATTGAACATGGTTGGGCATTCGGTGGAAACGCTGATGCAGCGGCAAAATATGAAGATAAGGGTGGCGCTTTAGTTGCCGAAGCAATTGCAGACCAAGTAACTGTTTACTCTTTAACCGAAAATGGCCTTGCGTTACAAGCGGTACTTAAAGGCACTAAGTTTTGGGTAGATTCTGAGCTTAATTAAGCTATTTAAAACCCTTCTAAAAGTGGGCTAGTTAGCAACCTAACTCCCACTTTTAATTACTTTAGTTTATTTAACATAACGTAATTTATGGGCAATTGTTGAATTTTAATCTTTATGTATAGGCTATTAAATTGTCTAGTTTTCTAAATCCACATTTCTAATAATTTAATACTTAAAACTGCTATTCATTTCAAACTTTTGATTTATCTATGCTATCAGAAATTTCGTATTTAATTCATAAGCCACTAATTTTACTTAATATTATTTCTTCATCTTATTATAGTAAGACTTTCAGGTTGGGACAGAAGGCTTAGGCCTCAATACCGCTCACGAATCACATTAGTCTAAACAATAATAACAAGGATTCATCATGAGGAAGTTTTTTCTAATCATCATAATTAGCTATTTCGCATGGGATTATTATGCAGTTAATTATGGGGGTATGTCACCAACACAAACGCTTCAAACAAAAATTATTGATCCCGTAAAATCAAATTACAGCCATAATCGAGATATCACAATATCTGATTATGAAAAGCCAGAGTATGAATGTGATGGCCGACAATATTGCAGCCAAATGAACTCTCTAGAAGAAGCGTTATTTTTTACTAAAAATTGCCCTAACACAAAGTTAGATCAAAGCCCTGGTGAAGCCCCCTGCCAGAGTGATTTTATTTTGCGAGATTAATGTATTTTAAAAATCAAGTTGGCTAAATTTTACAATTTAGCTAACTTTTAACCCATCTCCCCAACTTTTCTTAGTTAAATAATATTAACTTTTGTAACATAAAACCGGAATTTTCCTAGTTCTTTATCACGAATTTATCGCTAAATTGTTTATAAACACTAGTGTTCAAATTAACACTACCTCTTTCTGGTTCAGACTGTTTTTACTCCGCTAATTTACTTTCTGAACTTAAAGCTGTACTTGGGTGATTTTAACGTGAAACATAGAATTAATACCGATACCGAAGTTAAATTTTCTGAATCTGACATCCTCCTATCGACTACTGATTTGCAAAGCCATATTACCTATGCCAATGATGAATTTTGCAAAATAGCTGGTTTCACGCTAGACGAAATGGTAGGTAAGCCTCATAACCTTGTTCGCCACTCTGATATGCCGAAACTGGCTTTTGCAGATTTGTGGCAACATCTAAAAAATGGTCAATCTTGGATGGGGCCTGTTAAAAATCGCTGTAAAAATGGTGATTATTATTGGGTTAATGCCTTTGTAACACCGATTAAAGATAAAAGTGGTCGTACTGTTGAGTTTCAATCAGTCAGAACTAAACAAAGTGATGATGTCGTACAAAGAGCGACCGCTGAATACGCTAAAATAAACAATAATCAAAAATCTCATGCCACTGCAGCAAAGTTTGATGCCACTCTTTACATAAGTGCCCTATTATTCATTAGTTTTTTAGGTTCGCTGGCTGCCGCTTTTAGTTCTGGGTTTGATATTTTTAATTGTCTACTAGTTCTATTTTTAGCATCAGCTAATGGGCTTATGTATTTTTGGCGTCAAAAATATTTAGCGCTTATAAGCAAAGCAAAACAAGTCTACGATAATCCTTTAATGGCCTACCTCTACTCTGGTACTAATGATCAATCTGGCTTTTTACATCTTGCCCTTGAGATGCAACAAGCTAAATTAAAAGCTGTTGTTGGTCGTGTAAATGATGTGACCATGGGCGTTAATCATAACGCGCAACAATGTGCAGAGTCTGGTCATAACGTGACTGAGCTTTTAAATAAGCAAACAGATGAAGTCTCACAAATTGTTGTTGCCACTGAGCAAATGACGGCCTCAATCAATGAGCTTTCATCAAGCACAATGCAATCTAATCAAGCTGCCGAAGAGTCAAACCAAGCAACCGAAGAAGGCTCACTTGCGGTCAAGCAAACGATAACTTCAATTAGTGAGCTTGATGAAAAACTCAAAGCAGCGAGTAGCCAAGTAGAAAACTTAATAGAAGGCAATCAACACATTGTGGCAATTTTATCTGAGATAAACGCCATTGCTGATCAAACTAATTTACTTGCTTTAAATGCGGCTATCGAAGCTGCCCGAGCAGGCGACCATGGCCGTGGTTTTGCTGTTGTTGCAGGTGAAGTTCGTGCATTGGCATCACGTACACAGCAATCAACTGAAGAAATAAACAATGTGTTAAATCAGCTCACACACGCCTCGAAACAAGCACAACTTGCCATGAAAGACGGACTTAACTTGTCGGCTAAAAGTGTTGAGCTTGCACATCAAAGCGGCGATAGTTTAGACCATATTAAAGCCCAGTCTATCAAACTAAGTGAACTCAATAGCATCATAGCGCATGCAATGAACGAACAACTAACAGCAAGCCAAGTTATTGCTACCAACTTAACGTCAGCGCAAGACTTTGCTCATGAGTGTACAGAGCTTGGCCATACTTCGCAGCAACTTTGCGAAGCGCTCCTCAGTAAAGTGACTGAGCAAACTTCCTTGATTAATCAGTTTAAGTAGCGAAAGCAATACTATTTGATAAGGTTTATTTTCGGTGTGTACTTATTAGTACACACCGCATCGAATGCTTCTGCTAGCCGTTCTGTTTCTTTGAATACCTGCTGCCAATATTTTATTCGTGTATCAGCATCAAGTTCAGTAAAGTCTTTGCGATCAGGGATTTTGCCATAAGGTAATGAAGCAACAAAGTCAGCTGATGGAGTGATCATTACCACGTTATCATAGTTACTTGGAGTAACACCGCGCTTTAGGCTCTTATCAAACCAACCCGCTTTAGGGCTGTTATTAAAATGCGGATATAAAATAAGCCCGTCATTATGAATACTTAAGTCAAAGTGATAATCGATGATACCGCCATCGCGATACATACCTGGTGGTGTTCCTTTGATATTTTTAATGCCCTGCATGACTAATGGAATAGAGCCTGAAGCAAGTAATGCATCGGCTAAATTATCTTCGCTAAGCTCAATAGTATGGGTATTAAAGGTATTATTATCGGAAAAAGATAACTGACTATCTGCAGGCTGAAATACATAACGCTCATATTGCTTGCTTAACAAACGCCTATTCATTCGATTGAATAAGTAGCTTTTAGATAACCCCATTAACTGCATCACTTTGTTTTCTGATGCTGTAAAGCCATTCGATTTTGCAACTATAAAGTGGGCTTTAAAAATAGGGTTGTTAATGATTTCTTGAATACCATTTTCAGCAAAAACCGTGCTTAATAACTGTCGCGCTTTTGTTGTTATTTCTGCTGGTTTTGCTTTATTTGATGAATAACGTGTTTCAGAGTAAGACTTTGCTAATCGAGATATTGCAGCAACAGGATCATTTTGTGCAAAACAGGCAGCTCTAAATGCCCCAGCACTTGACCCTAATAAGTTTAAAGGCGTAGTACGGTCTTTAAAAAATTCACCAAATAGATATTTATCCAAACCAAATAAGGTAAACCATTTGGGTCCGCCGCTTGCTCCTAAAAAGGTATTAAACAAATCGGCAGACAGGCCTTGCTCTTGAATTACTTTTGCAGCACTTGGCCCTGCGTAAATATCTATCATGGTTACTTTTCTCGTTATTGTTTTAGATTATTTGCGCCAAATCCCTTGTTCTGTTTGACCTTGAACCTGCACTTTTTCAGAATCAAAACTCGGTTCTTGCCCTGCTTCACGTTGACTATGGTAGTCTTTTGTCACAGATAAGATGGTTGGCGTTAAGCGTATGATAGCGATAACGTTCACCACTGTCATTAAACCTAAAGCAATGTCTGCAAGATCCCACACTTGTTTAATGGTGGCCGATGCGCCCCAAATCATCATGGATAAATATAAACAGGTGTAAATTCCACGGCCGAGTTTATTATCTAGTTTAAATAAATGTAGGTTACTTTCTGCGTAGGCATAGTTTGCAACCACTGAAGTAAACGCGAATAAACAAATTGCAGCCGCTACAAAGTAAATGCCACCAGCGGCCATATGCGCTGTCATCGCAGATTGAGTTAAGCGGATCCCTTCCATTTCGCTGCTAATATCAATATCAGCCAATAAAATAATCACCGCCGTACAACTACACAGCACAATGGTATCGAAAAACACCCCTAGCATTTGAATATAGCCTTGAGTGACTGGGTGATTTGGTACTGGTGATGCACAGCCAGATGCATGTGGCACACTCCCCGCTCCAGCTTCATTCGAATAAAGCCCCCGCTGAATACCATTTTTAATTGCGGCACCCATTGCTCCTGCGCCTGCTTCTTGTAAGCCAAAGGCTGAAAGTAAAATATCTTCAATCATCGCAGGCACTTTACCGATATTCAATAAAGTAATAATAATGGCGACTAGTACAAATAAAATGCCCATAACTGGCACAATTCGTTCAGCAAAGCGGGCAATAGCTTTAAAGCCACCTAAAATAATAGAGCCTGCCAGTATCGTGATCACAATACCTGAATACAAAGTAGGAATTTCAAATGCGTAATTGAGGGCATCGGTAATGGTATTCGTTTGCATGGCACTAAACGTAAAGCCATAACCAAGAAACAAGCAAAAAGCAAAACACACTGCAAGCGCTCTACTGCCTAACCCTTGCTGAATATAATAAGCAGGACCGCCTCTAAACTCGCCGTTGGCATCCCTAACTTTATAGACTTGCCCAAGTACGCTCTCGGCAAAACCAGTGGCCATGCCCAAAATGGCAATCACCCACATCCAAAATATTGCACCGCTGCCCCCTAACGAAATAGCAACGGCAACCCCCGCAAGGTTACCTGTGCCCACGCGAGCTGAAAGACCAGTACATAAAGCTTGAAACGAGCTAATTGAGTTTTTATCTGTGCTGCTACTCGACTTTAACAGGCTAAACATATGGCGAAACTTAACCAATTGAATCGCTTTTAGCCTTACCGAAAACCAGATACCAGCAAACAGAAGAATATAGATAAGAATTTGGCCTTCTCCCCAAAGAAGACCATTGATTGTCGATACAGCACTGTTAAACATGGCAAGCCTTTATTGTTCTTATAGATAAAAAATCACAAAAAGTGAATAGCTAACCACTTTAACTCTATTTACAAATATCTCAAGTAGGCAATGGGATTAATTGCCCGAGCCTGCTCCCAACTAATTTAGCAGTTGTTGCTGTAAAAAGGCACGACCTGCCGCTAAACCTAATTTGTGATCATAGCGCAGATCTGAATCTGTACTACCCAGTAGCTTACTGCGTAATTTATCGCCTGCAAAAATTTGCGTGATACGGGCATCACTTGGTGGGTTGGCAATGAAATCGAGTTCTTCTTGATAAGCTTGTTCGTGTTGAACCAAGTAATCAATGGTTTTAGGGCAATAACCTGATACGCAAACTAGTGACTTTAACTTATTTACCCATTCAGATTGTACTTGAAAGTTTTCATCAACAGTACGAATGACCACAATATCACGAGCACCACGGTTATAAGCTTCTTTCACAGGTAAAGGTGCGGCTAAACCACCATCTAAATACATATCATGCACTAAATCAGTATTAGAGCTTTGAATAATGGCATCGTTTGCGGCCTTTGTTGTTAGCCAAGGCGTTAAGTTCACTCCATCTTTATATAAAAATGGCAGTGCGCTTGATGCTTTTAATAATGCCAACCATTGCGTATCTTCACCATTTGGGCTCAAATAATACGGTTTACGATCAGCTGCGTTAGTGGTTGTGATCAACAGTTCGCGTTTACCTAGGCTTTGTGTTGCTGTTTTAAAATCAAGGGCACGGTTTACCTCTTTGGTTTTATCAAAATACCAATCAAGGTCAACAATGCTTTTACCAAACAGCCCGCGGCCAAGTTGGAAAAAACGTTTATGACGAGAAAGGCCTCTGATCAAACGTTTTGCATAGCCTTTTTGACGCGCTAAATAACTTGTTAAGTTTTGTGAGCCTGCCGATGTGCCAATGAATAAATCGAATGGATCGTAATTATTTTCTAACCATGCATCGAGCACACCTGCGGTAAAAATCCCTCGTTGCCCACCACCCTCAGCGATTAATGCTGTTTTTGTTTGTGGTTCTACTGCGGCAATTGTTTGAGATTTCACGGTGCACCTTCCTAGGGTTATGGTTAATAAATGTATTGTATTAAGTTAATTTCAATCCCTAAAACGGATTATATAAATTGATTTAATCTATAAAACCGTTTAATAAATGAGTGTCAGGGCTTAAGCAATGCGCATAAAAAACTCATTTCGCGCATTCACTATTTGCCAAACCGTATTAGTGCATGATGCTTGCTAATATTTCCAGCGCATGTTGTCTGTCACTCAATTCATACAGGTCATTTGTAAAAATAAACTCATCAACCTGTAGCGTTTGTTTAATCATACTCAGCTTATGCTTAACGCTCGCTTGACCGCCCACAACAGAAAGCCCTAAAAAGTTTTCTACTTGCATTTTTTCTTGCGCTGTCCACAATCCTTCCATTGTTGCAACAGGCTCTTTAAGCCACAGTGGCTTGCCGCGCATAAGTGCTAAGATACGTTGTTTCGCTGTGGTTGCTAAAAACTGTGCTTGTTCGTCGGTGTCAGCTGCAACAACAGGTAAGCCAAGCATGACGTATGGCTTATCTAATACCTCAGATGGTTGAAATTCTCTGCGATACAATGCAATGGCACCTTCAACAAAGCGCGGCGCAAAATGACCTGCAAATGCGTATGGCAAACCTTTTTTAGCAGCAAGCCCAGCACTATAAAGGCTTGAGCCCAGTAACCAGATTGGTACATTTGTATCTTCACCTGGGATTGCGCGTACTGGAGAGTCACCTTTATATGGGCCAAGTAAAGCTTGCAGCTCCGTTACCTCATCATTGAAGTGTTCAGCGCGTTGTTCGTCACGGCGCAAAGCACGGCTGGTAATTGGGTCACTACCTGGTGCTCGGCCTAAACCTAAATCAATGCGACCGGGGTATAAACTCTCTAGGGTGCCAAATTGCTCAGCAACCACCAGCGGTGGGTGGTTAGGTAACATCACCCCGCCTGCACCTACACGGATATTCTGAGTTTTACCTGCGATATGGCCTATCAGTACTGAAGTTGCGGCACACACGATACCGCGCATATTGTGATGCTCTGCCATCCAAAACCGATTAAAACCAAGTTTGTCGGCTGTTTGTGCATAGGTAACACTATTTGCTAGTGTTTGCGAAACGGTTTCGTGCTCTTTCATTGGGCTCAATTCAAGCAATGAAAAAGGTGTGTTGCTAAGATCTGACATTCGCTCTCCAAAGTTTAACTCTTTATAATTAGTTAATGAGAGCGAATGGCTATTTTTCAAATGCTAATTAGGCACGGCTTTGTTGCTGTTTTTCCACCTTTAGGCCATCGGCATCAATACCACGCTTCCAATAGGCGGATGCAACAATGTGTTCACGGTCAATTTCAAAACTGCTTGTAATTAAACGGCGAATTGCCTTCACCAAATTTGCTTCTAGCGCCATAAACACCATAGGTTGCGTGTTATAGCCAGCACATAAGCGTGTTATTTGGTCGAGTAGATCTGTTTCTGGCTCATCTGTAACTAACCATTCAACACTATGTTGGCTGTGTGCTTTAATTTGCTCAAGCTCAATGATGTCGGCTTTATCAGCAACATGAATAATGACATCGACAGTGGCATCTTGTGGCAGGGCTTGTAAGTAGCCATTGATTGCATTTACAGAAGTTAAATCTGCCAGCATTAAATAATGTGTTTGCGTAAAATCAGTGAGTTTTTTAGGGCCTGGGCCTGCTATACCTACCTCGTCGCCTACACATGCATTTTGTGCCCAGTTAGTTGCCACGCCTTGATGTTGGTTAACCACAAAGTCGAGGGTAATTGCACCGTTAACAGGGTTGATATCGCGAATAGTGTAAGAGCGCATTAATACTGGGTGCTCAGCGTGTAAATCAAGTTCAACCTTAGATTCACCGGCATGCGGGAGTAATACCTTTACGTACGCACCTTTTGCATCTTGTGGAAAATCGGCAAACTCCTCTGAGCCAACAACAATTCTTTGTAGATGCGGGGAAATACGTGTAGTACTTAATACGTTTGCACGACGAACTTTTCTAGCCATCTTGGTCTCCTAGCTGGTTAAATTGCACAACGCCCCAATAGTTGATATAGTCAACTATACGCTTTTAATTGACTTTGTCAACTAATGCAAACTTGCTTAACTTAGGTGAACCATGCCACAAACCTCTCTTTCTTCAGCTTTATTTACATTGGCACAAAGTTACCGTGTCACTGTACGCGAAGCCATTAACGCCAACGAGCTTGGTCTTAACGCACTGCATGTACGCTGTTTACATATTATTGCCGAAACACAGCACTGTACTGCCAATGATATTGTTGCCAAAACCGGTCGTGATAAAGCACAAATAGCACGCTTAGTAAAAGAGCTTATAAAGCTTGAACTGGTTTCTAAATGTGCTGACGAAAACGATAAGCGCTGTTTAATTTTATCCTTTACTGATCAAGGTAACGCCCTGTTCTCGCGTTTAGAAGTTGCAGAGCAAGAGGTTGATGCCAAACTTTGCCACGGTTTAACTGATCAGCAAGTACGTGATTTTATCGCTATTGCCACAACCATGATCGAAAATATCAATCACAACACCCCGTGATCTTATTGGCAAGATAACCACAAACCACTATACTGTACAAACGTACAGTATAGTGGTTTTGTTATGCGTGTTATTCCTATTTATATCGAAGCTGGCGTATGTGGTTTTGAATCACCGGCAGCACAATACAAAGAGCTAGGTCTATCATTAGATCAGCTATTAATTAAACACCCTGATGCAACATTTATTGGTATTGCCTCTGGCGAATCAATGCAAGGTGTGGGGATTTTTGATGGTGACTTATTACTGGTTGATCGCGCCGAAGACGTTAAAAATGGCGATGTCATTGTCGCGAATCTAAATGGTTTATTTGTTTGTAAGCTATTAGATAAACACAATGCACAGTTATTATCAGCCTCACCTAAATACCCCGCAGTGCAACTACGTCAATCTGATGAATTTCAATTAGAAGGCGTGGTCACTCGCTCAATTCGCTTACATCGCAGTAGTAAAGAGCTATTAGCATGTACGCCTTAGTCGATGCGGTGGCCTTTTATGCCAGCGCCGAAAAAGTATTTGATCCGGCTATTCGTAGTAAACCGGTTGTGGTTCTTACTAACAACGATGGTTGTATTTGTGCCGTGTGCCCTATTGCACGAAAGCTGGCTATTCCAAAATTTCAGCCTTATTTTCAAGTAAAGAAAATACTCGAAGATAACCAAGTGGTGATCCGCTCATCTAACTATGAGCTGTATGCGGATTTAAGCGAGCGGATGATGAACGTGATTGGCCGCTTTTGCGATAATCAGCACATATACTCTATTGATGAATCATTTTTAAACTTTACTGGTTTCAAAAAACTTATTCACGATTGGCATCGTTATGGCCATGATATTCGCCGTACCGTATGGCGCGAAACAAAGCTACCTGTTGGGGTTGGGTTTGGCCCAACAGCAACCCTAGCCAAAGCCGCCAATCATGCAGCGAAAAAACTCCCCGGCTTTGATGGCGTTGCAGTGATTGACTCAGAAACTTCACGGGTAGCCATTCTAAAAGCCATGGACGTACAAGATGTTTGGGGCGTTGGTCGACGCTTAGCTAAAAAACTCAAAGCAATGAATATTAATACAGCCTTTGATTTAGCCGAGCAAGACCCACGAAAAATAAAACGCCTTTTTAGTATTGTATTAGAGCGTACAGTGAACGAGCTACGTGGCAAAAGCTGTTTAGCCTGGGATGAAGTACGCCAAGACAAAAAAGAGATTTTTTCGACCCGTAGTTTTGGAGAGCGTATCACTGACGCCACCGCGCTGAAAACGGCACTGATCAATCATTGTGTGATTGTAGCAAGAAAACTACGTGCGCAAGGCTCACAGACTCAACGTTTATTAATGTTTGTGGCCAGCTCTCCTCACCAAGATGGCTATTATAAAAAGTCCTATATTTATGAATTTAGTGTCGCCACTGCCGATAGTTGCGTGTTTGCCAATGCTATCAGCGAGGTATTTGATCATCTCTATAAACCTGGGGTACGATTTTATAAATGTGGTGTAGGTGCTCTTGAGTTATCAAGCCAAATGTTCCAGCAACCTGATCTATTTCAAGCGCCTATCGATAACCCAAAACTGATGAAGTGTCTTGATAGCATTAACACCCGTTATGGCGTGGGTACCCTTGCCATAGCCAGCGAAACTCCAACAACCCGTTGGCATATGAAACGCGCGTACTTATCACCTCATTACACAACCCGCTGGCATAACCTACCAAAAATACATTGCTAAAAATCTGCCAGCTTAGCATTTAGTAAACTGCATAAATCCTTAGGTGCCAACGAAATCTCAAGGCCTCGCTTACCAGCTGAAACATACATCAAGTCAAAGCTATCTGCAGATTGATGCACATAGGTATTAAGGCGCTTTTTCTGACCTAGCGGGCTCACCCCACCTAAAATATAACCTGTGGTATTTTCAACTTTTTGTTGTGGAGCCATTTGTACTTTTTTAACCTTTGCCGCCTTTGCCAGCATTTTCAGGTTAACTTGTTGGCTAACTGGCACAATAGCAACCAAAAGCTGGTGGTCAGCATCTTCAAGTACTAAGGTTTTAAATACTTGCTCAGCTGGTAGCTTAAGCTTTTCAACCGCTTCAAGGCCAAACTGTTGTTGCGAAGGCTCATGCTGATAGCTGAGCACATCAAAGCTAATACCTTTCTTCTTCAGTAAGTTTATAGCCGGCGTCATTGATTTTCCTATAACTAATGAATTAGCAGTCACTTTATAAAACATACCGTGAACAAGGAATATAAGGCAATAGAAAAACCGCTACAAAACACACTAAATAGACCTAATTCGACTACACTAAAGTAATGAATCCTGGGCAGGGTAACAAGCATGTCTAGACACACAGGGCTCTATCTAGCCAAACAGTTATTTATCATACTCACCCTATTGTATGCAACGAATACCTCGCGTGGAATGCCTACATGGATTGTCAAAGCAAATGCCATACGCTTGGCTTAGAAAAAGGCCGAATACAAAACACCACATTTTCAGAGGATGTGACTTTATGTCGTTGTCTTGCTGATACCGACTACTACGTTGTGCTGAACTAAATCTGAAAATACCGACTAGGAATTAGGGAAATTTCACGTATTATTAAATTGATTATAAGTTAAACAAAGGAAAGTACATGTTTTTAGACTACTTTGCACTGGTCATGCTAGTGTTTGTAACGGTAGTAATATTTTATGGTGTTATTGCCATTCACGATATTCCCTACGAAATTGCCAAAAAGCGTAATCACCCTCATCAAGATGCCATCCATTATGCAGGCTGGGTTAGCCTATTTACCCTACACGTGCTGTGGCCATTTTTATGGGTTTGGGCGACATTATGGCGTGATGACCGCGGTTGGGGTTTTAACCAGATCCAAAAGGAACAGGAAGACTTAGCAGAGAAAGTAGCAAGCCTGACAGCCACAGTGGCAGCACTACAAGCACAAATAAATGCTCAATCGAATAATAAAGAGAAATAGAATATGGATTTGTTATTAATACTTACTTATACCGCATTGTGCATTGGTATCTTTAAAGTTTTTAAAATCCCACTTAATAAATGGACGGTACCCACCGCGGTACTTGGTGGTGTAGTGCTGATCGGCGCTTTGATCCTGTTAATGAACTATAACCACCCACATTCAAATATGGCCAGCAGTGCCTATGTCACAACACCTATTGTGCCAAATGTACGCGGTACCGTTGAAGAAGTTGCAGTAAAACCAAATCAGCCTGTTAAAAAAGGTGACTTATTGTTTCGCCTAGACGATACCTTATATCGAGCCAAACTAAATCAAGCGATTGCCGCTTTGCAAGATGCAAAACAGTCAGTGCTCGGTTTAGAAGCGGCCTATAAATCAGCACAAGCCAGTGCCCTAATGGCTAAAGCTGAATATGATCGTAGTAAAAAAGAATACGAACGTTATGAAAAAGGCGCAAAAAGCGGTGCTTACTCAAAAGGTCAAGTTGATAATAAATTAGGTGTATACTTAGCAGCAAAGGCAAGTTACGAAGCAGCACAGGCCGAAGAGTTACGTCAAAAACTTGCATTTGAGTCTGAAATAAACGGCGAACAAACTAAAATTGCCGCAGCTCGCGCTAATTTAGAGCAAGCTCAATTTAACTTAGACAGCACAAGCGTTTATGCACCTACCGATGGCTATGTTACACAACTAACATTACGCCCTGGGATGATTGCAGTACCAATGCCACTACGCCCAGTAATGACCTTTGTGCACAAAGAAGATACCGTTTACGTCGCTGCATTTAGACAAAATTCACTATTAAGACTCGAACCAGGCTACAAAGCAGACTTTATCTTTAAAGCTATTCCTGGCAAAACCTTTGCGGGTGAAGTACTCGATGTATTACCTGCTATTGGTGAAGGGCAAGTACAAGCACAAGGCACACTGATGGGCACTGAGTTTTTTGCTCGCCAAGGCCGCGCAATTGTCACCTTAAAAATCACAGACGACATGAGTGAATATCACCTACCACAGGGGACAAGCACAGAAGTCGCTGTTTATTCAGAACACTTCGAGCACGTATCAGTAATGCGTAAAGTATTGATCAGAATGAAAAGTTGGCAAAACTACCTATTCTTAGATCACTAAAGTAGGCAATTACCAATAAAAAAGGCGCTTACTAGCGCCTTTTTTACTCTCTAACTAAAGTTACTTAACTAGAGTTACTTAGTTAGGTCATCGAAAAACTTCTTAACACCGTCAAAGAAACCTTTTTCTTTTGGACGGTTTTTAGAGCCATCTTTACCCATGCTTTGCTCAAGTTCTTCAAGCAATTCACGTTGACGATCATTAAGATTAACCGGCGTTTCAATAACCACTTTACAGATCAAGTCACCTTGAGCGCCACTACGTACAGACTTAACGCCTTTACCACGCATACGGAACATCTTGCCCGTTTGGCTTTCTGATGGGATCTTCAGTTTTGCACGGCCATCCAGTGTCGGTACTTCAATTTCACCGCCCAGTGCTGCTGTTGTGAAGCCAATAGGCACTTCACAATACAGGTTATTACCATCACGTTGGAAAATCGGATGTTCACGTACAGAAACCTGAACGTATAAATCACCTGCTGGTGCTCCATGCATGCCCGCTTCACCTTCGCCCGATAGACGAATACGGTCACCTGTATCAACACCTGCTGGGATCTTAACTGATAAGGTCTTAGTTTTTTCTACGCGACCTTGACCATGACAGCTGTCACATGGATCAGAAATAATTTGACCTGTGCCCTGACACGTAGGACAAGTTTGCTGAACCGCGAAGAAACCTTGGCGCATTTGTACTTGGCCTGCACCATGACAGGTAGTACATGTTTTTGGTTTAGAACCCGCTTTTGCACCGCTACCGTCACATGGCTTACAGCTAACCCAGGTTGGTACTTTAATTTCGACATCTTTACCACGAACAGCCTCTTCAAGGCTTAAGTCCATGTTGTAACGTAAGTCCGAACCACGTTGTTGACGCGATTGACGACGACCACCGCCACCACCAAAGATATCTCCAAACACATCACCGAAAATATCACCAAAATCACCATGACCGCCGCCGAAGCCACCGCCATGACCGCCACCACCTTGTTCAAAGGCTGCATGGCCGTACTGATCATACATTTGACGCTTTTGTGGATCAGTTAGTACTTCGTAGGCATCTTTTACTTCCTTAAATTTAGCTTCAAGGTCTTTATCGCCTGCGGTACGGTCTGGATGATATTTCATCGCTAAGCGCTTATACGCTTTTTTTATGTCTCGTTCGCTGGCATCTTTGCTCACGCCGAGAACTTCATAATAATCGCTTTTTGACATATCTATCACACTACTCTTTTTACTGCAGCTACACTGCGTAAGGTAAATCGACTGATACAAATCGTATTATGGTCATAACCATTTAAGAGGATTAGCAACTTATCAATTTACCGTTTATATACATGCAAAAGGCGCGTCAAGCGAAATCGCTGGCGCGCCTCAATCATTTCATCCTAACTTAATTGGCTAAACAAAGCAGCCATTATTGTGTTAGGCAGAAGCGAAACAAGCAATTACTTGTCGTCTTTCACTTCTTCGAACTCTGCATCAACAACATCGTCGTCTTGTTTTGCAGAAGATTGCTCAGCACCTGCATCCGCACCGCCTTGTTGTTGCTGTGCTTTAGCTTGTGCAATTTCCATTAGCTTTTGTGACTTCTCAGCAAGAGCTTGCGTTTTCGCTTCAATCTCTTCTTTGTTGTCACCTTTAATCGCCGCTTCTAGCTCTGTAAGCGCAGCTTCGATTGCTTCTTTATCTTCTGCAGGTAATGCATCACCCGCTTCTTCGATTTGCTTACGTGTACCGTGAACCATTGCATCAGCTTGGTTACGAGTTGCTACTAGCTCTTCGAATTTCTTATCTTCTTCAGCGTGCGCTTCAGCATCACGAACCATTTTTTCTACTTCATCGTCGCTTAGACCTGAAGAAGCTTGGATTGTGATCTTCTGCTCTTTACCTGTATCTTTATCTTTAGCAGATACATGTAAGATACCGTCCGCATCTACGTCGAATGTTACTTCGATTTGTGGAGTACCACGTTGTGCTGGGCGAATACCTTCTAGGTTAAATTGACCTAGTGATTTGTTATCGCTTGCACGCTTACGCTCACCTTGTAGTACGTGAATCGTTACCGCTGATTGGTTGTCTTCTGCTGTTGAGAAAACTTGTGATTTCTTAGTAGGAATCGTCGTGTTTTTCTCAATTAGCGCTGTCATTACTTGACCCATAGTCTCGATACCTAGTGATAACGGAGATACGTCAAGTAGTAGTACGTCTTTAACGTCACCAGCTAGTACACCACCTTGAATCGCTGCACCTACTGCAACTGCTTCATCTGGGTTCACATCTTTACGAGGCTCTTTACCAAAGAACTCAGCAACTGTTTTTTGTACTAAAGGCATACGTGTTTGACCACCAACAAGGATGATGTCATTTACGTCGCTTACTGATAAGTCAGCATCAGCTAGTGCGCGCTTAAGTGGCTCGATTGACTTAGTTACTAAGTCTTCAACAAGTGACTCAAGTTTTGCACGAGTAACTTTAACGTTCATGTGCTTAGGACCAGTTGCGTCAGCAGTCACGTACGGTAAGTTAACTTCTGTTTGTTGAGCAGAAGAAAGTTCAATCTTCGCTTTTTCAGCAGCTTCTTTAACACGTTGCATTGCAAGTGGATCAGTTTTAAGGTCGATACCTTGATCTTTCTTAAACTCTTCAACTAAGTAGTTGATAACACGGTTATCGAAGTCTTCACCACCTAAGTGAGTGTCACCGTTAGTTGCTAGAACTTCAAACGTGTGCTCGCCTTCAACTTCATCAATCTCGATGATAGAGATATCGAAAGTACCACCACCTAAGTCATATACTGCAACAACGTTTTCACCTTTATTTTTGTCCATGCCGTATGCAAGTGCAGCGGCAGTTGGCTCATTGATGATACGTTTAACTTCAAGACCAGCAATACGACCAGCATCTTTAGTTGCTTGACGTTGTGAGTCATTGAAGTATGCAGGTACTGTGATTACTGCTTCAGTAACCGCTTCACCTAGGAAGTCTTCTGCTGTTTTCTTCATTTTTTTCAGCACTTCTGCTGAAATTTGTGGTGCAGCACGTTTCTCGCCACGTGCTTCAACCCATGCATCACCGTTATCAGCTTTTACAATTTTAAAAGGCATGATACCGATATCGCGTTGTACTTCTTCGTCTTCAAAACGACGACCAATTAGACGCTTGATTGCAAATAATGTGTTAGTTGGGTTAGTTACTGCTTGGCGTTTTGCAGGTTGACCAACTAATGTTTCACCGTCTTGCGTATATGCAATGATCGATGGTGTTGTGCGATCGCCTTCCGCGTTTTCGATAACGCGTGCTTTATCACCGTCTAGTACTGCTACACAAGAGTTAGTAGTACCTAAATCGATTCCAATAATTCTACCCATGAATCTTCTCCAACTTCAAAATTCGTTAAAACGTTCGATGACTAGTAGATAGGGGTGCAGGAAACTGAATTCAACTGTAAAAATGAAAAAAATTTACTTTTTTTTGAAATATTTTCGAAATGGGCGTTTTTTCCACAAAAAGCGCTGTTTTCTCAGCCTGCTTGCAGGATAAACAAACTGGTCTGACGACTTTAGCTATGCTATAACAAACACCATAACAATAAATGTTAAGGAAAATTATGCATTTTGAACAATTACTCGCCATGGCAGCTGAACTAGGCAAAGACAAAACAAAAGTTATGCAGTTTCCAGAAAACTGGTGCCAAGGCCGCACAGCGTTTGGTGGATTATCTGCAGCTTTATTATATCAAGCTATACGTCAGCATATCGATAGCTCTCGTCGTTTATTATCTTTAAGCACTAACTTTGTTGGCCCTTTAATCGCTGACAATGATTTTTCAATCGACGTTGAAATCTTACGTGAAGGAAAAAACAGTGCGCAGGTACTAGCAAAAGTGATTCAAAATGGCGATGTTTGTGTTATAACACAAGCCTGTTTTGGTGCACAGAGACAGTCCGATGTTCGTGTAGATGTCACTAAGACCATGCAGCTAAAACCGGTTGATGAGCGTTTCACTCTACCTTATAAGGAAGGCGTCATGCCGGCATTTTTCCAGCATGTGGCATTGTGTTTACAAGACGGCAATATGCCTTTCTCTGGAGCAGATACCTCACATTTAGGTGGCTGGATGAAATTCAAACATGTGCCAGAGCAAATGACTGAAGCCCATATCATCGCCCTAACAGATGCATGGCCACCAACCTTATTACAAATGTATAAGCAACCTGCACCAGCAAGTAGTATGTCGTGGTACATAGAATTTGTAGAAGAGCCTGCAATTGCCCATGATGCTTGGATTGGCTACGAAGCGGTTACACACCATAGTAAGGATGGCTATGGGCTAGAAGATGGCTGCATTTGGAGTGAAGACGGTAAGCTAATTGCGCTAAGCCGCCAAACCGTCGCGTTATTCGCGTAACTCGGGCTCTGAAAGTTGCGCGTACTCAGTACCATCAAGGCGAATAATTGCTTGGTACTGGCCTGACTCAATGATCTCACCAAGACCCAAATTAAAGGTGTTTTTTAAAGTTTTACTGTAAAAAAACGCAGGTCTTGGTGCTTCTTTAAAGATTGCATGCACAATAAAAGGTTTTACCTCAGCGCTTTGTTTGTATTTTTCTAAATAATATAAAAACACTCGGCGCTCTAAAATGATTACATCGACCCAGCCTTTCATAAGGTGATCAACTTGTGCTTCTTGGTTAACTACTTCTTCGTAAGAACGCAAAATATTGGTAACCGATTTAAAAGGTGCTTCAATGAAATTCGTCGCATTTTGAAAGGCAAGCACGCTTTTACCTGCTAAATCGTAAATACTATTAATTTTCAGCTCTTTATTGGCAAGGCTAACCGCCACATTTTGGTAGCTCAGTAGCTCGTCACTTTTATAAACATGCGACGTGAGTACGGGTGGAAAATTTAATGCAATATCTACCTTGCCCTGCATAAGCTGCTGCTCAGCACGCTTATTAGACATGTAATGGATATCGATATTAGAAATGCCTTGCGATTTGAAAGCAGCTTTCAATATTTCGAGTTGAATACCGCTGTTAGTGTCTTGAATGACGTAAGGAGGCAAAGAGGCGCTTGCAGCAACAACTATAGGCTTTTGCGTATTTGGCTCAGATAAACACTCACCTTTAACACTAACAAACAACATTAAAAGGATAAATAATTGCTTCACTGCTCACCTTAAAGAATTAAATGTATTAAAAAGCGTAATCGCTTTGTACAAATATTAGCTTATATTAAACAAAGGTGCATTTGAATTTATACACTATTTGATGCAAACTTAACTAAGTTCTTGTTTAAGAGACCCTAAGTTTGCAAACAGCCTGTCCTAGCTGCGATCTTGTCATTGAGATCCCACACTTAAGTGCAAAACAAGTGGCAATATGCCCTCATTGCAATACAAAGCTTTCGGCATCGCAAGCTAACCAAGATAGTATGGTGGTCGCACTAAGCTTAAGTGCTATTGTTATGCTACTGAGTAGTATGTTTTACCCATTTCTGTCTTTTACCAGTAGTGGTATTACCCAAACAATCACCTTACCCGATGCCGCTCGTATTCTCTTTAATTACGACAACGACTTTTTAGGTTTGTTCATCGACACCAGTATTATTGGTCTGCCCCTTCTTTTATTAGTACTCATAATTCCTCTGCATTTAGGCTTACTAAAAGCGTTACCATATCAATGGGGAAAAAGACTGTTAAAAACCACCTTTGCGTTAGAACCTTGGATCATGTCTGAGATTTTTTTAATTGGCGTGATGGTCAGTATGGTTAAAATCATGTCGATGGCCGATATTGAATTTGGTGTAAGCTTTTGGGCCTATAGCGCTTTTGTTATCTGTTATGTGGCAGCCACAGCAAAATTAAATAAGCACACCTTATGGAAACAATTAAAAGAACCAGAATATATAGAGCAAACACAGCCAAATACGCGTGCTATTGATCAAGGATTAAGAGCATGTCATGTTTGTGGACAACTGTGTGCGACCGAAATCTGTTCACGCTGCGACTCTAAAACTTACAGTCGTAATCCTTTTAGTGTGCAAAAAGCCGCAGCATGGTTATTAACCTCAGTGGCCTGTTATATTCCTGCTAATGTCTATCCTATTATGTACACCACAAGCCTTGGCGATGAAAATCCATCGACTATTATTGGTGGGGTAATGATTTTATGGAATAGTGGTTCGTACCCTATCGCAATGATCATCTTTTTAGCGAGTGTGGTTGTTCCCCTTGCCAAAGCGCTAATATTAAGTTTTTTATGCTTTATGGTGATGAGGCCAGCAAACAGACAAACTAAAAGCTATACGCGTATCTATCAATTGACTGAATTTATTGGTAAATGGTCAATGATCGATGTATTTGTTGTGGCGATTCTAGTAGCCTTAGTGCAACTCGGAAACTTAATGTCAGTAACACCTGGCATTGGCACAATATTTTTTACAACCATGGTTATTTGCCAGATGTTGGCAGCCCATGCGTTTGATCCCCGTTTATTGTGGGATAACCCAGATAACTTAAGTACTGCGAAACAAGAGACCTTGGCATGAGCGAAACCGCTAAAATAAAAACAGCGCCAAATATATCGGCCATCTGGATCATTCCAGTTATTGCCTTATTAATTGGCGCATGGATGTTGTACCAGTATCAAGCAAATAAAGGCACCACCATCTTCATCAAAATGCCTCATGCAGAAGGTATTGTGGCTGGTAAAACAGAGATAAAAGTTCGTAGCGTGAAGATTGGCCAAATCGACCATGTTCGTTTATCAGATAAACAAAATAGCGTTATCGCACGGGCGCAAATCGATAAACATTACGACGATTTACTCACAGATGATGCGAAAATTTGGGTTGTAAAACCACGGATTGACGATACCGGCATAAGCGGCATGAGTACCCTTCTATCTGGTGTGTATTTAGAATTTGCACCGGGTGAGAGTAAAAAGCTAGCCGAAAGATTTGAGCTACAAGATGAACCGGCTTTAATTGGTAAAGATGTAAAAGGTGGGCGCTTCACACTGTTAAGTTATAACGCAGAAGTGCTTGATGTGAGTACCGGTATTTACTTTAAAGATTACAAAATAGGCCAAATAGAAACCGCCACCTTTGATTGGAAGAACCAAGCGATGAAATATGGCATTTTTATAAATGAGCCATATCAAAACTTGATCACCTTAAACTCTATTTTCTGGGTAAACTCAGGCATCGAAATAGACCTCTCTGCAGATGGTATTAATGTTAATACAGGCTCGTTAAGTAAATTGCTCAAAGGCGGTATTTCTGTTGGTATTCCTGAGCAACAAGCGCCCGGTGAAGTTGCCAGTAACGGCCATAGTTTTTCTTTAAGTAATAGCTACAAAGCCGCCTTAGAAGAACGCTTTTATGATTTTGACTACTACTTAATCGACTTTGAGCAATCAATTCGCGGCTTACGCGCTGGCGCTCCTGTAGAATACCGAGGTATGCGTATCGGTAGTGTAGTTGAAGCACCTGCAAGTGTCATAATAGACGGTAAGCCTGCACACTTTAGAACTGATAACACCGCAGTACCTGCCCTGATAAAGATTGAGTATGGGCGCCTCTACCACGACAGTACAGCAGCACGCGAGTTTTGGCATTCGAGTTTAAATGGCTGGATCAAAAATGGTCTTCGTGCTTCTTTAAAGCCGGGTAACTTACTCACTGGCGCCGTGTACGTTGACTTAGATATTTACGATAATGCAGAGCCTGCCGAATTAAAGACAATAGCCGAGTACACTGTATTCCCGAGTGTATCAAGCGGTATTACAGTCATAGCCGACCAAGTCTCTGATGTATTAAATAAAGTAAATAACCTTAAAATTGAAGATAGCTTGGCACAAATGCAGACCACCTTTGCCGAGTACCAAGCGCTTGCTCATGACATGAGAGAGCTACTAAATAAACAAGATACGCAAGACTTACCGGGTGATATTAATCGCAACTTTGCAGAAATGACTAAGAGCATGCAACAGTTCGATAAAACCATGAAACAATTTGAAAAGACCATGGCAAGTTATGAGCAAGGTTCAACATTCCACCAGCAGTTGCAAACAACTTTATCTGAATTTAAACGTTTAAGTGAAGAGCTACAGCCATTCACACGAGGCTTAAACCAGCAACCTAATATGTTGATCTTTGATAAAGAGCTACCAGCAGACCCAACGCCGAGGAAACAATAATGAACTATAAACTCTGTGCTTCAGTGGCATCAGTGCTGTTACTTTCGGCCTGCAGTCAGACTTCGTTCTCAACCATTGAGTATTATCAATTTTCGCAGCCAATTACTGCGATGCAACGCTTAGCAGAAAATACGCAAGCTCAGCTCAGAATTAACACCGTACAGCTACGTGGTGCGCTTAATAATCGTGGCATTGCTATGGTTCTCGACAACAACCGAGTCAATGCTGCTAACTACCATTTATGGAGCGAATCACCTGATTTAATGTTAACCGCCAGTGCCCATCAAAAGCTTTACACTGAGCTTGATAATTGGATGGTAATAAAGGGCTTGCCGGTGATAACTGATTTAGATCAGCAAAGTTTCTATGAATTAGAATATGAGCTACATCACTTCAACGGCGATGAGCAAGGCAATGCCAACATTGCCGGGCTTTGGCGTTTGTACTATACAAACCCTGAGTCGGGCCGAAAGTTAAAAGCAGTCAATTACTTCAATGAGCTTACGCCATTACAAGACAGTGATTACGAAGGGCTTGTTGCAACACTTGAGTCAACCTGGCTGAAGGTTAACAAACAAGTTGCAAACGAAGTATCAAAGCTTGCTCTTTAATAAGAGTTTTAGAGGCTGATTGTTATCGTTAATGATGACATCGCCTATAAACTCAAAACCAAGTTTCTGTAACACCTTCTGTGAACCAATATTTGTTTGCGAGGTTATTGCAGCAAGCACACCAAGCTCTAATACGTGTTTTTTGGCCATCAATAACCGAGCAGCAGCTGTAATGATACCCTTGCCTTCATATTTAGCTAACAAGGCAAATCCTAAATCGGGGATAGCTAACGCATCGCGCTGAAAGAGCCCCACCATTCCAACCGGTGTATCATCAGCTAAACAAACAATATAACTGCCAAAGCCCAATTGCTGGTGGCTATTTATAAAGGTTTGTTGAATATAATGCTCAGCTTGTACGGGCGTATTAATATTTTTATTACCGATATGTTCTAAGAATGTTGCTTGATTTAAAAGCTCTACGATAAACGCGGCATCATCAGGCTGTCCGGCACGTAAATATATATCTAACATTTATTAAAACACCTTACTAACGACATCATTGGTGAAATTAAGGCAATCAAGAACACGCTCTTTTTGTACTTTAGATAACTCATCTAAATCGAAGTAGCCGAACTCTGTGTGCTCATCGCTCAACATTATCTCAGCGTCCTCAGCCATATGAGCACGGAAAATAAACGCATGAGAGTTAAACGCTGTGTGATAATAAACACCACTTAAATAAGCTATTTCTACGTCACAATTAAGTTCTTCTTGGCATTCGCGAAGTAACGCTTGATGAATGGTTTCACCTTTATCTAAAGCGCCGCCAGGTAACCCCCAACTTTTTTGACCGTAATCAGCTTTTAGTAATAACACCTGACCTTGGTTGTTGGTGATAACCGCATGGCTACTGAGTCTGTAAGTATCTGAAAATGCCATAATCCCTTTGCTCAATTAATAAAAAGTGACGTTATTGATGAGTGTAAAATAATTATCATCGCAAAAAAAATTGTTATTGACTAAATTAATATTCAGGATTATTTTTCTTGCGATGTTTTGGGCAAAACAAAAGCAGTATACCCTCTATACTGTCTGGCGCCAGCCAACGCAGGCACTTTCCCTAATGGGTCCATAAAAGTGTGTTCGCGTAAAGCAGTTACTTGAGTCTATAGACTTTTGATTTCTGTAAGCAATCTCGCATTGCTTAACTGTGTGAAAAATATAATGCAAGAACCTTCTGCGTTAAGTTTACTGCCGCCAGTATTGGTGGTGGTTTTGGCCGTATTTTTACGCCGCCCTATTTTATCTTTACTAATTGGTGCTTTGTTTGGTTTAGCCATGCTAGGTCCAGCCGCTGTGTTAGCCAATTTTGCTGATATTTCATTAAAAGTAATGCAAGACGAAACCATTGCCTGGCTAATTTTAGTCTGTGGTGGATTTGGTGCATTAATCGCTTTATTAGTAAGAACCGGGGGGGCAAGTGCTTTCGCCGAATTAGCGTTAAAGTTTGCCAAAGGCCAGCGCTCATCGTTAGTGATGACCTTTGTGCTAGGTGTGATTATTTTTATTGATGATTACTTAAATGCGTTAACCGTCGGTGAAACCATGAAACGTATCACCGATAAGTTTAAAATTAGCCGTGAAATGCTCGCTTATGTTGTTGACTCAACGGCTGCGCCTATCTGTGTGCTTGTACCACTCTCTACATGGGCCGTTTTTTTTGGCGGCTTGTTAGTTGATAATAATGTTGCACCAGAAGGCCAAGGTATTGCCGTCTACATTCAAGCAATCCCTTATATGTTATACGCTTGGTTTGCAGTCATTGTGGTATTACTGGTTAGCTTAAATGTGATCCCTGCTTTTGGTCCGATGAAAAAAGCACAACTACGTGCCATGAATAATCAAATCGAGATCACGAATAGCCAATACACAGATATTCAAACAGCAGATGAATACGCAGTGAAAGCAGCGGAAGAAAACTTTGAAACAGCAGCATCAAACGGTAAACTCTATAACTTTTTAGTGCCGATAGTTTTACTTGTTGCGTTTACTGTTTACTTTGACATTGACGTATTTAAAGGGTTGCTTGCAACCTTTGCCGTTGTTTTACCTTTTTACATGTTACAAAAGTTAATGACATTGTCAGAACTCGTTGAGCGTATGCTCGATGGTTTTAAAAGCATGATCCCCGCTATTGGGACTGTGGTTGCTGCATTTATATTTAAAGATGTGTGTGACCAATTAATGCTTCCGCAATATGTCATTAATACATTAAGCCCTTATATGACAGCACAGTACTTACCTGCCGTGGTGTTTTTAGCAATGGCAGTCCTTGCTTTTGCAACGGGTTCAAGCTGGGGGATTTTCGCAGTAACTATTCCTATAGTAATGCCACTGGCTTACGCAATTGATGCCAATATTCCTTTAGTGATTGGTGCTTTGTTGTCGGCGTCATCGTTTGGTAGTCAAGCCTGTTTTTATTCTGACTCCACGGTACTTGCTGCACAAGGCTCAGGGTGTGATTTAGTCAGCCATGCTATCACGCAACTGCCTTATACCTTACTTGCTGCAACGGCTGCATTTATAGGATTTTTGCTTATCGCATAAATTAAAAAGCCCAAGCAATTGCTTGGGCTTTTGTTTATCAACTATTAGGTTACTTTTGGAATTTAATGCCTTTGTAATAACTCTCTAAGTTTTCAACTTTTGTTTGGTCTTTCAGATCAGCAAATGGCTTATCTGCAAACTTACTACCACGCATTTGAATATTTAAACGTGCAGCTTCACTATTGAGCATGGTTTTCTTGTAGTAATCTTTCAGATCAGCCAATGTCACTTTTTCAACTTCAGCGATAAGCTTTTCTTTAGAGTCAAAGTTGAAGTTTTCACGGTACCAATCAGAAATGAGCGGTGACATTTCATCACTTAAATTCTTAGGTTGCTCTTTTAAAGACACAAGCGTTGCATTTTTAAGTTGTGCAAATGTTTCTTCTGTCATGTTATCAAGCTCAACAGCGTATTGCTTTTTGAACTCATCAAAACGCGCTTGCATTTCTTTAGGGCCTTTAACCGGTGTTTGAATATAAAGACCCAATGCTGAGTAGTCTTCGATAGGACGTGCTAGAGCACCAACCGCATAAGCTAACTGCTCTTCTGTACGTAACTTATCAAACGCTACGGTTCTAAAGTGACTTTGTAAAATTTGTGCCTGTGCTTTTTGCTTATAACCTGGGGTTGGGTGAACAACCATATCAATAATTGCTACATCCGCTACATCAATATCTTTTTGCAGTACAATACGTTCACCAGGCTGAGGTAACCAGGCTTTGCTTCTGGCAAACTCAGTCGCTTTATGACCTTTAGGTAAAATTGCAGTTAGCTTACTCGCAATAGATTCAACATCGTTTTGGTTATAGTTACCAAACGTGAATACGCGTAGATCATTGGCTGCAAGTGTTGATTGTTTAATAGCCGCGAAATCGGCAAGGGTTAGTGTATCTGCCGCTGCAATCAAGGTTTCAGTATCAAATTTACCACTACGAGTAAGCTTAGAGTACTCACCGAATGCTTGATAGAACGGAAACTGTTTTTGCTGATTTAGTAAGTCACGCTTAAAACGATCGATTGCTTGTGCAAATCCTTCTTCAGACACATCTAACGTTAGATTTTCAAGCGCTTGAGCTAAAAGTACGTCTTGTTTATCAGTAAAACCACTTAGTGATAACACAAGGCCGTTACTTGGTTGTAGCCCTAAGCTCATACCTGCAACGGCTGCTTCTGTGCTTAGTTTGCTTTGTTGTAAGTTATAAAGATCAGCCCACACTGCATAAAGAACTTGTGATTTAACATTCACAAGGGCATCAGGTGTATTAATATAAACTTCAACAAGACCTTTTGGTTGCTCAGCAAATTGCTGACTTGCTTGGCGCCAAACTTTTACACCCTGCTTATCAAATACCAGTTCAGGATGCGCTTGTTGTTTAAACTCCGCCGTTTTAATTGCAAAGCTTTCTGGTAATAAGCGGTTTACTGTTGGTAATGCTAAAGCGTATTCGCTCGGTTTATTCCAGCTAGCAACTTCTGCTTCGCTGATATCTTCAATGCGGTATTTACCATCGTAAAAATGCAGCTGTGAATCTGTTTCTTCTTGTTGAGAGATATACCAAATACGTAAAGTATCTTCGTTTAATTGCGACAGCACATTTTGCACCGCATCTGCATCAAACTTTGCATAATAATAAGGTGCATTAATTGCGTTGTTCACAGGGAACTTTTGCATGCTATCAGTTAAGTTACTTACATAACCAAACTCATCACCTTTTTCGAGGAATTGAAATTCATTGTTTAACGATGTACGAATTTCATTAAAGTATTTGCTATCAACACCCTGCTCTTTAATAAGCGCAATGTACTGCATAACCATAGCGACAATTTCTTCGCGGTTTTGCATGCCAGCATCAGTCAATTCAATATTAACCGTTAAGCTGCCGTAGTTACCATATTGTGTTGGAGCATCAGAAGCAGATAAACGTGACACCCAGCCTTTGTCACGCAAGATTTGCGCAGGACTACCTTGCATTTCGTTACTTAAAAGGTATGAAACAAAACGATTTGGTTTAACCGCAAACTGTGAACTGTTATCAGCAATTGTGAACTCTAACTGTAGTTGTTTTACATCTTCATTTGGTGAGTAGTAAACACGCTTTCCGCCAGCAACAGAAAAGTCTAACTTATCAGTCACCGTTGGTTTTTCGATTTTTTTATTTTCAATATCAGCAAAATACTGTTTAGCTTTTGCTTCCATTTCAGCAAGTGGACGATTTGAGATCATCGCCACTTTTATAATGTTCGATGAATAATATTTGTTATAGAAAGCAACGGTTTCTTTATGCAGATTGCTGCCTTCTTTGTCCCCTAAAGTTTCTAGGTTACCAATTAAGAAACGGTTTGCAGGGTGTGAGCCCATCATTTGACGCGCTAGTTTAAATTGGCCAAAAAAGTCCATTTCACGACGCATTGACCACTCTGCGTTTACCGCATTTTTTTCTTTGTCTGTGTATTCAGGGTAAAGCTTTGGTGATTTAAAAAAGTCTGCAAAGCGGTCAAGTGCTTCGTCGTAGGCATCATTGTTAACTTTGAACATGTAGTTTGTGATATCTAACCAGGTGTAAGCGTTATGTGCGCCACCATTTTTGGTCATGAAATCACTGTAACCTTTAGTGTCTGGGTAGCGGTCTGTACCAAGGAACAGCATATGCTCTAGGTAGTGCGCCATGCCCTGTTGCGACATAGGATCGTGCAATAAACCAACGCCTACACTCAAAGCAGCAGCTGATTTTTCAGCACTAGGATCTGAAATTAAAATTACATCAATTTCGTTATCTAGTTTTAATGTTTTGTACTCACGGGTGTCGTTTGGGCTGATAACTAACGAGTCAGGAATAAGGTTAGTATTAGCTGCAGGAGGCGTTGTGGTAGAAGTAGAAGAACAACCAGCTAACACTGCAAAAGCGATTGCACTGAGTCCAATTATTTTTTTCATTATTTTGTATCCATTAGAAATTGAATAAATTTTTATTTATCATGTGTTTTCGAGCGCCGCAATTCAATGCTTTTTAGCTAAGTTACAGCAAAACTTTGTAACACATTGTGAAAATGCAATACTTACGGTTAAGATTAATAGCAATAACTATAACAAAGGATGAGCTATGGAAAAGTGGCTAATTGTAGCAATGTTCACTCAGGTCTTTCTGACTTTTGCAGTCATGTACATTATGGGTAAGCGTCGTTTTCGTGCGGCAAAACAAAAAACCATCGAGATGAAAGACTTCTTAACAATGGAGCTTGAAAAGGCTGGGGATAATGTTCGCGTAGCAGATCGGAACTTTATCAATCAATTCGAAATGCCTGTGCTGTTTTTTATTGCGTGTTTAACAGCTCTGCAAGTCAATGCTGTAGGTACTGTATTTGTTGCCCTTGCTTGGGTTTATGTTGCATTAAGAATTATTCATAGCGTAATACACTTAACTTCAAACACCTTGAAGGCGCGCTATTATAGTTTTGTTGTCAGTAGCTTTATAATGCTAATAATGTGGGTGCTTATTTTAGTTAGAATCTTCTAATAAACATCAATACAAAGAAATAAGGCGCTTTTTAGCGCCTTATATATACCCAAGCCACCTCAAGATGCAGAATTCAGCGTTTCACAGGAGCTTAATATCAAGGCGTTACTTTGTTGGTTGGAATTATTTACGACGACTAAAGCCTGCAAGAGCTAATAAAGATAGCATCCACGCAAGACTCCCGCCTGAGCTACCACCGCCATTGTCTGAAGAGTTATCTTCATCAATTAGCGTGTTCTCTTTTGGTGATAAAGAAGCAGACGAATTCGGATCATCATCAATCACAGTCACACTGTTAATGTAAAATAAGTTTTCACCACTGAAACCTGATGTTGTATCTGGGCACTGCTCTTCATTAAGATTTACTACTGGGATTTCTCCACAGTGAACTAAAGAGGTGATTTGTTCTAAAACATCCATACTCTGTACAGTTACTTCACCAAAAACAGTAAAGCCACCATTTTGTAAGTCGAGGTTAGCGCTGTTATCTTTTAAATTGAAAAACCACTGACTTGTCGCACTATTAGCATTACCACCAAGCTTGGCCATTGCAATGGTACCTTTAACATTCGACAGCTCTGGCTCATTGGTAATAGCGTCAGCAGTTTCTATCGCCTCAAAATCAGTATCAAATTTAAAACCACCACCTTGCAAAACAAAGTTATCAACTGAGCGATGGATAACCGTACCGTCGTAGCTGCCATCTGCAACATAGTTTAAAAAGTTTTCAACGGTAACAGGTGTATGTTGATCATAAAGGTGAACAGTAATACTGCCCAGATCTGTCTGCATTTCAACAATAGTAGCATTGGCTGTAAAACAGCTAGCCAATAAAGCAGTTGCAAGTAGATGTTTTTTCATTGTTTATCTTTCCTGATAATTTTTATTATAAAACTGCAAGAAGCTTAAACAAAATAGACAGACGCTTAAATAGCAAACAAAACAGTTACACAAAACGCGCCAAAGCAATTACATCTCAGTTACATTAATTTACACCATGTATTCATTATAGTTATAAAAAATTTAAAGAATAAATCAAAATCGTCTTATCAAATAGGCTCAGTTTGTTAGTATCTGCACGACAACAATGAACACACAGGAATGAACCATGGCGAATGAAGAGAACGCAATATGCGATTTTGGCCTACACCAAGGTGAGCCTTACAGTAAGTTACCCGCTAGTTTTTTAAATTGGATGGTCGGCAATAATCATCAAAAGTCTCATTACGCAGAACAAGAACTACAACGCAGACAACTTGCCGCAACAGGACAACTAAATACAGAAAATAGCGACAAAAGTTTATAAAAGACATTTAATTTAAACTTAAGTCGTTTAAACTAAGCGCATAATTAACCTACTGCTCTATTCAGGCAAACAATTATGCGCTTTTTTTTACTAACATCGCTACTGGTTACCCTAACCGCATGTAGCTCCTCTTCTAATAATACTGATTCAGCCCAATATTTAACTCTGCTTCATACTAATGATAACCATGGTCGTTTTTGGCATAACGAACAAGGTGAATATGGCATGGCTGCTCGTAAGACTTTAATTGATCAACTAAAAGCCGAAGCCAAAGCACAAGGTCATGCTGTTTTACTGCTTTCTGGTGGCGATATCAATACGGGTATTCCAGAGTCTGACTTACAACACGCGGAACCAGATTTTAAAGGTATGTCGTTAATTGGTTATGATGCCATGGCAATTGGTAACCATGAGTTTGATAATCCACTGGCAGTACTTGATCAACAACAAAAATGGTCAAACTTCCCTTTTTTATCAGCCAATATCATCGATAAAACAACTGGTGAAAATCGTTACCAAGGCTATAAAATCTTTAAAAAGAATGGGCTTAAAATTGCTGTAATCGGCTTAACTACCACAGATACCGCTAAAATCGGTAACCCGCAATATATCGGTGGCCTAGAATTTAAAGACCCTACAGACGTTACTGCAAAGTTAGCTCCAGAAATTGATAAACAGTACAACCCAGATATTACAATCGCTGTTACTCACATGGGTCACTATGTTGATGCTAACTTTGGTATTAATGCACCCGGTGATGTGACTATGGCGCGCAACTTACCAAAAGGGATGCTTGATATTATTGTTGGCGGTCATTCACAAGAGCCAGTGTGTATGAAAGAAGCCAATGTTGCTGACAAAAGCTTTATGCCAGGTAAAGAGTGTAAGCCTGACCAACAAAATGGAACTTGGATCATGCAAGCCCATGAGTGGGGTAAATATGTTGGTAAAGCTGAATTCAAATTAGAAAACGATGAATTAACTTTGATCAATTACTCACTTATTCCTGTAAATCTTTATATCGATGATGAAAACGGCAATAAAAAGCTAGCGGCTGAGTACATTGAACCAAACAAAAACTTACAAGACATCCTTGCGGTTTATCAGCAAAAAGGCGCAGCACAAATTGCTGGTAAAATAGGTAACGTGGATGCAAAACTTGAAGGTGACCGCAATAAAGTACGCTATGAGCAAGTAAACTTAGCACGCGTTATTATTGCTGCACAAATGCAGTCAGTGGGTGCTGATTTTGGTTTGATAAGCGGTGGCGGTATTCGCGATAGCATTCAAGCAGGCGATGTAAGTTATAAAGATATTTTAAAAGTTCATCCTTTTAAAAACCGTATCACCTATATTGATATGACAGGCCAAGAACTATTTGACTACTTACAGGTTGTTACTTCTTTCCCTCCTGATTCAGGTGCCTACTTACAATATTATAAGCTAAGCTTTAAACGCGATAACGACACTTTATCTGATGTTAAAATTGCTGGTAAACCACTTGATATGGCTAAAACTTATCGTATGAGCATTAACAGCTATAATGCCTCTGGTGGTGATGGTTACCCTACTCTTACCAGTAAAAAAGGCTTTGTGAGTACAGATGATACAGATGCACAGGCATTAAAACGCTTCTTTGAGCAAAATAGTCCTGTTAAAGCGGCTGATTACGCCCCTAAATAAAGACTACTTAAATAGAAAAAGGGAAGTCAGTGACTTCCCTTTTTACTTTTAAACTAGATTACTTCCCAATGACTTCAATATCGGCAATCTCAATTGCTTTCAATCCGTAATGATGTAATCGAGAACGGGAGCCTTCACCATGGGCCTTAGGTGGATAATAGGTTTCTTTTATCTCCGGCTGCTCTTGCCAAACTTCATCAAGTGCAGCCCGAATTTCACTTAATGTTTTTTCTAAACTATTGGTAAAGTTTGGGCGCTTACGTATTGTATGACCAAGCTCTACTAACCGGTAAAAATACTTGTTTGCTAAAGTCAGTAATTCTTCTGGTACATCTTTATTTTGATTAAGCACTACATCAGGATGTTCAATACAAAACTCAACCAATGCAAGGTAAAAGCACAGCGGTTTATTAGCAAGCGCCACTGTTTTATCAACAGCACAGCTAGCAGCCAAAGTTTTATTTTGAAGATCGACTATCAATTTAGGCTTTTCTTCTACCTGAATTGCAACTTCTGGTTCGTGTTTAGCAATTTGGATTTTAGTGCGTTCACTTATAAATAATAAATAAGTAAATGCAGCTGCAAATAAACACACCAAAATCAACACAGCGATATCATCTTTAGCAAATAAAGACGATGCCACAACAAAGCTAACCGTTAATGATTTTTGTGGTGCATGCAATTGCTTAGTGATTAAATCTGCACGAGCAGGATAATCAGAGATCCCCTCAATGGAGTAAACCATCACGCCTGAGTCAGCTAATTGTGCATTAAGACGCGCGATATAATTGAGTACCATATCTTTACTACCTGAATGCTTTAAAAAATCATCAGGTAAATTTAAATGGTTTAAATCAAGGGCAATGCGGTTTTCAACTTTTGCTAGAGTCAGGGCATCATTAGTTGTTGTCTTATAAGCTTTTGCTGTAATAAAGCTGGCAAATAAAACCAAGCAACAGCTTATAAATACTCCGCCATAAGCAAGTTTTACTCTAATTGGCAGCATTGCTATCCCCTACTTTCATTGTTTGCTGAGTCGACTCACATTCCCAAAAAGACTCAACATGATTAAAGTAATGAGAGTTTTGATTGTGTGCCAATTGGGTTAACTGCGCTTGAACTGCACATAAAAGGTCGGTGTTTTCATCCTGCATTTTTAAATACCAACGACTACCACTTATATTGTCACGTATAGGCGTAATGTAGTTTTTAGAAAAACGTTGCTGGTCGCTGTCTTGCCAATAAGAAGAAATCAAATCGACCTTACCACTTGCAAGCAGCTCTCTTAATTCAGTATGCGAACTTGCGTAAGTGATATTTAGGTTTTCTAGGTTGATATCTAATTTTTTAAATAATTGTTTAGGGAGAATGTGTCCAGAGCGGCTCGTTGGGTAATCAAGCAAACCAATACGTTTATCTAAAAAGTAGCTTTTTTCAATGCGTGGCTTTTCTTTACTAGAAATTAAATAAGCAGTGTAGTCAGGAAAGCCAACAACTGCTTGGTAGTTATAGGTTGACTCGGCCATAAAGGCATTAATCAAGTTTTCTTTAGCCAGGATCAGATCTGCAATCCCTTTACCTAAAAACTCAATAGTGTCAGAAGTTTTATAACCCCAATAAGAGGTGACCTTGCCGTATTGTTTACTAATGATGTCATCAGCGCACAAAGTTTTAGCGACATCCTCAGCCAATACTTTGCCCGATGAATAAACCACTAACTCGTTAAGGTTAACCTCTGATTTAGTATCACATTGAAAAGACGTTTCAATAAATGCATCTATATCAGATACAGCCGGTTTACCCTGCAAAATTCCGATATAAAAAAACAAAATAACTGCTAGAAACAAAAATGTAACAATCGACGATTTTTTTATTAGTATTGTTCTTAAATTCAATTTTAATAGCCAACAACGCTCCGTTGTCTCTATTTGAACAATTATTCTTACTTATTACAACAAGTAATTTTACCTGAATATTTTAAGTTATTGATAAATAACATATATGAACAAGAAATTATGAATCTTATTGAGTCCTTTCTATTTGCTTTTAAATTCAGGAAAATATGCATCAAGAAATCGTGCTTCAGGGCACATTCATTTTTGGACACTGAGTCAATGTTACAAAAAACAATAAAAATGTTGCTGTTATCGACACCAGTTATTTCAGCTGTGTTAAGTAACCCGGCTAATGCATGGGGTCAGAATGGTCACCGTATTATTGGTGAAATTGCATCTAAGCATATTACAGACACCACCAAGCAAGCATTAGTTCCTTTACTTGATGGTGATTCTTTACCACAGGTAGCAACGTGGGCTGATGAAATGCGTTCTGCTCCAGAAAAATTCTGGCAAAAGAAATCTTCGCGCTGGCACTACATTAACTTTAAAGAAGGTGAAGCCAAACCACATTACGACTCACATGCCCACCATAACAAAGAAACCGTGTCAGATATCCTCGAAGGCATGGAATATTCAATCTCAGTATTACAAAACCAAAAAGCTTCTCTAGGTGAAAAACAGTTCGCACTGCGTTTTTTAGTTCACCTTGTTGGTGATAGCCATCAACCTTTTCATGCTGGTCGTGGTGAAGATCGCGGCGGCAACAATATTTCTGTCACATTCTTCGGTCAAGATACCAATTTACATAGCTTGTGGGACACAAAACTCATTGAAAATGAAAATTTGTCCTATACTGAGTTTGCGCAATTTATAAATACAACAAATCAAGCGTTAATAACGGACTACCTTGCCAGTTCACCTAGCGATTGGTTAATCGAATCTAATAACATTGCAAACTCTCTGTATAAAGAAAATGAAACAAACGTAAGTTATAGTTATATCTATAAAAACTTACCGGTTGTTAAAACTCGCCTACAACAAGGCGGGATAAGATTGGCAGGTTTATTAAATAATCTATTTGATAAATCAGCAAAACCGTTAGTAAAGGCACTTAAGATGCCAACTGACAGCAAACTATAAATGAAACATAACCTCTAACACGGGAAATAACATAATGAAAATCCAACTCCGCAAAACAGCTCTATCACTTGCTATTGCAGCATGTGTTGGTGTGAGTGGTGCAGCGTTAGCAAATGAAACAACATCTGCTATCAAGGGTCAAATCAAAGGTCCTAGCGGCAACCCTGCTGCAGGCACTAAGATTACTATCGTTCACTTACCTTCAGGTTCAACTAAAGAAACTGAAACGAACGATGCGGGTTACTTCACAGCAAAAGGCCTACGTGTAGGTGGTCCTTACCGCGTTGTTGTAGATTCTGACGTATTCGCAGATCAAACATTCAACAACATCAACCTACAAGTTGGTGCTGACTACCCAGTTAATGTTACGTTAGAGAGACAATCTTATGTAGAACAAATCGTAGTTACTGGTCGTCCAATCAGCCGTATGTCTGGTGGTACAGGCCCAGCTGCAACGTTCACACTTGAAGATTTAGAAAACCAACCAGCTATCAACCGTGATTTAAAAGATATCGTTCGTATCGATCCACGTGTAACAATTGACGATAGCCGCGGTTCAATCAACTGTGGTGGTGGTAACCCACGTTTCAACAGCTTAACGCTAGACGGCGTTCGTATGAACGATAACTTCGGTTTAAGCTCTAACGGTTACCCTACAATCCGTGCTCCTTTCTCTTTTGATTCAATCGAGCAGGTGGCAGTTGAACTAGCACCTTTTGATGTTCAATATGGTGGTTTCACATCATGTAACATCAACGCTGTTACTAAATCAGGTGGTAACGAAGTACACGGTGGTGTTTTCTTCGACTACACAAATGATTCAATGAAAGGTGATAAAATCGAAGGTGAAGACTACGATAACGGTGATTACACCGAAAAACGTTACGGCTTCAACGTTGGTTTACCACTAATTAAAGATAGCCTTTTCTTATTCACATCTTACGAAAAACTTGAAGGTGTAAAACAATACAACTACGGCGGCCTAGACACAGGTAGTGTTACAGCTGCAGACGTTGCACGTGTACAACAAATCGCTCAAGACGTTTACGGTTATGACGCAGGTGGCATGCCATCAAGCGCACCAGTTGAAGATGAAAAAATCTTAGTTAAGTTAGACTGGAATATCAACGATGACCACCGTGCAAACTTAATCTATAACTATAATGATGGTTTTACACTGTCTCAGTCAGATGCTTACAGCAACACTGTTACTTTAGATAATCACTTCTTCAAGCAAAGTGCTGAATTTACATCAATCATTGGTTCACTTTATTCAGATTGGTCTGATGAATTTTCAACTGAAATTCGTTTAGGGAAATCAGAATTAGATCAGACTGTTCGCTCTTTAGATGCTGCAAGTAGCTTCGGTGAAATGCAAATTCGTACAGAAGACGGCGGTACTATCTATATCGGTCCAGATGATTCTCGTCAATCTAATGCTCTTAGCTACGAAACAGTGACAGCAAAAATTGCGGGTACATACTACCTTGATCAACACACTATTACAGCTGGCTACGAGTTTGAAGAGTTAGACGTATTCAACCAATTCGTTCAGCATACTCAAGGTGAGTGGCGTTTTAAATCAGTTGATGATTTTGAAGATGGTTTTGCAGACCGTGTTTACTACAACAACGCGGCAGGAACAAATGATCCTACTGATGCTGCAGCAAGTTTTGCCTATGCTCAACATACATTATACGTTCAAGATGAGTACAGCTTTACAGATTTAGATGCAACATTAACGTTTGGTCTCCGTTACGACAAATACACAAGTGACGACAAACCTAACTATAATGAAAACTTTACAAACCGTTACGGTTTCAGCAACCAATCAACATTCGACGGCATCGATTTAATTCAACCACGTGTTGGTTTTGAGTGGTACGCAACAGATGCACTAGAAGTACGTGCAGGTGTTGGTTTATTCTCAGGTGGTAACCCGAATGTATGGCTATCTAACTCATACTCGAATGATGGTATCACTAACATTGGTACATCAATCAGAGGTGGTGTTGACCTATTCGCTACGCCAAACGTGAACGGCGGCACACCAGGTTATGAAGTACCACAAAGCCTTTACGATCAAGTTGCAAACACAGTCATTGGTTCAGGTGATTCATCAGTAAACGCTGTTGACCCAGACTTCGAAATGCCATCAGAGTGGAAATACTCAGTAGGTGCAACATACACAACTGAAGATGAGTACGTATTCTCACTAGATTACTTATTCACTAAACGTAAAGATGCTGCTTTCCTAGAAGATATCGCGTTACAAGATTCTGGTAACACTACATTTGATGGTCGCCCAATTCTTGAAGAAAAAGAAACAGGCCGTTACGGCGATTTACTACTAACTAATGTAAGTGGTGACAGCGGTGAGTCTCATGTTATCTCAGCTGCAATGAGCAAACGTTTTGATAACGGTATTAGCGTACAACTAGCTTATGCTTACACTGACTCAACTGATGTTAACCCTATGACAAGCTCTGTAGCGAGCTCAAACTACGGTAACTTAGCGACATATGATCCGACTAATCCAGGTGCACACACATCTGATTACGAGATCCCGCATCGCTTTACTATGACATTAGGCTACACAACTGAGTTGTTTGATGGTTACAACACTCGTTTCAACCTGTTCAGCGAAACGTACAAAGGTCTACCTTACAGCTACACATTTGATGATTCAGACGGCGTTTGGGGTGATAGCAACTCAAACGGTGGTCGTCAGCTAATGTATATCCCTGAAGTGAATGACCCTAACGTTGTTTACGACATGACTCCTGAAGAAGTAACTGAGTTTAACGAGTGGATTTCTGCTCAAGGTTTAGCTCGTGGTGAAATCTCTGGTCGTAACCGTCAAAATGCTGATTGGTTCACTAAAGTTAATTTCAAGATGACTCAGGAAGTACCTGGATTCATGCCTGGTCACAAAGGTGAAGTATTCTTCGTTATCGATAACTTAACTAATATGTTAAACGATGACTGGGGCGTACTTAAGAAAGGTAGCTTTGTTGGTAACAGCATGGTGACCGTAGACCTTGATGACCAAGGTCGTTACGTATACTCAGACTTCAACCCTAACAATGGTAAAACTGCAACTCAAAGCAGCGCATCAGTTTGGGAAATGCGTGTAGGTGTGCGTTACACATTCTAATAACGAGTTAAACTTGTTATAAAACAAAAGCCCGCCCCTACTGGCGGGCTTTTTACGTTTTAGAGAAAGTTAGGGAGTTGCTAGTTACGAGAGTAAAGCTACTAGGGGAAAATTAGCAAGAGTAAAGCTTCAAGAGTAAAGTTAGAAAGTTGCAAGGTAACAGCGATTTTACATCGCGTTCTAGTGCCTAAAACCTAGAGTCTAATACCTGATAAAATTTCCGTAGGACGGGCTTTAGCAGTGAATGGTTGTAGTAACGAGATACGAGATAAGAGTTATGAGAGTAAAGCTTCTAGAGGAAAGTTAGCAAGTTGCTAGGTAGCAGATTTTATTCGCGTCTGATGGCTGACAGCTGAAAGCTTTCTAAAAAATGCAGGCCATTTAGACCTGCACAGATATCTTTATTTAAGCTGCGTAAACTGCAAGTGGGTGTGTTGTGTTAATAGATACATGTACTGCATCACCTGGGCGTACCATCACTTCATGGCTTACTCGGCTTGTCACCACAGTATCACACGCTAATTTTACAGCGCATAAGCGGCTGCCACCTTCGTAGCGCACCCAGGTCACTTTACCATTGCTAGTAGCTGCATTTTGAATAAGGTGAACATCATCAGGGCGAAGTAATACATCAACTTTTGCAGTATCATGATCAACTTTAATCGCTGGTGCATTACCTAAATCAGTGGTGGCAATATCACCTTCACAATTACCAGCAATGAAACTTGCTTCACCTAAGAAGCGTGCAACAAAGCGATTGCTTGGTAAGCTAAAGCAGCGTTCAGGGGTATCGATTTGCTGAATAATGCCTTCTTTTAATACGCCAACACGGTCACCAACAGATAAGGCTTCTTCTTGGTCATGGGTTACCCAAATTGCAGGAACACCTGCATCTTTTAATGCATTACGAATATCCCAACGAAGGGTGTCTTTTAAAGCTGCATCTAAGTTTGATAAAGGCTCGTCAAGCAATACAAAGTCAGGTTCGTGAGCCAATGTACGGGCAAGGGCTACACGCTGCTTCTGACCCCCCGATAAAGTAGCGGGCTTTTTATCACGAAATGCTTCAAGACCCAGTAACTTAATCCAATGATCAGCTTTTGAGGTATCGGTTAATCTAAAGCAAATATTTTGCTGTACTGTTAAGTGCGGGAATAACGCAAAGTCTTGAAATACCATACCCACTTTACGTTTTTCTGGTGGAACTTTTAACTTTGGGGTAGCTCGCCATGAGCCTAAATTAATTTCGCCTTCACTGATAGGAATAAGCCCAGCTAACGCTTGTAAAATTGTACTTTTACCACAGCCAGTTGGACCAACTAGCATGAGGATCTCACTTTCCCCAAGTGATAAGTTGAGTTCACTTACCACACGATTGCTACCATAATCGATAGACAGCTTACTAACTGATAGCATTAAACTGATCCTTAATGTTCTAATTGACTGCGCTTTTCGCCTGAGAGCATTATAGCTAAGCCACATGCTGATATCACTACTAACAAGAGCCCAGGTATTGCAGCGCGACCGAAATAACCGGCTTCATAAACACGCCATAAATAAGTTGATAGGGTTTCAAACCCTGTTGGGCCGAGTAACAATGTTGCTTCAAGCTCTCGCATTGATTCTAAAAATACCAAGGCTGCACCAGCAATGATACCGCGCAGTGTTAAAGGCAAGGTAATACGCATAAATGCTTCACGAGGGCTTGCGCCTAATACGCGTGCTGATTTAATTAAACTCGAATCTAAGTGTTCTGTGCTGGTACGCACAGAGCCAACTGCCAGTGGTAAAAAGCGTAGCACGTAGGCAATCACTAATAATGCCAGAGTTTGGTATAAAAGCGGTAATTGCAGGCCTCCATAAACAAGTGCAGTGCCCATTACGATACCTGGTATACCAAATCCGAAATAAGTTACCCGTTCCATAATGCGCCCTACTTTACCGCTTAGTGCAGCATGGGCTACAGGTATAGCAACAACAACAGCGACAATAGCCGCAATGCCAGATGCATAAGCCGAGTTCCACGCAATGCTGAAATCAAAATCGGCAACACCATCACGTGCAAGCCACAGGGTAAATATGGCTAACGGCAAGCAAATAGCCAGTAATAAAACTGGTAGAAAAGTCACCAGCATGGCTAACTTTTGTCCGTTAGATGGGAATAACATCAGCGGTCTACCGTGGCGCTCAGAAGCTGTTTTAATTTGTGATTCGATGAACAGTAAAAAGCCTACTATGACCATTAATTGTAGCGATAACATCGCTGCTCGGCTTAACCCAAAGGCGTTATATTCAACATAGATAACGCGGGTAAAGGTATCTAAGCGCATCATCGCCGGTGTACCAAAATCTGATAGAGTATAAAGTGCAACCAGTAATGAGCCCGCCGCAATACCGTTTATTACACGCGGTAATATGACTTTAAACACACTCATCGGCATCGACATACCTAAAGTGCGAGCCGCGTTTACCATGCTGGCATCTAGACTAAGTAAAGACGAACGCGTTGTAAGCATTACAAATGGAAACGTGTATAGCGTCATTACAATGGCGGCGCCAGTTAAGCCATACATAGGCGGGGTTTCAAAGCCTAGCAGCTGATTTATCTCACCACCGGGGCCAAATGCTGCATATAAAGTAAACGCGCCAATATAACTTGGAATAGCAAGTGGCGCTGCAAACAAAACAAGCCAAAGCTTTTTAAAAGGAAGTTGAACATAGGCACTAATAAACGCCAGAGGCACGCCAATTAAAATAGAGCCTAAAACAGTTAACACCATAAGTGATAAAGTGTTACCAAGAATTTTTAAATTGTGACTATCAAAAACAGCCGTCGCATCACTGGCTAAAGTGATCAGAATATAAACTGGCACTAACGCCAAAAGCGCTGCAAGCAGCGCCATGGGATAAGAAGCAGGTATGCGCATTATAAAACACCGCTACTGCGCATAAGGTCGAGTGTTGGCCTTAAATCTGCCAATTGAGTTAAATCGATTTTCGGCGGTGACACATCCGTTAAGGCTGGTAATCCAGCTGGCTGGTCAATACCTTGGATCAATGGAATTTCATAGGCTTCACGTGCTAAGTAACTTTGTACTTCAGAACTTAGTAAGTAGCGCATAAAGTTCATTGCATTCGGGTTGTCTGTCAGCGATAACACACCTGATGCATTAACTAAACAACCGGCATCTTGATTGGTAAAAGCAAGATCAAGGTTTGCATCTGGTTTACCTGATTTAAGACGTAACGTGTAATAATGGTTTGCAAAACCAATATCCACTTCACCACGTTCAACGGCCATCACTACGCCAAGCTCGCCGGCATAAGTTTTCGAGCGTTTTTGAACTTTCTTAAGCCATTTAGCCGTTTTATCTTCACCTTCAAGAATGCGCATTGCCGTGACAAATGATTGGAAAGAAGCATAAGCAGGTGCCCAACCAATTGATAAATCGCTATCGGCAATAGCCATTATGCTATCTGGGATCTGATCTTTTGATAAACGCTTAGTGTTGTAAGGTAATGTACGAATACGACCTGTCACTGGTGCCCAGCCCGGATAGCGGAACTGAGGTTGTAATTGCGCTTCTAAGTCACTTGGTAGTGGTTTAGCTAAACCTGCGTCTGTTACTAAGCCAATCGCACCTGAGTCAACGGCCCAAAATAAATCAGCACGTTTAACACCCGCTTTCGCTTCAGCCACAATCATGTTGGCAAGTGCAGCAGTTGGACCACGGCGAATTGATAAATTAAGTTTTGGGTTTTTCTTTTGGATTGATTGCAGTACGTTTTCGTACAAACCACCTTCACCACGGCCTAAATATAAGGTTAAGTCACCCTCTAGGGCGGGTAAGTCTTTCACTGAAATAGGGCTTGCAGCAGAGGCTGCAAAGGCACGAGAAAGAGGTAGCGGCATTGCGCCCACTACCCCAAACGCAGCCAGGCCTTGAATAAAGGTCCTACGCTTCACTAAAATACATCCTTACGTGCTTTTTCGGCTTCTTCTAGTAACACCTTAGCGCGATCTAGTTTTTCTTGCATATCAACAACCACTGCACGTACTTGGTCAACAGACCCTTTATCAGAAATAGCTTTAGGCAGGGTTACGTTAAAATCTTTTTCGAGAACTTCTACTAACTTCGCATCTTTTTCGATAAGTGTACCTTCAACACCTTCGAATAAGTGAAGGTAAGTATCGTGTACAATTTGCGTTGCTTCATCGCTTAAACGTTCTGCGTATTTTGCAACAACACGGTCTAATTTATGTTTGATCTCATCGATAGTAGCGCTTTGCGTCATTGTTTCAGAAGCAGTTGCTTTTACAGCTTTTAATAAGCCTTTTTGCTGGAAGTCGGCAGCAAGTTTAACAGCTCCAAGACCCTGCCACAAGGCAGCATTTAAGGCCTTTTGGTGCTCACGTACTTCGCTTGCTGGTTTTTTGTCATCAATGGCCATTTTGATACCATAAATGCCTTGCCAGATTGATGCATAAACCGGTACATAATTCGTTTCAATCGCACTGTGAAACTTTACTGATTCCCAGTATTCAATTAAATCATCGCTTTTAACTGCTTTTGCGCCTTTTGTTTCATAATCGGTAACCATGGTGTCAACTTTACCGATCATCCACTCAACGTCTTCTGAGTAATCTTTTAAATTTTCTTTTAGATGATTAACGTGCTCACCAATTGGGCCATTTGCCAATACAGGTTGGGCAATAAAAGTAGATGCTAATACTAGGCTAAGACCTAGTGTTTTAACGGTGTTTAACGCTAATTTCATAGGGGGGACATCCAAGTTTCTAATTGTAAATGATAGCCATTATCATATACGTATCGATTGTCTAAATCAATTGCTATAAAGCCTTGATTACAGAATTACACATTTTTATTTAAGTGATTGGAAAGCTTACTAAGAGTGTTCATAAATTGTTTAAGTTCTCGGCTACCTAAGTCGCTCACTAAACCTGCTTGCCACTCATTTGCTAATGGCACAATTTGCTCATGCAAACGGTTCCCCTCAACGGATAGTGATAACAAACTTGCGCGTTTATCCTTAGGGTTTTCTTTGGCTATTATAAGGTTTCTTGTCAATAGCGACTTTACTGCACGAGACACCGTTGATTTATCCATTTGTGCCATATCACATAATTCTTTGGCAGTACGCTCACCATATTGCGCCAAATTCGCAATTATACGCCATTGTGGAACCGTTAAATCGAACTGCTGTTGATATAGCTCACTAAACTGCTCACTCATTTGCATTGCAATATTGGTTAATGAATAAGGTAAGAACTGTTTTAAATCGAGCGTTGTTTGATTATCTGTCGTCATAGCTGCACTACTGTCAAAGAATATTTACACAAGTAAATTCAGTGTAGTTTGAATTTAGTCTCACATGAGAGTATCTTACCTAAAACCTTTCAGGAGTCTAGTGATGAATAACGAATTACAATATATGACAGGCTTTGGTAATGAATTCGAAACCGAAGCATTACCCGGTGCATTACCTATCGGTCAATTCAGCCCGCAAAAAGTTAAATACGATTTATATGCTGAGCAGTTCAGCACAACTGCATTTACAGCGCCCCGTGCTGATAACCGTCGTACCTGGTTTTACCGCATTCGCCCGTCAGTAATACAAGGTGATTACACGCCAATTGATAATGGCCTTATTCGCACCGCTCCTATTACAGAAGTGCCAACACCACCGACAATGCTACGTTGGGATCCAATTGAAATTCCAGCACAGCCAACTGATTTTATAGATGGTTTAGTCACTATGGCTGCCAACGGTAGTGCCAATGCACAAACAGGTATTGGTATTCATATTTATGTCGCTAATAAATCAATGCAACACCGTTACTTTTATAATGCTGATGGTGAAATGTTATTTGTGCCGCAACAAGGTGAGCTATTACTTAGAACCGAGTGCGGGCAACTAACCGTTCGTGCAGGAGAAATTGCCGTAATTCCTCGTGGCATTAAGTTCGCAGTTGATTTGCTCACCGATACAGCACGTGGCTACATCTGTGAAAACTATGGCCATGCCTATATTTTACCAGAGCGCGGCCCAGTGGGTGCCAATGGTTATGCTAATGACCGTGACTTCCACTACCCTGTAGCGGCTTTCGAAGATATTGAAGGTGATTTTGAACTCGTTGCTAAATTCAATGGCAATATGTTCCGTTGTGATATTGGTCACTCGCCATTAGATGTGGTTGCTTGGACGGGTAACAGTGCACCTTACAAATATGATCTTGCTCGATTCAATGTTATGAATACAGTAAGTTACGATCACCCAGATCCATCAATCTTTACTGTATTAACATCACCATCTGGTACAGAGGGTGTTGCTAATATCGATTTTGCTATCTTCCCTCCACGTTGGATGGTGGCTGAGAACACATTCCGCCCACCTTATTACCACCGTAATATTATGAGTGAGTTTATGGGCTTAATAGAAGGTGTGTACGATGCTAAAGAACATGGCTTTGTACCAGGTGGTTCTAGCTTACATAACTGTATGTCGCCACATGGTCCAGAAGCCGATGTATTCGAAAAAGCATCAAATGCTGAGCTTGAACCACAACGCTACGAAAACACTTTGGCATTTATGTTCGAATCGCGTTACGTTATTTCACCAACTAAATATGCCCTTGAAGGTAAAGAGCGTCAGCCTAACTACACAGATTGTTGGCGCACTATTAAAAAACATTTCACAGGTAAACAGGACGTATAATGAAACTTTATAGCTATTTTCGTTCATCAGCTGCATACCGAGTTCGCATTGCGCTTAATTTAAAGAACATTGATCACGAGTTGGTGACGGTTAATTTATTAAAATCAGAACAGCAAAGTGACGAGTACCTAGCTAAAAACCCACAAGGGTTATTGCCAGCACTTGAAACTGATCAAGGTGTACTTGCGCAATCGCTGGCTATTTTAGAGTGGTTAGAAGAAACTCATCCAGAAACGCCTCTTTTAACGGGTGATGCATGGCAAAAAGCTCAGATCCGTAATTTATGTTATGCCGTAGCGTGCGATATCCACCCTATCGATAATTTGCGTGTATTAAAGTACTTGGCTAACGATCTTGGTGTTGATGAAGAAGCAAAAACGACCTGGTATAAGCATTGGGTAGAAGTGGGCTTTGAAAGTATCGAAAAGCTACTTAATGAAGCGAACACTTTTTGTGTGGGCAACAAACCAACGCTTGCTGATGTGTGCTTAGTGCCGCAAGTATTTAATGCCTTGCGCTTTAAAGTCGATATGACCAAGTACCCTAAAATTGCTGCGGTATATGAGCAATGTAATAAGCTTGATGCCTTTATTGATGCTGCACCGCAAAACCAGCCAGATGCGATTTAAGCTTTAAGATTTGTTTTTAAAAAGGCCCGAACATTTCGGGCCTTTTTTATTTGTTATCTAAGCGCTGAGTTAATCACACTCACATGGTTAATTAAATCGAGCCCTAAGTCGGTTAAGTAGCCACCATCAGGACTATCTGTAATACCTTTATCATAAAGACGTTTTGCTGCATCTTTAATTGAGCTTTCGGCATCGGAATGAATTTTAATTCCCTGCATTTGAGAGTTGCGAGGAAATTTTGCAAGCAGGGTTAGTTCGTCGATCATATTTTTATCAAATTGCATGTGTTCACCTTTTTATTATTTATTCCTTGTCATAAGCTTAGTGTAGTTATACAGATCTGCCCAACGGGAGGCGCATTTTGTTAAAGAAAATTTTACTGTTAAGTACTTTGTTTACTTTAGGGTTTCTAAACCAAGCGCTAGCAAAGGAAAAACCACTAATTGTGCTTGATGGTCAAGAGGCATTAAACAATCAAAAAGTGTGTTGGTATGAAAATAAACGCTATACCGAAGGTGCGTATATTACTGTTGGCGATATTAGGTTAATTTGCACTGCTAAACAGCCTAATTTTTCAAACAGTGATTTGGCTTGGCTCAGACTAAATGCTAATGGCGAGATTATTTACCCTAAACAAGCGAAAACGATTCACGTCAATTAGCTTAAAACGCACAGATAGGGTACTATTGCGCGGTTGCAAATAACCTAAGATTTATCATGGACAATCAACCAAATAATCCGTTACATGGCGTTAAACTAGCCGACATCATTACTAAACTTGAAGAAAAACTTGGTTGGGAAGGTATGGCAGCGCACGTAGACGTACGCTGCTTTCAAAATGACCCAAGTGTAAAGTCGAGTCTTAAGTTTTTACGAAAGACCCCTTGGGCACGAGAAAAAGTAGAGCAGTTATATATTGATACCTTTATCAATAATGACCTAGCTGATGATGGCACTTTCCAATGGAAAAGCATCAAAAAGTAACCACTTAATCTTCAGCTGCTACCATCACCGAAAGCGATTTCGGTGATATCTCTACCTCTAGTTTATCTGCGGTTTTCACCTCACCATCAATAACATAGCTCAACCCTTTTTCTGCGCTTACTGTTACTCGTTTAGCATTTGTGTGATGACTGTTAATGGCAAAACTAGTTTGCGTAATGCTCGAGAAGACTAACTCCGCAATACTTAAAGTACTCGCTTTAGAATCGGCACTAGGTGTTAGCCAATTTACATCGAGTAAACCATCTTGATGATCTGGCTGCCCTGCAGATTGAGCAAGTAAAGTAGTAAATGGCGCGGCGTTGGCGATGATTAAACTGGTGGTATTGATTGTTTGCTCATCGTTATTATCAAGAGTAACAACATAGTCTTGCGCTTCATGCTCACCTAATGCTTGCCAAAACCCTTGTAAATAAGCTAATTGCCCAGACTCATTTTTAGCATCACGATGGGCTTTTTCAATCATCTTTTGTTCAAAACCAATCCCTGCTAGTAATAACATACGCTCGCCATTACACACAGCGGTATCTATTCGACTCGCCTGCCCTTCAATAATAAGCTCACACGCCTGCTCTACCGGAATAAGCTTCGATTGTATACCCATCAACACATGAGCGAGCGCATTGGCAGTACCTAAAGGAATAATACCCAGTTTACACTCTGTATTAACAAGTACACTTGCCACCTCTGTTACTGTGCCATCACCACCACAGGCGATGACTACATCAGGGTTCAATTCTAGTGCTTCTTTGGCTAACTCAGTACCATTTACCTGCTCTGACGTGGTGTAAACAGTTAAATCGTAATACTCAGACAAACGAGATGTAATTTGCTTACGTTTAGCTTCCCACAGTTTTGTGCCAGAAACAGGATTAGCAATGAGCACAGCTTTATTTTTGATTAGTAAGTCACCTCTACGATGGCGACGCACAAGATGACGCAGCTGGCGCTTGTTTAAATTTGCAGTTTCTCGTGTCTCTTTAATTTGTGCGAGTACTTGGTGCACATCGGCATCTTTGTTTTGGCTAAGTAAGTAAGCTGCCATCACAAATACTGAACGGCCACGCCCTAAAGCGCAATGAACTACAACACGTCTATCTGCTTTTACTTGGTGGTCAATCCAATTAATCGCTTGGTGTAGTTGCGCGCGTGTTGGCACGCTATGATCAAGAACAGGGATATTTAAATAACGAATATTCTCTTGCGTAGAAGACCATTCAAGGCCATCAAACTCGCAAGTTACATCTAAAATAGCTGTAATACCCATTTCTTTCATGGTGTCTATATCTGAAGGAAATAAACGACAGGCTAAAAATAAATGCTCATTAATTTGTTGTAATGGTGGCACTTTGTCGTGTTTTCTCGACCAAGCATTGTAAAGTTGTGCACCCAATAAAAATGGAATAAAAGCCCAACGAATATAGATAGGAATAACGCCATTTTCACGTTTTCTAAAAATACGTGCGATATTAAAAAAATATGCGCCACTAACCAAAAGTAACGACAAAGCCGTCCAATAAAAAAACAGCGCAAAGTAAAAAGTTTCTACCCGAATAGCCGCAATTATAAATACAATCGCTAAAGCTAAGTAACTAAATGCTGCCCACATAATCACTCCTTGTTATTCTAATTGCATACTACGTTGCAAGTTTCACTCCAGTAAAAGCCGTTAAATTACCCCTACTGGCTATTTAAAATCAGTAACTTAGCATTTATAAAAAAGCTTACCATTTTAGTTTAGGACATTTTTTCACAATTTTATGAATAACTTACAATAATTTACATAGAACGAATTGCATAGATTTGCCAAGTACTCTTTCCCTGCTAGTCTATGTTAAAAGTCATGCCTAATAATCACAGGTTTTTAGTAGAGCTTTCGTCAAAAATTTAAATCAACCCGAGCATAATTCGTTATGAAATACGATGACCAAACGCTACTTAATTTACTTGCAGCAGAATATGTTTTAGGCACTTTACATGGCCATGCCCGTGATAGATTTAGCCGCTTAATGCGAACCTCTCCTCAAGCCCGATACGCAACCTCATTATGGCAAAGACATATAAAAAACCTAGAAAACGCGATTGAATCTAACCCACCTGATCAGCAAGTTTGGGATAAAATAACAAAACGGATTGACCCACTATTTCTACCAACACAGAAGAAAGCAAAAGACCCTAACTTTGGAATATTTAAGGCTTGGGCTGCTATTGCAACAGCGGTTTGTATTGTGTTGGTATTAATTACTTGGCAACCGCAAGAGTCGTTTAGTGATAAAATCAATCACTCGGTAATGTTTTATGACTCAGCAAATAATCCAGTTTGGAATTTAGAAATAAGCGATCACAGTATTTTACTTAAAGCAGCTAGCGGCATGAGTTTGCAAACTGATTATGATTACCAGTTGTGGATCCGTTTAAAAAACTACCCCAACGCCATCCCTATTGCTTTATTACCAAAAACAGATAGCAAAGAAATTGCCCGAAACGCAATATTTAAACCAAAAGATATCACTTTACTTGCAATAAGCCGTGAACCAATTGGCGGCTCACAATCAGGTAGCCCAAGTGAAATTATTTATACAGCCGTACTCGATGCGAACAAATCATACACAGACTAGAAACAATATATAAATACGAGCAAAGCCAGTATTTCTAAGATAGATGACCTAGTCGATAAACCTTTGTACTTGCTATAGTTACAGCCTCTTTTTACTTATATTAAAAGAAATGGGGTCATTCGAGTATCAGACTTGTCTGCCTGTATTATCTTAGGAATAAAAATGAAAAAGTCGTTGTTGTTTACGCTATTTCTATTAATTTTTAGCTCTATCTGTCACGCCCACCAGCAAAGCACCGCTTATCTTAATTTAGAACAACAAACGAGCGATAAGCTATTGCTAGTAGGCTCTTGGCAAGCCTCGGTGAATGATCTCGATAAAGCAGTAAACTTCGATAAAAATCAGGATAATGTAATTACATGGCATGAAATTACATCACAGCAGCAAGCAGTATTAGACTATCTAAATAGCCATTTTAATGTGTTACAACAAAATCAAAGCTGCAAGGTCACGGTTGATGGTGCACTTAGTATAGATAACCACTTTAATCAGTCGTATATCCATGTGCCACTACAAGTTGATTGTCCATCTGATAGTTCTATAACAGTTAATTACACAGCCCTATTTGAATTAGATAAGCATCATCAAGCAATTGCTGCCATTGCTAAATCAAGCCGCGTATTTGAACAAAATACGCCAAAACAAGTTATAAACTTTAAAGAGCAAAGCTTCACCACAACGTTTATAGAATATGTACATCAAGGCATATTACATATTTGGATGGGTACCGATCATATTTTGTTCTTAATCGCGCTATTGCTGGGCGGTGTGTTAGTTCGTAAGCAAGGCGAGTGGCAACGTGTCGAGTCTAAAAAACAAATTCTAATTGATACAGCTTGGATAATCACCGCTTTTACAATTGCTCACTCAATTACCCTCACAGCGACTGCTATGAATATCATATCGCCAAACACCCGATGGGTAGAATTAGGTATCGCGCTTTCTGTATTTTTTGCTGCAATAAATAATATTTGGCCAATGATTGTGCGCTTAGGCTGGATCACATTCTGTTTTGGTCTATTACACGGTATGGGGTTTGCGAGTGTTTTAGGTGAGCTTGGTTTATCAAATGAATACCAGCTAATGAGTATTTTAGCCTTTAATTTAGGGGTTGAGATTGGTCAACTGGTTATTTTAGCAATCTGTTTACCACTGCTAATGCTACTTAGAAATAACACTTGGTACAAAAAAGCTATTATGCCAGCAGGCTCAGTGGTAATTGCCATTATGGCAATCCAATGGTCTATGGAGCGCTTTTAATAAGCGCTTTATTCAAAGGGTAACAATAAGGTTTTCATTGTTGGACGTAGCGCTTTAAGTAACTCATGAATATCTAAATCTGGGTTGAGCATTTTACGCAGTAACAGGCCACCCATTACTGAAAACATCACTTCAATACGGGCATTCACTTCTTCAAGTGCTGTGCCTTGTAATGGCCCTCTTTCACCCACTAATAATTCACGCATAGAATCACGAGCGTGGCTATCTGACTCTCGTAATAAGTTAGCCACTTTTTCATTACGAGCAGCTTCGGCGAGCATTTCTAAATCAAGCGCACCTTGATTCAAATCGGTATGGCGCTCAACGCCTCTGCCTAGACCATCTAGTAATACAGTGACACGATCGCCGGGTTTATCAGCAAACTCTTTAAAGATTGAGAACATTTCTTCCATATCACGCTCAACAATCGACTCTATAATCGCTTCTTTACTGGCGAAGTAATTGTAAATGTGGCCAGCACTCATACCCGCGGTTTTTGAAATTTCGGCCATTCCCGCGCCATGATAACCCTTACGTCGAAAACAATCCGCTGCGGCACAAAGCACTTGATTACGTCTTGCCTCAGCAAGCGCAGGATCATTGTGTCTTTTCGTTTTTTGCGTCATGGTTTCTCCAAGCTTTACTGACTAGGGTTAACTTTAATTTAAACAAGGTTTACAGGATCTTAATCTTTGAGGAGAGTCAAAACAACTAAGAACCTGCAAAACCTTAAATAAATTATGCTTTTGCTGATTTATTGCACAGATTTTTGTGCATTCCAGCCGCCACCCAGTGCTTTATACAAATTAATTTGGCTCGCCAGATACGCTTGCTTACCCAAAATTAACTGTTGTCCTGCACTGTACCAATTTCGCTGTGCATCCAATACTTGCAAGTAACTGTCGGCGCCTTTTTGAAAACGTGCATCCGATAAAGTAAAAGATAGCTCATTACTTTGATACAAGTCATTCAGGGCATCTAACTGATGCATATAACCTTCACGATCAGCAAGGGCATCAGAGACTTCTTTGAATGCCTGTTGAATGGTTTGCTCGTAACTGGTTATAGCCATTTCTTGCTGAGCTTTTGCAACATCGAGATTAGCTTGATTACGACCCATGTTAAAAATGGGCAAGTTTACCGAAGGCACAAAGCTCCAAGTCCCAGAACCTGAATCAAAAAGATTACTCAAGTCAGCTGAAGCTGTCCCCGCATTCGCGGTTAAACTGATGCTTGGATAAAATGCCGCTTTTGCCACACCAATGTTTGCATTGGCAGCCAATAAATCATGCTCTGCAGCTTTGATATCAGGTCGCTGAGTCAATAGCTCAGACGGTAACCCTACTGGCACATCAGGCAAACTAAGTACATCATCAATACTTTCACTTGGTAATAAATCTGCAGTGACGGTTTTACCTACTAGAAAATCGAGGGCATTTTTATCGCGCTTAAGTAAACGCTGATAGTTTGCAATATCGACCTTAGCGGTTGCTACTGTGCTTTCAAGTTGCGATAGCGTTAACTGAGAAGCAGCACCTAGAGCAAATGTCTTACGAGTTAGCTCTAAAGACTCCTGCTGAGACTTTAAAGTCTCGTTTGCAAGTGCCAAAAGCTCTTTGTCCGTCGCATAGTTAAGCCATGCATTCACTAATTCGGAGATCAAACTAATGCGCACACTAGTCAAACTGTATTCAGCCGAATATAGGTTTTGTAATGCTTGTTCTGATTGGTTGCGTACTTTGCCCCAAAGATCAATTTCGTAAGCGGTTAAGCCAACAGTCGCTGAATAATTTTCAGAGATAGTTGATTGACCAGTACCAGATAAATCTGCCGGAAGACGCTGACGAGTACCCGATGCATTTAGGTCTATGCTTGGGTAAAGCGCTGAATCTTCAATCTGATACATTGCTCTAACCTGCTGCACATTCAGTGCAGCAGTTTTAATATCTTTGTTGTTTTCCAGTGTGAGCGCAATCAGCTGTTGCAGCTGCGCATTACTGAAAAATGACTGCCAATTGAGCGCATTGATATCGCCCGCTGTACCTTGGATTTCATAGTTTTGAGCAACGGGTAATTCACGTTGCTCCATATCTGGCGCCATATTACAGGCAGATAACATAAGTGCAGCAACAGACACTGAGATAAGTTTAGCTTTCATTATGCCTGCTCCTCATTAGTTGACTTTGTTTTGCCTGGGAATACTCTGCGCACCAGTACAAAGAACAGCGGCACAAAGATTACCACAATGGTCGATGACGCAAGAGTACCGCCAATAACAGCAATACCTAGTGCGTTTTGTGCACCTGAGCCTGCACTGGATGCAATTGCCAGTGGTAGTACACCACACACAAATGCCATTGATGTCATAAAGATTGGACGTAAACGTAGACGAATAGCTGCTACCGCGGCATCGACAAGTTTCATACCTTCATCCATTTTATGAATAGCAAACTCTACAATTAAGATGGCATTTTTTGATGCCAGACCTATGGTGGTTAATAGACCCACTTGGAGATAAATATCGTTTGATAAATTAAATACAAATGACGCAATCGACGCACCAAATACACCAAGCGGTACAATTAGCATAACGGCAGCAGGAACTGACCAGCTTTCATATAACGCCGCTAAACATAGGAATACAACCAACAATGAAAGTGCATAAAGTAATGGCGCTTGACCACCACTTAAACGTTCTTCATATGAAATTCCTGTCCATTCGAACGATACGCCCGGTGGTAATTTCTTAACCATTTTCTCAACTTCAGCCATCGCTTGACCAGTACTGTAGCCTGGAGCAGCAGCACCTTGGATTTCCATCGCTGAAAAGCCGTTATAACGCTCAAGACGCGGTGAGCCATAAGTCCAATAAGAATGAGCAAAGGCAGTAAATGGCACCATGTCACCATTGGCGTTACGTACATACCACTCATCTAAGTCTTCTGGCACCATGCGTGATTCTGGCGTACCTTGTAAGTACACTTTTTTCACACGACCACGGTCAATAAAGTCATTTACATAGCTACTACCCCAAGCCGTTGATAACGTATTATTGATATCTGCTTGAGTTAGGCCTAATGCTTCGGCTTTTGCTAAATCAATATCTAGCTCTAGCTCAGGTTTATCTTCTTGACCATTCGGGCGCACACCAGATAACACCGGGTTTTGTGCAGCCATACCTAAAAACATGTTGCGTGCTTCAAGTAGTTTTTCGTGACCTAGACCAACCCTACCTTGTAAGAACAAGGTGAAACCGTTTGCAGTACCAAGCTCAACAACCGCAGGAGGTGGGAAAGCAAACACGAACGCTTCTTTAATCGTTGAGAAGTACCCCATGGCTTTACCCGCAACCGCACCGACAGTTAAATCAGGACGCTGACGTTCATCCCAGTGTTTTAAACCCACAAAGCCGATTGCCGCGTTTTGACCAGAACCTGCAAAGCTGAAACCTGTTACCGTAAAGATAGACTTAACCGCTTCTGATTGTTCTTCTAAGAAGTGATGTTCCATCTTTTCAACAACTTTTAACGTTTGCTCTGTTGTTGCACCGGCAGGTAAGCTTACTTGGTTAAACAAAATACCTTGGTCTTCATCTGGTAAGAATGCCGATGGGAATTGTGAGAAAATAAACACCATGCCACCGACGATTAAACCGTAAATAAGTAAATAGCGTTTACTGTGCTTGATCATGCGAGACACAAAACCTTGTGTACCCGAGTTCGTTCTGTCAAAACCACGGTTAAAGCCAAGGAAGAAACGACCAAATAAAGATTTATCGTTATGTACATGACTTGGTTTTAGCATTGTCGCACACAAAGCTGGTGTTAAAATCAATGCAACAAGTACTGATAAACTCATCGCAGTTACCAAGGTAATTGAGAACTGGCGATAAATAACCCCTGTTGAGCCAGGGAAGAACGCCATAGGCACGAATACTGCCGACAGCACCATCGCGATACCAACAAGGGCACCTTTGATTTCATCCATTGATTTACGTGTTGCCTCAAGAGGAGATAAGTTCTCTTCGGTCATTACACGTTCAACGTTTTCAACCACGACGATTGCATCATCTACAAGTAGACCAATGGCAAGTACCATCGCAAACATGGTTAAGGTATTAATTGAGAAGCCAAACACTTGCAAGATAGCAAACGTACCAAGCAATACAACAGGTACTGCAATAGTCGGAATAAGTGTTGCTCTGAAGTTCTGTAAGAATAAGTACATTACCAAGAACACCAGCACAACAGCTTCGATTAGAGTGCTGACAACTTTTTCAATTGAAAGCGAGACGAATGGCGTCGTATCGTAAGGAACAACCGTTGTTAAACCTTCAGGGAAGAAAGGCTCAAGCTCAGCAAGCGCCGCTTTTACGCCATCAGCTGTATCAAGTGCATTAGCACCACTGGCAAGCTTAACACCTAAACCTGATGCCGGTTTGCCGTTAAAACGCGCAACAACACCGTAGTTTTCACCACCTAATTCAACATCAGCAACGTCACTTAAACGAACAACTGAACCATCAGCATTGGTTTTTACAAAGATATTTCTAAATTGCTCAGGTGTTTGCAAGCGGCTTTGTGCTGTCACCGTTGCATTTAATTGCTGGCCACTCACCGCTGGCAATGCACCTAGTTGACCTGCCGAAACTTGCGCATTTTGAGCACTGATTGCAGCACTAATATCAGCAGGAGTTAATGAGTATTTTAGTAATTTAGCAGGGTCTAACCAAATACGCATTGCGTATTGAGAGCCAAACAGCTGTACTTCACCGACACCGTTTACACGAGAAATAATATCAAGCACGTTTGATGAAACATAATCACCGATATCGATGTTGTTCATACTGCCGTCTTCAGATACAAAGCCTACAACCATTAAGAAGTTACGAGCCGATTTTGCAACCGAGACACCTTGACGTTGTACTTCTTCTGGTAATAACGGTGTTGCAAGCGACAATTTGTTTTGTACTTGAACCTGTGCGATATCCGGGTCTGTATCTGCACTAAAGGTTAAGGTTAAGGTCGCTGAGCCGTTAGACTCTGAGGTTGACGACATGTAGAGCAAGCCATCTAGCCCTTTCATTTTTTGTTCAATAACCTGTGTAACCGTATCTTCTAGAGTACGGGCCGACGCACCAGGGTATGTGGCTTGAATACTAATTGCAGGTGGTGCAATTGATGGATACTGCGCAACCGGCAAACTTCTAATTGCTAAGATACCTGCCAGCATAACAACGATAGCAAGTACCCATGCAAATATGGGCCGATCAATAAAAAATCGTGACATTAAGTTTCTCCGTTACTGGCTGTTAGCTGCTGATTCTGCGGGCATTGCATTGACTGGTGCACCTGGGCGGATTTTCTGTAAACCTTCAACAATTAACTTATCGCCATTGTTTAGGCCGTCTGTCACTAACCAATTTGAGCCAACAGTACGATCAGTTTTAAGCACACGTGCTTCTACGGTATTATCTTTGCTTACAACCATGGCTGTAGGCTCACCTTTTGTGTTTCTGCTTACGCCACGTTGCGGTGCTAAAATCGCATCACTTTTCACACCTTCAACAATCACTGCACGAACATACATACCTGGTAGTAGTAATTTTTCAGGGTTAGGAAATTCAGCACGTAAGGTTACTGAGCCTGTGCTTGGATCAACAGTCACTTCAGAGAATTGCAATGTACCTTTATGTTGATAAGTACTGCCGTCTTCCATCTTTAATTCAACTTTTGAATGCAAAGCGGCATCTTTATCAAGATCACCCGCAGCAATGGCTTTTTTCAAACGTGTTAGTTCACTGCTTGACTGGGTTAAATCAACATAGATTGGGTCTAATTGAGTAATGGTTGCTAATGCAGTTGCTTGATTTGCACTCACAAGGGCACCGGCAGTGACATCTGATTTACCAATTTGGCCACTAATTGGCGCTAACACTTTACTGTAGTTTAAATTGATTTCAGCGGTTTTAAGCTGCGCTTGAGCTGTCAGTAAGTCAGCTTTTGCACCTTTGTATGCTGCATCAGCTTCGTCGTAATCTTGTTGGCTTACTGCTTTGATGCTCAATAGCTCTTTATAGCGTTCTGCTTTTGCCTTGGCATTTGCAATACTTGCTTGAGCTTTAGTAATAGCGGCTTTACTAGTCGCTACTTCAGCTTCAAATGTAGATGGGTCAATCTGATATAAAGCTTGGCCTTTTTCAACCTCAGCACCTTCAACAAACATACGTGATTGAATAATACCATTAACCTGCGGACGAATTTGCGCGATACGTGAAGCAGCCACACGACCCGGTAATTCTTTAGTTAGCGTAAGTGGTTTGCTTTGCATCTCAATAACACCAACAGGAACAGCTTGAGCTGCCTGCGTTTGCCCTTGAGCCGATTCTGATTGGCCGCAGCCTGATAATAAAACAGCACCAGCCAAAGCTGACACTGCAAAAAATGGAATGCGAGAGCGCTGCATGTGTAGTTCCTTAGTTTAGAGTGAACGATCACTCTAAACTAAAAAAGGCACAGATCAACCATCTTTAAAGAACTTTACATTAAATAAAATGCTTGCTTTAACGCATGAATTTTGTGCAATAAATAAATTGCTAATTGAATTATTACGAACGTAACTGAGAAAGTTGTTTTAAAACTATTAGTTATGCGAATTGAAGTTATATCAATTCGCAGATTATTCGCCTAAACACATGCCCATTGCGCGGGCACTTGCTATTAAAGAATGTTCTAGAGGGATGACGCGATATTCAGAAGTAGCTTCTTTTAAACTGATTGGTTTAATTTCACCGTCTTTACTGACAGGAATAAAACCAAACTGGCCTTTCTTTACTAGCTCGAATGCTTGCACCCCAAACTCTGCTGCAAGCACCCTATCAAACGCATTAGGTGTGCCTCCACGTTGAATATGCCCTAATACGGTTACTCTTACATCAAGATCAAGCGCCACACGTATTTGTGAAGCAAGCTGCTCAGCAATGCCACCAAGCACTGGGTTTTCGTAACCAAGTTCATTTGATTGTTTACTAACAACATCACCAGCAACAGGTTTTGCTCCTTCTGAAATGACAATGTTGGCAAATCCATGGCCTTTATCAAATCGTGATATTAGTTTGGCTTTAATAGCTTCAATATCGTAAGGAATCTCTGGAATAAGTGCGACTTCTGCGCCAGCTGCAATAGCAGAGTGCAAACAAATCCAACCGGCATCGCGCCCCATTACTTCAGTCACAATCACTCGGTTATGACTTTGCGCTGTTGGTATTAAACGATCAATGGCTTCGGTGGCGGTGTCGACAGCAGTCTGAAAACCAATTGTGTAATCAGTGCCATATAAATCATTATCAATAGTTTTTGGTACCCCAACGATATTTAAGCCATGCTCAAATAAATGCTGAGATACCCTATGTGAACCATCACCACCAATATTTATAACGGCATCAAAACCAAGTTGCTTAATAATACTGATTAACTCATCAGAGCGGTCAATAAACACTTGTTCGCCAGCTATTTCAGCAGGAAATGCGGTAGGATTCCCTTTATTAACAGTTTCGAGAATTGTTCCACCACGAACATGAATACCCGCCACAACTTCACTAGTTAAGTGTATAATATCATTTGGCTTTTCAAGCACACCACAATATGCTCTTCGGCTACCATACACCTGCCAATTGCCATCATGTTCGGCTGCTTTAACCACCGCTCTGATCACCCCATTGAGCCCAGGGCAATCACCCCCACTTGTTAATAGCAGTAATTTTTTCATTGTATTACCAACTTCGTTCACTGATTAATTACAGATTAGCTTATATGTTGAAGTTTCGCGTATGACTTACATCAACTAAAACTTGGTTTTTTATGCGTAGAAAAAAGCGCAACAAATAGCACTAGTAATACATACTTAGGCAGACTAGTCAGTAAAGTGGTGTTATCAATATTTGCAGAAAAGGTGTTAACAGCAAAATATAAATGCAGCGCTAAAAATGGTGTCAGCAATATAAAGTATGAATACGTTTTATCTTTAAGGTACAGCGACTTACTAATGAGTAAAAATATTAAGAGTAACGCTAATAAAGGAAGACCTAAAGTAACGATATCAACCATTGATAAAGCAAAGTTAGGTGACAAATCATAAAGGGCTGAAAGTACTTCGGTTGGAATCGCAATAGCCGAACCATAACCTATGACTGGTATTGATAAATAGGCAAATAAACAGCCAAAAATAAATAAAAGTAGTACGTTATATTTCATAACCCCATTCCATGGTTTGTTCATTATTAGCCTTACGCTAACTAATAATGAACAAATTATCCACTACTTTTTCAGTACCTTACATCGTTAAAATGTCTTAACTTTAAAGGCTAGGTTTTCTACCGCACAGCCTGTACTACTCGTGTTTACACGATAATAATGAGTATTGTCTGTGGCATTTAAATCTAATAAAAACTCATCATGCTGAGCGACTGCTTGTTGCTCTTGTGTTAAGCACATAGCTTGTACAAGCGAACGTAATTTAGCATCTGAAAAAATAGTGCCAAAACGCTGCATCGGCAGTGGCGGAATTTTAATACTAGGGAGTGCATTATCAACAGTTCGTTTAGCTAGAGTAAAACCATCCTTTGTTACATCAATAACGGCACCAGCAGGCCAATAACTGATTGCTCCGTTGTTTTTAGCGTCAGATTTAACATGCACGACACCGCTTTTACCAATCACCGTCATTAGTGCGGTTTCACCAGCTCGAATTGATACAAGGGCTGTTGTCTCATCAATGCCAAAGCCATGCTGTTGCTCGGTATCTGCCAGTAATCTTGCCAAACGCATTGTTCTGTTGCGCTCGCTAAAGTGTGTATCAAGAACACCATAAGTAAAGCTGCCAAGCCCACCTTGTTTTTCATAGGTAAGACTATCAGCCGAAATCTTATCACCGCATTCATTTTCACAGCGCTCACTCGGCGCAGACACCGCAAACGAGCCTTCTCTCATTGCCGCTAAACTTGTACCATTTGAAATCATCGGCACTGTGCCGTAGGCATTTTTACCACCACTTTGCACCGCTGTACCTGCGCTTGTGCCAACAAGTAATGGTCTTTGTAAAATTGCGTGAGTCCAAGGATATTGCTTGCCGTTGTCATCAAACAGTACTTTTCTGGTTAAACTCTGATCGCCACCGTTAAACATAATACCCGTAGCGTTTTCAATCAGTTTAACTAAATGATCGACTCCTTTATCACAAAGCGCTTTTTCGGCCTTAATTCGATCAGGGTAAATTGTCTCACGATTAAAAACGCCCATAGAGTCAGTGCGTAAAGAATCCAAACTCTCACATTGCTTACTGGTAATCGCTTTTGCTAAGGCGGGGGTTAGAGGTAACCAGCTTGATTCTACACCAGTAAAGTCTAATAGCGCTTCATAAAAGTCAGCTGATTCATATGGGTCTCTGCTTGAAGCCGTAACCGCTAAAATTGTTGGTGATTCGGTGGTTGTTTTTAATGATGCAGCAACAAAGTCTAAAATATCATTGGCTGCACGTTCGTTATTATCGCTTGTACTGACCTGCTCTTTTTGACGGGTCGAATCTGTATTTAATACAGCCACTTCAAGTGAGTCTACGACAAAGTTGTATTCTGAATCAGTGAGTTCGTTTAGTAACTTGTTATCTAAATCACGCCATGCCCATAAAATATCACTTTTAGTGATCAAACCTGACTTTTCACGTGCAATCTGTGCTAATACCTTAAGCGTTTGCTGACGATTTTTTTTATTCTTGGTTGGCCAATTTGTCTTTATTGTAGATAAAGCATCATTATTTAATCGATATTGATTAGTTTGTTTACCACTAATCTGTTTACTCGAAAGACAGTTTTTAGGGCTCATACTTGAGCAGGTGGTCAAAGAACCGCCGACTAAGACCAGCGTTTGCTGTTGATCATTTGCATAGACTTTGCTGCCAAATGATGCGAAAAACAAACCAAATACCAAAGAAAAAGCTGAAGTTTGATATTTAGTCTTTTGCTCCTTAAGGATGTTCATATTGTTACACTCTTGTAAAAAAATATTAGAAAATTGCTTGCGCAGCTTTTTGTTGCTTGCTATAAAAAAAAGGAACATTTAAAAACGCGAGTAAGCTAGCACTGTATCGCTAGCTTTGTCAAAAGACCTTACGGATTGGAATTATGTTGAAAAACGCATTATCGCTTTGCACATATTTCTACTCTCCACACTACCTTTCGGAGTGGTTTGACGAGTAGCCACACCTCACTTCCTGTGAGGGGCTAGTTGTGTCTATAACCCACTGCCCTGTCTAAAAAATTATAACAATTATTCAAAACGTCACGGTTTTGCCGTGTGTTTTTTAAGACAAAGGTAAATCAATATGTTTCGTCAGTTATCAATTGCTGTAGCAATCAGTGCTGTGCTGTGCCCAGTACAAGCTGTGTATGCTCAAAACGACCAACAATCAGAAAAAATTGAACGAGTAGAAGTAACAGGATCACGAATTAAAGGGGTTGATTTAGAAGGAACCATCCCGCTTACAGTGCTTGACCAAGATGCAATCAAGCGCTCAGGAGCGAACACTATTCATGAATTATTAAAAGATTTATCCGTTTTTAAAGGCGGATCCGGTACCTTTTCAACATCTGAAAGTGGTGGTACATCAACCTCAACGCCAGCGGGTCAATCCGCTGCGAGCCTTAGAGGTATGGGGCCTTCTGCAACATTAACGCTGATTAATGGCCGCCGTGTTGCACCAAGCTCGTTCGCAGCAGGCACTGAAAACTTTGTCGATGTGAACTCAATTCCACTTGCTGCAATCGAGCGCATTGATATTTTAGCCACTGGCGCATCGGCAATATATGGGGCTGATGCTGTCGCTGGTGTTATTAACTATATTCTTAAAGATGACTATCAAGGAGCTGAAGTAAACACTTCTTACACTAATAGTTTTGACAGTCATGACGAAGGTAAGAAACAACTTAACTTAGTTTACGGCACGAATATAGGTGAGAGTAACTTAACGGTATTTGCCGATATTTACGACCGCAATGCCTTTAAAGCGACCGACAGAAGCTATACCGCAACCCCAAATTTAGTGAATGGTTACTCATACTTACCGAAACTTGAGAACTCGCCGAACATTTATTACTACAGTAGTCGAGATGGCAATGAGCTACCTGCGCCAAACTGTAAAACAGAACTTGTCACGACTGAGTATGGTGAGCAAATTTGTGCTTACTATGCTAACCAAGATGATTACCTAGAAACCCCATTTGAAAGCCTTTCAACTGGCTTTATGTTTAACAGCAGCTTAGGTGATTTAGATTGGCATACCGATTTCTTCTATAGCCAAACTAAATCAAAAGCCTATTCATCACCTGCACCAATCAATCAAATAAACGATGATGATGGTCCGTTTATCATAGAAGATGCGCTATTCATTTATGATAACGCTGATGGCAGTAACGACTTAATGGACCAGCTTTATATTGATCCATTTACCACTCAAGCGGGTCGAGAAGTGTATGGCTTTGCATTTGATGCACGTTTTAATTCACCGCGTACTGTTGAAGTTGAAACTAAAAACTTTCGCTTAGTCAGTAGCCTAGCTGGTTACATTGGGGACTGGAGTTGGGAGTCAGGTGTAACATTTTCTCGTTCTAAGTCAGAGCAAGAAGCGATAGATGGTATTTACAACCGCTACCAATTTCATGCTGCAATCACTGGTGAATTATGCTCCGACGGTTCAACTGCTACATACGATGGAACACAGCTCAATTGTGCGCAAGGTCAGTTAATGCCATTCTACAACCCTTTTTTACAGGGTGATGCTAATAATGATGCGGTGCTTGAGCTTGCAAAAGCAAACCCTAGTAGAAGTGGTGAAAGTACAGTTTACGGATGGGATTTAAACTTTAATGGCGACTTATTTACATTTAATGAGTTACCCATTTATGCTGCATTTGGTATTGAGGCTCGCCGAGAAGAGTTAAAAGATATTCCGTCATTAGACTCTCAAGCGCGTGCTGAAAATGGTTATTTAGTTGATGTTTTTGGTTTTGGCTCGAGCTTATCAGAAGCAGACCGTACGCAATACGCTGCATTTGTAGAGTTGAATATGCCAGTTACTGAGCAGCTAGAACTGCAAGTTGCTGGTCGTTACGATCATTACGATGACTTTGGTGGAACGTTTAACCCTAAAGTGGGTTTAAGCTACCGCCCTTCAGATTCTCTAATTATTAGGAGCTCTTGGTCAACGTCGTTTAGAGCACCTTCATTAACTCAAGCTGGCGTAAAATTACGTACCACACAATCAAGCTTTGATTGCGGGGCAAATCAGGCAGTTGCAGACTTATACTGTATGGGTGATGGTACAGAAGTCAGTGTTAACAGCCTAGAACTTGGGAACCAAGCACTCAAAGCCGAAGAGTCTGAAGCGCTCAGTATTGGCTTTGCATGGAGCCCATCTGTAAATACCAATCTCACTGTCGATTATTGGCATTTTGATCATGAGCAAGTCATCGATACCAATATGACTGCAGTGCTAGATAGAGCAATTACGGATGCTTCTCTTCGTCACTGTGGCTTAGTACCACAAGGGCAACAAGGTATTTCGTACGAGCAGCAGCTGTGTGAAGTAACCGATAATGCAGGCCTTAATATCGAAAGTGATGGCGCTAATCTTTCAGAGATCCTAACAAACTATATTAGTGAGTTTAATCCGCGAGAAGATGAGCTATTCCTGCCGCTATTTAGAGACCATGTTATTCCACTGGAAAATACCGGCACACAAACCTTAGCGGGTATCGACTTTAAATTCGATCATCGTTTTCTTTTTGCAACAGGCCACTTAACACTCGCTTTTGATGGTACACACTATTTAGAGTTTGAGCGAAACAAACCCGGTTCAGATGCAATCGAAAAGCTAATCGGCACTTATCGCTACCCTGAAAATGTTGGCAGATTCTCTATCGATTGGGATGCCGAGAGTTATTATTTAAACCTAGGCGCCAATTATACAAGTAGCTATGAGGATGATATTGAAGGGCTTCGTGGCCGTGAAATAGATGAGCTAGAAGAACTTGGCGAGCTTAATGATGAGTTAAAACGCGATGTTGATGACTGGCTAGTATGGGATTTATCAGCCGGATATTTTATCAATGATTCATTATCAATCCGTGCTCGTATCGATAATATCTTCGATAAAGAACTGCCTAAACTGTATGGTTCAAGTCGAGGTTTTGATTCTATAAACCATAATGCTTATGGCAGTCGCTATACGTTAAGTTTGAGCTATCGCTTTTAGCAAGGTATGGGCGGCTTAATAGTCGCCCACACTTTTGAGCTTACCTTATCTTAAACTGACGACTCTCAGTATTAATCTTTATTAGCAAGGGCTACAATACCTTGCTTATCTTATAAACGTCGAATGACATTTAAGTGACTTTATGAAAAACAAACAGTTTGCGATGCCAGATGCGAGCATCATTTTGTTGTGCGTCGCAGTTATCGCCTATTTTGCCAGGCTATTTATAACCCCCGGTGTGTTTAATGCCGAAAAAGATAGCCATAGCGTTGAATTATCACAATATCAAACAGCCTCAGATCATATCCCGCCAGCATTTTTTGCAGAAGGTGGTGAAATTGGCCTAGCTAATGTCTTATTTGAAGGGTTAGTGTCAGGTGATAAGTATGGCGCAGCGATTGGTGTAATGGCGTTTATTTTAATCACTGGCGGTGCGTTTGGGATTATCTTAAAAACCGGTGCGATAAATAACGGCATAATGGCACTGATCAACAAAACACAACATATAGAGTGGGTATTCATTCCTCTCTTGTTCGTGCTTTTCTCTTTAGGTGGTGCGGTTTTCGGCATGGGTGAAGAAGCCATCGCCTTTTGTATTGTGTTATTTCCGATTATGAAACAACTTGGCTATGACGCAAAAGTGACGGTATTAACAACCTATGTTGCTACACAAATTGGCTTTGCTACCTCATGGATGAATCCATTTAGCATTGCCATAGCTCAATCAATTGCTGAAATTCCCGTTTTTTCTGGCGCAGGGTTCAGAATGGTTGCTTGGCTTGTTTTTACTTCATTTGGCCTTGTATTCACCATTCGCTATGCCAATTCTATCAGAGCAACTAAACAACAATCTAACCAACACATAAACAGTGCAATAAATTTAGATAACGCAGATAAACTAATCTTACTTACTTTTATTGCTGGCATTGTTTGGGTTATTTGGGGCGTGATGGCTCGGCAGTATTATATTCCTGAACTAGCAGCGCAATTCTTTTGCCTAGGTATTGCTTGCGCTGTAATAGCCAGCCTATTCAAAAAACAAACTGCCAATGAAAGCGCAAACGCATTTAAAGAAGGTGCCCAAGAGCTCTTACCTGCAGCGCTTTTGGTTGCTTTGGCAAAAGGCGTTATTTTAATACTTGGCGGTAGCGATTTAACGTCACCTTCGACCCTTAATACCTTACTGTACTATAGTGCCACCAGCATCTCAGTTGTGCCCGATTATATTGCTGCTTGGGGCATGCTATTATTTCAAAGTGTATTTAACTTCTTTGTTTCGTCTGGTTCAGGACAAGCAGCCATAACAATGCCGCTAATGTCGCCGCTCGGTGATTTATTAAATATCTCACGTCAAATTGTGGTGTTGGCATTTCAGTTGGGTGATGGTTTAACGAATATTTTTATTCCTACTTCTGCTAGTCTCATTGGCTGTTTAGGTATTGTTAAATTAGATTGGAGTGAATGGGCACGTTTTATTTGGCGCTTCACTTTGGCTTTGTTTGGCCTTGCCAGTGGTTTTATTTTTCTCGCACACTTTATTAACTATCAGTAAAAGATTTAATTATGTTAACACTTATAAAAGGCGCAGACGTTTTCGCCCCCTCACCTTTAGGCATTCAAGATGTCCTTATTGCTGGCACAAAAATAGTTGATATACAGCCTGAAATAACTATCGATACCTATCAGGGGATTACCAAGGTAGATGGCACTCATTGTATTTTGGCCCCGGGGTTTGTGGATTCACTCGTTCATATAACTGGCGGTGGCGGCGAAGCTGGCTTTGCAAGTAGAACACCAGAAATGAACCTGACTGATGCAACACTGCATGGTACAACTACTGTTATTGCAGCCCTGGGCACTGACTCAAGTAGCCGAACTCATAGTAACCTGATTGCTAAAGCAAAAGAGCTGAAAGAGCTTGGGCTCAACGTTTTTTGTCATTCGGGCTCATATCATTTACCTGCGAAAACACTGACAGGCTCTATCACCAGCGATTTAATGTACATAGATGAGTTTATTGGCGTGGGAGAAGTTGCTATATCTGATCATCGTAGCAGCCAACCCACAGTGCAACAGCTGGCAGAACTGGCTGCAGAGGCAAAAGTGGCCGGCATGTTAAGTGGTAAAAAAGGCACTGTCAGCATTCATGTTGGCCCTGTTGATACACATTTATCGATATTGCATGAGGTTGATAAGCTAACCGATATTTCGCTAGCACAATTTTACCCAACTCACATGAATCGTAATATCGACTTACTTAATGCTGGGGTAGAGTTTTGTAAAGCCGGTGGCACTATCGATTTTACAACAAGTACAACAGAGTATGACCTTGCTCATGGTGAATACTCTGCCGCACACGCACTTGCCTATTGTATAGAGAATAAAGTCGACCCAACGAAGCTCACTATGAGCTCTGATGGCCATGCAAGCCTCCCTATTTTTGACAAAAGCTATAATCTGCTTGGCCTTGAAGTAGGTAAAGAGTCCACATTGCATGGCTCGTTTGTAGAAGCAGTGCAAAAATTTAATGTTTCGATTGAACACGCTTTAATGGCTGTTACATCAAACCCTGCACAGATACTGGGTATAAATAAAGGTGTAATTAAGCAAAATGCAGATGCCGACCTTGTGTTACTTAATAAAACAACGCTTGCGCCAACAGAATGCTGGTCAAAGGGTGTTCATATGGTAAGCAAAGGCAAAGCACTTGTTAAAGGCACCTTTGAATAAGGCCGCAATCGGCGGCCTTAAACACTATGCTAAACATGTTCAGAAATGCGAGTAACGAGTAGTTGCTCGACTTTCACACCTTCAACATCGACAACTTCAAACTTATAGCCACCGTAATTAATAAACTCTGCACGTTTAGGCAAGCGTTTCATGGTGTAGATCAAAAACCCTGCGACAGTTTCGTAATGAGACTGTTCAGGGAACTCTTCAATTTCAAGTACCTTAGCAAGCTCAACCACAGGTGTTAAACCATCAACCAGCCAAGATGAATTATCACGTTGAATAATTAACTCTTCACCCTGGTGGCTAATTAAGTCGCCCATAAATCCTTTCATTAAATCTTTAACAGTAACAATACCTACCATTAGCGCATACTCATTAACCACTACGGCAAACGGCTCTGCCGCTTTTTTGAAAGTATTTAGCGCCTCTGAAAGACTCAATGTTTCTGGCAGATAAAAAATATCTTGGCTTATCAGTTCATTATCAATTTCAGCGGTTTGCCCTTTTAGCACCTTGCGAAGGATATCTTTTGATTCAACCGAGCCAATTAATTTATCTAAACTACCATCACAGACTAAAAAGTGATTATGAGGGTGCTCAATAATTTTGGTTGCAACTTCTTGAGCATCCGCCTTTACATCAAAAAACACAATTTGATCACGAGGAGTCATCACACTCGATAAAAAACGTGCCTCTAAATCAAATACATTGCCAATTAGCTCATATTCTTGTTGCTGTAAGCTGCCGTACTCGGCCCCTGCATCCATCATCGCGACGATGTCTTCTGTGGTGACAATATCTTCTCGTTCAGCGGGTACTTTAAACGCGCGTAAAACCAAATTAGTTATACCATTAAAGAAAACAACAAAAGGAGTGAGCGCAAAGGTCACCCAGCGCATAATGGATACCACGTTAACTGCAACTGCCTCTGGCATAATCATGGCTAACCGTTTAGGTAATAGGTCAGCGAATAGAATAAACAAAGAGGTAATACTCAAAAACGAAATCAAAAAGCTGATTTGACTCAATAACGGGCCTTGATAAATCATGCCTAAGATTTGTTCTATGTAAGGAGATAATGCTTGCTCACCAACAATACCACCTAAAATGGCAATTGCGTTGAGGGCAATTTGTATCATGGCAAAAAATGCCCCAGGTTGCTCTTGCAAGCTAAGCACTGCTTGGGCTTTTTTGTTGCCTTCGTCCACCATAACTCGTAATTTGATCTTACGAGATGCCGCAATCGCAATTTCGCTCATTGCAAACAATGCACTGATCAAAATTAAAATCATGATAATGAGTAAATCACTCATTGTAGCTCCTAATAATTAAGCGCATTCAGAGTGTTGAATGCAAACAACTTTTTGCTCGTTTAGGCTAGCGAGAGTTTGGCGAGAATGGACAAAAAGCAGCTGATTATAGCCACTTTGTGGCAATCAACAAGTGCTATTTTTAATCGTTAGCAGCAAAGCCTTTATTTAATTTTTCAAGAGTCACAGGATTGATATTTTTATTGCAGGCAAAGTATAACTGAGGTGTGCCAACGGGCAGTTTAAATATCGGTTTTAAATCTTCAAGTGTGCTGTCGTTATCGCGCTCATATTTAAATTGTTCATCGCTGAGGATGACTAAATCTATACTTGAGCGTCTACTTTTAAGTACATCATAAATGTTGTCAAAACTATCAAGTAAGATCAGCTGATTACGTTCATCAAAGCCGTTTTCTTTTAAGTAAATATGTGAATAGTTATTTTTTAATACTGCAATTCGGTACTTTTTAGCATCATCTATACTCGCTATTTTTAATTGCTCAGATTTAAACGAATAGAACGACGCCGAAAAACCACCGATTTGTGCCACCCAAGTAAATTTATCTTCGCGTGCAGGAAGCCTTGCCATAGAAAAGATGCAGGTATTGCTATCACGTAATGCAGCATTATACGAAATTGACCAAGAATTTACTGACAGCTCATAATCCACACCACTTTTATCTAAACCTGATTTAACTTTATCAACTACAGTGCCAGTTAATTCGCCATTTTCATCTAGGTATTGGAAATTAGGGAAATTTTCTGTCACCACAGTAATTGCTGCAAAACAAGGTTGCAGAAAAAGCAGCAATGACAAGGTGATAATTGAGCGCATGATGAGCGATACCAAATAAATTATAATTATTTTTTATAATAATATAGCTCGAAGTTGCAGATATTGAAATATTATTTAGTAAAAAGGAATGAGCGGAAACAGGGTGTTTCCGCTATAGAGTCAATTACTTATTCATTGCATTAATCAAAAAAGCTGAGATTTTAGCGCCTTCTCTTAGAGTTGTTTCAGAACTTGTCTGACCGATTAATGAGCTATCTGTGAATGGTGCAATTTCCATCATGTCAGCACCAGTAATTGGGAACTCGTCAGCCAATTCAACTAGAATGTCTAATGCATGCTGAGGTGTTAAACCACCGGCTTCTGGTGTTCCTGTCGCTGAAGCAAAGCTTTCATCAAGTGCATCAATATCAAAGCTCACATAAAGCTCATCAACATTATCTGCTTTTAGCTGCGCAATAACTTCTTCAGCAACAGCTTTAGCGCCACGTTCGATGATTTCGTGTGCCCAATGTTGTTTAACGCCAAACGTGTCTTCCCAGTGTTGCTTAGGCTTACCACTAGAGCGAATACCAAATTGAATTAAGTTACGTGGAGCTGGTAAGTACTCAAGAATATGTGTACACCACGAACCAAAACATAAATCGATACCTAAACGTTCTACTAATAAGTCTGTATGAGCATCAAAATGAATGATTGCAGTGCGTTTACCTGCATCACGTTTTGCTTTTAAGTAAGCTTTAGTCAGCGGGTAGCTAATTGAATGGTCGCCACCAATACCAAAAATACCCTTATCTGGGTAATTTGCATAAAAGCCATCACAGACATCTTCAGTGATAGACAAAGGCGATACATGATATTCGCTGTTTTCATCAGCATATAACGCTTTTTGACAGTTTGTAATGGTTGCATCGTTAAGGTATTTATCATGAAGTAAATGTGGGATCACACGAACATCGCCTAAATCAAAGGCGCGTGCTTGTGGTTGTTGATCAATCAAGGTAGAGCGTAAAAATAGTGGGCCCCAGTTAGCACCACGTAAAATACCACCGCCACAGTCAGAGCTAATACCTAAAATTACCGCTTTGTGTTCAGACTCTGCCAGTGTTTCAAGTGACTCTTTCCAAAGCACGTCAACATTATCTGTTTGGCCGTATAATTTAGTACGCAGCGCATCTTTACGTTCTTTTGCTGTATTAACTGTAAATACGCCATCGCCAGGAGGACAAAGACACTGACTTAGTTTTTCGTGGAAGGCTTTTTGTGTGTTACTCATCTCTACTCCGCTGATCTTTATCTGCATATTCATGCGTAATTAAAAAAGTTACGCAATCAGGTTTGTGTATAGTCTGGATTTTTGAGACTCAACAATCGCTTGCTAAACCAAACCTATAACTCACTGATATTAAATAGTTATATTTTTAATGCAGAAGAATTTAAACTGCTCTAGTCAAATAAGAGCGCTGTATTTTGGCAGGTATAACATGCGCGAAAAGAAAGTCAAATTTTGCGGCAACCAAGGCGATTGCCGCTATAGATTTATATTCAAACGAAGTGAATACTCATTATTCGTAGCCTCTTGGCTTCTTAGTTTTGATAACGGCAATGTATGCATGCCAGCTGGCATAGCTCAATAAAGGCATAATAACGATAAACCCGGCAGTACCTGTAATAAAGCCGACAAATACTAAACATAGTATCAAACCAGCCCAGACAACCATGGCACCGAAATTGGTTTTAACCGCATTCATTGAAGAAATTACCGCAGTCATAATATCAACTCTGCGTTCCATCATAATTTGCGGGGTAAACGCTGAGATAGCAAATACAGTGACCAGTAAGATACCACCGACAATACTACCGAGCGTTAAAAACGCAGATAACTGCTCAAAACTCGGGTTAACAACGTTCGGGTACAATGCATGAATAAGTGCAGCTAAGCGCATCCAAACAATCATAATTACCATTAATAACACTGCAAAGCCCCATTCACCTGCTGGGTTTCTAAACATCGATTTAAGGCTGTGCATTAAAGTAGGTTTGTGGCCTTTTTCAAGCTCCCATGCAACATCGTAAAGTCCGGCAGCAAAGGCAGGGCCAATTAATGCAAAGCCAACGACTGCAGGCAATATGACTAAGTGTGTATCAAACTGATAGACAAAATACATGATAGTCGCAGGTATCAAGGTAAATACTAATCCGTAGACTAGACTCAGTATGGGCGCATTAGCAATATCTTTAAATGCAAGTGCTAACCAATGAAAAGGCGCACCAATTGAAATTTTCGAGCTTTCTAAACAGCGTGCAAACTCATGGTGTTTACTCATAGAAGATGAAGCAGGCATAATATATCCTCTTTTATCGTTACTTCTTTAGGTTTAGGTTATCTGTGCAATTCTTGCAACATTGGTGATCTAATAGGACATCTGTCCTGTACTTTAAACACATATGATTAAAGTATTACGCTTTAGACAAAAATAAGGTTCAATAATGGAAAAGGTATTTCACTTAGGGCTTACTCGTCAGGACTTAAACGGCGCAACCCTTGCGATTGTCCCAGGCGATCCTGACCGCTCAGCACGCATTTCAACACTTCTCGATAACCCTGAATGCTTAGCGAAGACCCGTGAATTTCATGTATACCGAGGTGAGCTAAACGGGCACAGCGTTGTAGTTTGTTCTACCGGTATTGGCGGCCCATCTACATCAATTGCTGTTGAAGAGCTTGCTCAGCTAGGTATTGATACCTTTTTGCGTATTGGCACGACCGGTGCAATTCAGCCACACATTAACGAAGGCGACATTTTAATTAGCCAAGCTTCAGTTCGTTTAGATGGTGCTAGCCAGCATTTCGCACCACTAAGCTACCCTGCTGTGTCTGACTTCTTTGCAACACAAGCGATGGTAAATGCATGTGATAAGTTAGGAATTAATTTCCACATTGGTATTACTGCATCGAGTGATACTTTCTACCCGGGTCAAGAACGTTACGATACTTATTCTGGCTATGTTCCTCGCTCATTCCAAGGCAGCTGTGAAGAGTGGCAAAAACTAGGCGTGATGAATTATGAAATGGAATCAGCAACACTATTTACTATGTGTGCCGCCCTTGGCTTACGCGCAGCCTGTGTTGCAGGTGTATTAGTAAATCGTACTAAACAAGAAATTCCGAATGTTGACCACGGCGAGATTGAGAAAAAATCAGTCGCCGTCGTCATTGAAGCTGCAAAACTGTTGCTAGACTAGTTTAGCAACACAGTGCTCAAATGCTGGTGGGTTTGCAAAGCTTGCCAGCACACTTTTAGCCACCTCATATTGATTTTCTGCCCCTTGTGTTTCTAACAAGGTTATTGACTTAACTGTTTTATCATCAAAGGTTAAGCCCGCAAGATAAAACTGACTCAATGCACTTTGTAATGGCGAAAGGCTTGGACTATAGGCCGCATTTTCAGCATAACTTCCGTAAAAGTCACCTTCATCAAAAGTCGTTAATTTAACCGCACTAAAGTTACCTGTGTAAGGCACGTATGCATTGAGTGCCAATTGAATAAGTTTATTATCAGCAATCGAAAGATCAGTAAACTGTTTATCACTTTGCTTATTAGAAAATAAACAGGCTTCATTGCCTAGGTCTTTTGGGCCAAATGAATAAGGTAATAACTCATGTAGATTAAAGTCACGTTCTGGCAATAAAATCTCAAGTGAGTCTGCGGTGCTCAATTCATTCATAAATTGACGGCAGTAACCGCAAGGTGCATCGCTAATAGCAATTTTTAACACTGCTTGCGCGCCATTAAGCCATGCATTATTAATGGCTGATTGCTCAGCATGAACGACCAAACTCAATGCTTGATGAGAAAACTCAACATTTGCGCCAAAATAGAAATTTGTTTCGCCTTGCTTGTTTAACCCAACTGCAATGGCGCCCACATAGAATTTAGAAATAGGCGCGACAGAAAATAAACTTGCGACGGGTACACAGGCTTTTAGTAACTCAAGTTGGCTAACTTGAAACTGCTGACAAAGAGAAGAAATATCAGATTGAGATAAGATGCCACGTTGCTGTTTAAGCTGGGCAAAAAGAGAATTTTTTTGTTGATCATTGAAGCTAAACGGCTCTGAATTTTGAGCTAGTTTGCTTGCATCTATCCTAGTTGCTGTCATAACAAATTATAATTATTAATTGGCTAAACAGTTTAAAAGGTTACGTAATGAATTGCTAGGTTTTGGCGGTAAACATCAAGGTAAATCGCACAATAAAAGCTAAAAATTAGCGGTATTTGTAAGCCCAGATATACACAACAAAATAGCGATGACTAGCTCGACCAACTATTGACGAACCAGCCAATTTTTTGCTTTGTTAAAACATTCAAAGTTTTCAGCTTGTAAGTTATAGCGTTTTGCTTTTTGCATAAATAAGTCGTGCATAAAACCATCAAAACTTACAACTATTGCTACAACAGCTTTTTTCAAAGAGTTTGCCACTTCCGGCATAATGGTGAATAAATCAGCAGGTGCGAAATTGTGTGTCATCTCAGACACATCAACGAGTATTTTCTCTGACCCATGTAATTCTGAATATTGTTGGGCAATTTGGTAAAAATTTATCACATCCTGTGCACTAGCAGTCCCTCTTAACGTCATCATCACGAGTGACGTCGATGCATCATAAGTGATGCAAGTAGACACGTTTGGCATAAGTTACTCTAAAAAAAGCGTGGGGTTGATTTGGCTTAACGGTAGCTGAATCAAAAAGCTGGGCTATTTTATAAATATCGCCTCTCTAGTCAATACCTAGCAATAAAATAGGTATGACCAGTTGTAAAATTCAGATTTTAGGATTAGATCTACTTTAAAGAGTTGTTATGCAAATTCATATCTTATTTACTTTAGACACAAGTATGAGTTTTCCTTTCATAGAATCAGCTTTTTCAGATAAACCTATATTTAGTTAAAATTTATAATATTTAGCGTTATTTAGACAGCAAAATGGGTGAGCGTTTTTTAAGCTCACTTTTAAATGGATTGGTGTGTCATGAAAGCGCGATTGGTTATATTATTTGGCTTTACCTTGTTGATTTTATTAATTTCAACAACACCTAAAGCGATGCCCATTAAAGAATTTGAAAAGCTTAGAACCTCAATAAGGCAAAGCTACGCCAGTTCACCTCAAGAAGGGCTTGAGTTTGTCAATGCGCTAATTGAAACTACCGAACTAACACTAGAACAAAAGATTATAGTCACAAATTATAAAGCTTGGTTTTTGCTTGAGACTGACAAGCTTGAACAAGCCATGGAAACCATTGTTAAGTACATGAATATGGTTTCTCAATCTGATGAAAAAGACCTCATGTATGGCTATTTCAATATTTCTGGTGGGATTTATGCGCGATTAGGTCTATATGAAGAAGCCTTAGTGTACTATCGTGATGCCATGCCATTTGCACAATCTCGAGATGAGCGTTTAATTTATCAAACCGAAAATAATATCGCTTTGGTAAAGCTACGTTTGAACCGTTATAAAGAAGCTGCAGACTCGTTCACATACTATCGAGATTATGCCCACAGAAAAAATCAAACTCTCAACGAATCATTTGCTAGCAATAACTTAGCGCTTGCTTTAATTGGATTAAAACAGTACTCAAATGCACTCAAGGTTATCAATGAAGCTATTGGGCTGCAAAGCCAACACAACTACACCACTCACCTTGCTTCAAGCCTTGTTCTAAAAGCCAAAGTATTACGTTTTCAAGGTTTTTTAGAAGACTCAGAAAAGGTACTCAACGAGGCTTCAACACTCATTGAAAATAAACAGCTTGAGAATGAGCAACTTAATATTATTTTATGTTTAGCAGAAACGTATGAAGCACAAGGACATACTGACAAAGCACTCAATACACTTGCATCCGTTGATACACACACTGTTAGCCATACTAATTTTGAAGCCCTATTATCGATTGCAAAATTAACTGCAGAGCTTTACGAGCAACAAAAAAATTATGTAAATGCACTCAGCGCTTATAAACAATATTCGTACATTAACGCCGCTATTTTAACCAGACAAGCCAAAGTGAATTTAGCAAAAGCACTTGCAGAAGCCGATGTTGCCGCAAAAGAAGTAAGAATTTCTAACCTAACTCGTGCTGAGCAAATAAAAGCAACTAAAGCCAATGCATTTAAAGATCTCACGATTGTAGTAAGCATCTGTTTAGTTGTTATTTTATTTGGCTCACTTATCGCCATTAACAGCATAGACAAACAAAAACAAAAATTAACTAAAGCATTAGAGCAGTTAAAAGATACACAAGATCATCTGATTGAAATCGAAAAAATAGCCTCTTTAACAGCACTGGTATCTGGTATGGCGCATCAACTTAATACCCCTATTGGCACCATAGTGACCGCAAGTTCATTAATCGATGAATACATGGAAGGTTTAGAGGAAAAATTTAAAGCCCGAGAGCTCTCTAGTAAGCATTTTCATAAGTTCATCAATGATACAAATAGCGCTAAAGAGCTGGTGATCTGTAGCATTAATCGGCTTGCTGGAATTGTCGAAGAATTCAAAGCGCTCAATGTGTCGATACACCTTGATAAACCGATGAGCAAAATACAGCTGCCAAGCTTTCTTAATCATCGTTTATGCCCTTTGAGCAAACATCTTGGTAAACAAATTGAGTTTAAAATTCATGGTGATGAGGCAGTTATTACGTCATATCCAACTATCTTAAGTGATGTATTAAAAACCTTGGTTATAAATTCCTGCGAGCATGGCTTTGTTAATTCTGATCAAGGTGTTGTCGAAGTAATAGTTAAAGCCTATACACATGTGGTTGAAATTACCTATCAAGATAACGGTGTCGGTATCAATGATGAGATCCTACATGAAATATTTACGCCTTTTTATACAACAAATCTAGGTGGAAACCATCTAGGGCTTGGCTTAAACGTAGTATTTAATGCGGTAAAATATAATCTTAGAGGGAAAATAAGCGCCGAGTCATGTAAACACGGCGCACGATTTGTTATTAGCCTACCAATCGATGCTCGATTGGTTGATGACACCAGCTATTAACCGGTATTACGCATACCTGCAGCAATACCTGTCATAGTGATCATCAAGGCATTATCAATATCACCTGCTGAGCTTTCGTCAGCTTCGCGTGAACGACGCAGTAACTCGACTTGTAATAAGTTAAGTGGATCTGTGTACGGGTTACGAAGTGCGATTGACTCTTTGATCCAAGGTTGGTCTGCAAGCAGGCTCTTTTGTGGACTAAGCGATTGAACAAGTTCAATAGCTTCGCTCAATTCTTGACGTAGCTTCACGCCTAATGGCTTATATTGCTCAGTCACTAGTGCATCGTCGTAATGCGCACTTAACCATGTATCTGCTTTACTAAATACCATTTCTAGCATCTCTAAACGAGCACGGAAGAATGGCCATTTTAAGCTCATTTCATGAAGTGTCTCGATGCCATACTTATCTAACGCAGCTTTAAGACCTGTTAATGCACCCAACCAAGCTGGCAGCATTAAACGGTTTTGGCTCCATGCAAAAATCCATGGAATAGCACGAAGGCTTTCTACTCCACCGTTTGGGTTACGCTTCGCAGGTCGAGAACCAAGTGGTAATTTAGAAAGCTCTTGCTCTGGCGTTGCCATTCTAAAATAAGGCACAAAGTTTTCATCATGGCGCACAACTTGACGGTAATGCTCACAAGAATCTGCACTAATAAGCTCCATAACATCACGCCATTCGCTCTTAGGCTCTGGCGGTGGCAGCAGGTTACTTTCTAGAACTGCACCGGCATAAATATTTAAGCTTTGTAACGCTACAGCAGGCAAACCAAACTTAAAGCGGATCATTTCACCTTGCTCTGTTACACGTAGGCCACCTTTTAATGAACCAGGAGGCTGTGAGCGAAGAGCTTGGGCAGCTGGCGCGCCACCGCGACCAACAGTACCACCACGGCCGTGGAATAAAATAAGCTCAATACCGCGATTTTCGGCTAATTGTACCAGCTTATCCATAGCTTCATATTGTGCCCAACCGGCAGCCATCATACCTGCATCTTTTGCTGAGTCTGAGTAGCCGATCATGACATTTTGCTGGTTTTGAATGTGACCTCGGTACCAAGTGTTATCAAGTAAACATTCGATAACCTCTTTACCATTATTTAAGTCATCTAACGTTTCAAATAATGGCGCAACCGGTAAGTTAAACTTACAACCACTTTCTTTAAGTAATAACTGCACTGCCAGCACATCAGATGCGGTACGTGCCATCGAAATAATATACAAGCCAAATGTTTGAGCATCTTGCGCTGCGATTACATCGAATGTATCTAGCACCTCCTGTACTTCTGGGCTTGGTTGCCAATGTTTTGGAATTAGCGGACGTCGAGAGTTTAGCTCAGCAAGTAAAAACGCTTGTTTGTCTTCTTCTTGCCATTGATGGTAATCACCTAAACCTAAATAACGTGTTAGCTCAGAGAAAACATCACCATGACGCGATGAATCCTGACGTACATCAAGTTTTGCAAGGCGCAGACCAAAGCTATTAATACGGCGCAGAACATCAAGCAGCAAGCCATCGGCAACTACTTTCATGTTGGTTTTAATAAGCGAGCGATAACACACTTCGATTGGGTGTTTAATTTGCGCGATATCGGTAATTAAATCTTCAGAATCAGTGCGCTTTTTCTTTATTTTAGCGCCCAAATGCGTCACAGTTTCAGCGATTTGATTCTTTAATTTTTTAAGTACCGCACGGTAAGGTTCAAAGTCTTGGCCCGCAAGCTCAATAAGCTCATCGCTTGCATCCGACATAGATAACTCATTGCTTAGCGTTTCGATATCACGAGAATACAAATCAAGTGCCATCCAGCGGCCATGATCAAGTACTTGCTGTGTGACTTCAGCAGTTACAAACGGGTTACCATCTCGGTCGCCGCCCATCCAAGAAGTAAATTCAATTGGGCTGAAATCAATAGGTAGCTCTAGATCAAGCTCTGCTTTTACGTCTTCGCCAAACTCACGTAAGAAACGCGGAACAGCGTGCCATAAGCTATTTTCAATAACCGCAAAACCCCATTTTGCTTCATCAATTGGCGTTGGGCGTGAGCGACGAATGTCATCGGTATGCCACGCTTGGCTAATAAGTTGGGCAATGCGGTTTAATAAATCTGCACGTTCACTAGGTAAGTTGTCTTTACGCTCTAAAGAGGCAAGGCAATCACTTAATTCTACGTGTTTATTGATCATTGTACGGCGTGTCACCTCAGTTGGGTGAGCCGTCAGTACTAAATTGATGTGGAGTTTTGAGAGTGTTTGCGCCAAGTGATTAGGATCAACTTGACCTTGCTTTGATGCTGTTGCTAACGCTTTTAATGTTTGAGTGAGAGGGTTTAGTTGGCAAAAACCAACATCATTAAAGCGAGATACGGTATGGAATTGTTCAGCAACATTAGCAAGATTCAAAAAATGATTAAATGAGCGTGCAACCGGTAATAGTTCTTCATCTGTGAGAGCGTGTAGTACTTCGATAAGCGCTTGTCTGTCGGCTTCGTTACCACTGCGTGACGATTTAGATAAAGCACGAATCTCTTCTACCTTATCTAAAATGGCTTGTCCTTGTGCATCTTTAATGGTTTGACCCAGCATTTGTCCAAGCATACTAACATTACCGCGAAGTGCAGCGTATTGTTCACTCATTCTCATACTCCTTTCTTTAACTAAGTTGAAAGTACCTACTGCACAGTATTTAGCCAAGCACGAACGCAGCTAAACACTGATCCCTTTTATTAATATCATTGTCAGCGTTAATTTAATAGATCGAATTTTCTAACATACTCGTAAAAAAGAATAACCAATCTATAAACATAAAAGTGTAATAAATACGCAGCTTAGTCAGCTGCAAAGCGTTAAAGCCAGCTTAATTGGTAAAATGGACTTACCAATTTAGAGGGTAAAATCCCCGTAAATTAAGGCATCCTTAATGTTTGCATGGTCAAATCTTTACCCGCCTTTTTTTATGTGTTTGTAGGGTTAGATCAAGACAAACAGAGCTACTATCATTTTATTAATTGGTGATAGTTTGAGCGAAAAAATTTTCAAATATTTTTAGAACAGGTAAAAATGCAACTCTATATTTTGTGCGGTGCAAGCAGTGAAATTGCAAATGCTTATTTCACCACTCTATATAAACAAATAAACACGGGTCATATTGTAACCATCAGTCGAGGTGAATTTAAGGCAAGTTTTAATGAGTCATCAAGCAATGAGATAAGCCACCAGCATTTTATTACTGACTACTCAGAGCAAAGCTTAAGTGGTATTGCGAAAGAACTTGCCGGCAGCCAATATGACTTAGCTCAACTGATGATATTTAACGGCCTATTGCATGATCCAGATCATGTGCCTGAACGTAAACTTGAACAAATATCTGAGCAGCACTTTATAAATAGCATGACGACAAATGCTCTACTACCAATTCGCTGTGTGACTTTATTCTCATCGCTTTTAAAGCCACAAGTTTCAACTGTGGTGTGTGCCCTTAGTGCACGTGTTGGTAGCATTAGTGATAACAAGTTAGGCGGGTGGTATAGCTACCGAGCGTCGAAGGCGGCATTAAATATGTTATTTAAATCTGCTGCGATTGAACTTAGCAGACGCTATAAAAAATGCCACTGCGTGTTATTTCACCCAGGTACTACTGATACGCCATTATCAAAGCCCTTTCAAGCAAATGTGCCCGAAGGAAAGCTATTTACCCCTGAGTTTGTAGCCGAGCAATTGTATTCATTGATAAGTGATGCTGATTATTTACAACAATCACCCAGCCCAGCCTACTTTGACTGGCAAGGAAAACCCATAGACTGGTAACAGGAAATTTATGCATTTAACAAAACAAGCCATTGCTGATTTAGAAAACCGCTACCGCGCCCATCTAATTAATAGTTTGTCGGGGTTTAAAAGTGCCAACTTAGTCGGCACACAAGATAATAATGGCCAAACTAACTTAGCGATTGTCAGTTCAGTATTTCATCTTGGCGCACATCCCCCTTTAGTGGGTATGATAATTAGGCCCCATTCAGTGCCTCGCCATACCCTAGAAAACTTATTAGCCACCCAGCAGTACACAATTAACCATGTGAACAAAGACATTTATAGCAAAGCGCATCAAACATCGGCACGCTACGACAAGGACGAGTCTGAATTTGATGCAACAGGGCTCAGTACTGAATACCTAAATGACTTTACAGCGCCTTTTGTTAAAGAAAGTAAGCTTAAATATGCGCTTGAGCTGAGAGAACACCACCACCTTGCCATCAATGGCACTGAGCTGATCATAGGTGAAATAACCGACATTTATTTAGATGAGGCGTGTTTGCAAGAAGATGGCTTTGTCGATATTGAATCCATTGGTACAGTCGCAGTGAGCGGGCTTGATAGTTACCATGTAACTGAACGTTTAGCCCGCTTAGCGTATGCTAAAAAGTAACCTTTAATTTAAGCACTAGATTATAAATGGCTTAGGCGCATGGGTTAACACCTCAAAGCCAGATTCGGTGACAACTATGTCATCTTCTAGGCGCACACCACCGTAGCCTGGTATATAAATGCCAGGCTCAATAGTGATCACATTACCAACTTCAAGGTTGTAGTCTGTCAATGTGTTAATAAATGGCACTTCATGTAAAAATAGCCCTAAACCATGGCCCAGGCCTTTACCTGCGTACTCGCCAAAGCCCGCCTCAGCAATTACCTTATTTGACATGGCATTTAAATCTAAACAGTTAACACCTGGTTTAACCATTTCAAGTGCAGCATTTTGTGCATCAAGTACTGTATTATAAATACGGGTTTGTTTTTCTGACGCTTCGCCAATGATGTAGCTGCGAGTCATATCAGAGCGATAGCCATTAACAACAGCACCAAAATCAAGGGTTACAAAGTCACCTTGTTTTAAAACCTGATCTGACGGGTTACCATGTGGCAAGGCTGAGCGCTCTGCAAACAGCATGATGGTGGCAAACGACATACCTTCTGAACCTAGCTTTTGCATTCTAAATTCAAGCTCTAAGGCAAGGTCTCGCTCAGTTACATCCGGTTTAAAATAAGGTAGCGTTTGTGCTAATGCTTCATCAGCGATGGCTGCAGCAGCTTTGATTTGCGCAACTTCCCAGTTGTCTTTAACGCGTCTGAGCTTTTCAATTAAGCCGTTTACCGCTGTTAGAGTGTGGCCGGTTAGTTCATCTGCCACACCTTGCCAAATTGCTACCGTGATATAGCTTGCATCAAATGCAACATGGCTGTTTGGGTTAAGGTGTCTATTTATACAATGGCCAAGGGTTTCGTTGTCTCTGTCTCGACAAACAACTTCAAATCCTGTTGTTTCAGCAATTGCACGTTGATGGTAACGGTAATCAGTGATCAACACACACGCATTTTGAGTAATTAATGCATAAGCAGCATTTCCACTAAAACCACTTAAGTAACGAATATTTTCATGACCAAGTACTAACATGGCGCTGTAACCTTGTTGCTCTAGCAAGGCTTTAAATTCAGCTTGTCTTTTTAAGTAATTAACTTGCATTGTCGCTCCTTATTTTTTGCGCATGCTAACAGTTATGTCCATAAATACGAATATTATGCGATTAGTCGCAGTGAGTTTGCATCAGCTGTTTACTCAAGCCACAATGCACAAAAAACCAAGGAGTACACAATGACAACATACGGTATTGGCACACAAACGCCAGAGCAGGCGCTTGACTCTTTGTCAGATATGACAACAGATTTAACCCCTATTCAAAATGACGAATTTCATGCGCGTATCGCAAAGGCACAAGCGTATATGCAAGCAAACAATATTGATGCAATATACTTAAATGCAGGCACTAACCTAGCCTACTTTACAGGTATGCGTTGGTACGCAAGTGAGCGTTTAGTTGGCGCTATTTTACCTGCTAAAGGTGATGTGCAATACATAGCACCATTTTTTGAAATCGGCAGCTTAAACGATTTTATGGTGATTGATGGCCCAATTCGTGGCTGGCAAGAACACGAAAACCCTTATCAACTGTGTGTAGATGTTCTGACAGAAATGGGCATTAGCAAAAATGGTACCCTTGGTATTGATGAAAGCGCACAGTTTTTCATCTACGACGGCATTAATAAAGCGAACGGCAATTACAATATTGTTAACGCACAGTGCGTAACAGCTCACTGCCGCATGCATAAGTCAGCTAATGAACTTGCCTTAATGCAACGTGCTATGGACATGACCCTAGAAGTACACAAAGCAACGGCAAGTATGCTTTATGAAGGTATCACCACCACTGAGGTTGAAGCCTTTATTAAAAAAGCGCACCAAAAAGTCGGCGCACCTGGTAACTATTTTTGTATTGTGTTATTTGGTGTTGCGTCGTCTTTCCCACATGGCGTTAAAAACCCGCAAACCCTTAAAAAAGGTGATGTGGTACTGATTGATACTGGCTGTAAAGTACATGATTACCTCTCTGACATTACCCGTACTTATGTATTTGGTGAAGCAACCGATCGCCAACGTATGTTTTGGCAACACGAGAAAAATGCCCAACTTGCTGCTTTTGCTGCCGCAAAAAATGGTGAGCCATGTGGCAAAGTAGACGATGCTGCAAGGCAGTACCTCGCCGAAAATGGCATGGGTCCAGAGTATCAAACACCAGGCTGTCCACACAGAACAGGCCATGGCATTGGTTTAGATATTCATGAATGGCCATACCTAGTTGGTGGTAACCCTACCCCACTCGCAACAGGTATGTGTTTTAGTAACGAACCCATGCTAGTTATACCGGATGAGTTTGGTATTCGCTTAGAAGATCACTTTTATATGACAGACGAAGGTCCGCGCTGGTTTACCGAGCCTGCTCATAGCATTGATGACCCATTTGGTTTAGCTAAATAAAATTCAAATTAACTTTATAAGGCCAGTTTTCTGGCCTTTTTTGTATCTGAATTATTACAATCATTAACAGTGTGGACATTTTAGAGACAACCTATCAGCTTTTATCATGTTATGATTTCAAGAATTTAACCTAACATAATTACGGAGAATAAATGGGTTTACGTTTTAAAGTTCCACATACCCTGATACTGCTGCTGGGCATGATGGTTGTTGCGCTTATAGCTACCTGGTTAGTACCACAAGGTTTTTTCACTACTACATTGAGTGAATCAGGTCGAGAAATGGTTGTTGCGGGCACCTATCAAACGGTTGCTGAGCGCCATTACTTAACCCCATGGGATTTATTACAAGCCATACCTCGCGCATTTGCTGCAGCTCAAGATGTTATTTTCTTTGTGTTAATTGTTGGCGGCGTATTAGCTGTTGCACGTGCCACAGGCACTGTTGATGCTCTCATTGGTAGACTTTTAGAGCGACACGGTAAAAAACCGCAACGATTAATCTTTATGGTGGTGTTTTGCTTTGCCTTAGCATCAAGCAGTATTGGTACCGCCGGCGAATATATTCCTTTTGTTATTATTCTCGTCGCGCTTTGTAAGGCAATGCGCCTAGATGCAATGACTGCCGTAGGTATGATAGTCGCAGGTTATGGTATTGGTTATGGTGTTTCGGCGTTTAACCCATTTACGGTATTAATCGCACAACAAATTGCAGGTATTCCTGTTTACTCTGGCCTATGGTTACGTTTAGCTATATTTATTCCATTTGTGCTCATTGGTTTTCATCATGTTTGGCAATACACCAAAAAGGTAGCGAACGATCCGTCTAAATCGATGATGATTGGCGTGCCTTGCCCACTGGAAAATCAAACAGCAACAAGTTACCCAGCACTTGCCCTGCGCCATAAACTAGTTTTAGGCAGCTTTATTATTACCCTTGCAATTGCAGTATGGGGTATCGCAACAAAGGGCTGGTACTTATACGAGCTAGGTGGTGTTTTTATTGCTTGGGGTGTAGTTGTAGCCATCTTAGGCAAACTGTCTGCTGATGAAGCAGCTAACAAATTTATAGAGGGCGTGTCTGATCTTGTTACTACTGCAGTGTTAATTGGTGTTGCACGTGGTATTGCACTTATTTTAGAAGACGGCCAAATCCTGCATAGCCTTGTACATGGCATGTCGTTACCGCTTTCTTATGTATCAGCAGAAATATCAGCAATTGGCATGCTGGTTATTCAAACCCTGCTTAATACCTTTATTCCTTCTGGTTCAGGGCAAGCTTATGTCACCATGCCACTAATGGCGCCACTAGGTGATTTAGTGGGTGTACCAAGGCAAGTCGCCGTGCTTGCTTATCAATTTGGTGATGGCTTTTCAAATATGATCATCCCTACCAATGCCGTACTTATGGGTATTTTAGGGATGGCAGGTGTGCCTTACGGCCATTGGTTTAGATTCTGTTTACCACTACTGATCAAACTAATGGTCGCAGCATCGGTTGTATTGGTATTAGCTGTAATGTTTGGCTATGGCTTAGATGTGCAGCCACAGATAAACTAACTCGTTTGGGTGAAAAAAAGCGTCAATTGACGCTTTTTTATAATCCTATTAAACTGTTTATTATGTTAACTATGGATTAATTAAACCTTCTTAAACACATTGCTTTAACACGTACATAGTTAAAACCATTACCATAAGCCCTTGAAAAATTGACTTCCCAACTTGATGTTGATAACACCTTACTGCTTGAAATATTAACATTACGTCCCGTACCTAAAAGCCTTAATTCAGGACCACCACTCACTGCAAAATAACCTGAAGGGCAGTTACCTGAAACCGCTCGCCTCATCACACTATAAGACGAGCTAACTGGCACATATCCGCCCACTCTAACCAGTATGCTTTGGTACGTATCGCTCGTATCTACTTCGCAAATAAAGCTTCCGTCAGGATAAATCACCCTAAGCGATGAATTAACAGGGCAAGAGCCATCTAAGACATCTTGTTTAGATGCTAAGCTTGCTTCTAAGTTATCTAAGTCAGATTGAAGAGCTGCAGTTTCTGCTTCTAAAGCTGATATTTGTGAAGCATTCGCATCAACATCACTTTGTAAAACCGCAATATCATTTTCATTCGCTGTTATACGCGCAGATAAATCACTGATATCTTGTTGAATGAGCATTACATCAGCTTCAATGCTAGCAATAGATGCGCCTGTGCTTGCTGCTAAGGCGTCTAAGTCAGCTTTATTTTGATCTATTTGCTCTTGAAGATGCTTAAAAGGAACACCATTTGGTGTTTCTCCATTGCCTTTTCCAGATGGTTCTGCATGTAATTGAGTAACGAGTAAAGTAATCGCAGCCAAAACGGCTAGTTTTAAACTTGATTGAGTATTCATAATATACCTCCATTTAATGATCACTATCGTGCTAGAGGTATATCCAATTACATAAAACTTCATAAGCCACACTCTAGTGGTTTAAAATACACAACATTGTAGGTATGGATTTATCTCTACCAACGATTTAACGTTAGTCACTGTTAACCCAAAAACACTATTTAGTGGTGTATTTAAAGAAGTCTGACCAAAAAAAAATGTAAACTTAAATATTAAAAAAGTTTACTTTATAACTAGTTCCAGAAAATGAAAGTTCAATTACTATAAAGTAATGCCTAAAAATTGAATATAAATTAGTATGCCTCACATCAGGAGGCATTCTTATTAGGAATTAAGTTCGGTACAGCACTTTAATTACATGCCAACCAAAGCGCGTTTTCACTAAATGTGGCTCTAAGATTTCGCCGCTGAATGCTACTTTGTCAAACTGTGGCACCATTTGACCGCGTCTGAATTCGCCCAAGTCGCCGCCTTTTTTACCCGACGGGCAGGTTGAATGTTTTTTAGCTAGGGTCTGAAACTTAGCACCCTTTTTAAGTTGCTTGATGATGTCTTCAGCTTGTTCTTTGTGCTTAACAAGAATGTGCAGTGCGTGCGCTGTATTTGCCATGGAAAATCTCGAAAATTAAAACGCGAATATTTTATCACGGCAATCACCACTGAGCTACTAAGGCTATTTATGTTTACTTGTTGCCTGCAAAAATCCTGTCACCAAACAAAATTGCGCTAAATAATAACTACACATTATTGCGATATCTGCATGCGCTATTTCTAAATAAAAACGATTAAGGCCAAGAATAGAGTCTGATATAACAAACACAGCTCCACCTAACACTAAAAATCCGTTCGACTTATCCGTCATCCAAGTAAGGCTTGCCATTATGGTAAGTACCAACATATAGAAAAGCACAGGGATGAGCAGGTCATTTAAGTTTGGATAGAATAAGCAAAAAACGATGATGGCTAAAAATAGATAAAGAAGTACAACGTCTAGTCGCCAGTTTTTAATTGGCAACATGGTAATGATATAAAAAGCGTGGCTGACAAAAAATGCCGCTAAACCACCTATAAAGAGTTGCCCCGTATCAAGGGCTAGCAACACATCACCTAGTGCTGAAAAACTAAGAGCGAATAATAAAGTAATAAAAATGCGATTTTGTAACTGCCTACGTGCTTTTAACACCATCACAACCAACAGGCCGATTGGTAATGTTTTAAATAGCGCCATAATAGGCTGAGTTAATGATGGTATAAAGAGCAGTAAAGTAATGTAAACCGAGCTTAGGATTAGAAAGAGAATGTTCATATTCTTATTATTGTTATTTGTTCCCAATAACGAGAATAGCAAGCTTTGCTTTAAATGTTTATAAAAAATGCTGCTTTTGTCTTTCGGTCAGTAACTTACACTGTGTCCGTTTGCCAAAAAAACGATAACGATGACGGCCAAGCCAATCATACATACGATCGCGAATGCATTTTGGCAGTAGCTTGAACACCTTAGCCAAAGAGAATGGAAAACCTAATTGAGTTGCGATAAATAACACAGCGTCACTTTGTTTGTATAGCTGGTTATTATCAATGACTACCATTGAGGATAGTGGATCGTCAACTTGATACGCCTTTAGTAAACGCTCACCTTTATGGCTTTGCATGGGGCATAACTTAAAGGTTATTTGCTTATCAAAGCGAACAATAAACTGAACACAAAAATGGCACAGATTGCACTGACCATCAAATAAGATGACTGGGCAGTGAGTTTGCAAGATTAACCGCTTACCTGCACAACTTGTTTTCCGGTAAAACCACCAGCAAGTTGTTTATTTAAAGCAGTTGAAACAGCCTCGGCGGTAAAATCAACAGCATGGATTTGTGGTAGTTTGATCTCACCACGGGCTGCATTATCGAGTAATAAATTTCCCATAAAACTCAGCTTTTGCTGCGCACATAAGCTATTTGCAAGCCACGCTCCGCCTAACGATACAATGCCAATATTTGGTGCGCGTCTAAACATCAGTTCTTGTTCAAACTTAGGTAATTCATTTAAACAAGCAATACGGCCACAAAAGCGCATTAGCTCAACGTTACGAATAGTGGTATCGCCACCAATACAATCAAGCACTGCATCAAAGCCTTGCGGACCTAATTCACGGCGAATTTTATCTTCAAGTTTTGGGTCTTTGTAATCAAATACCACATCAGCACCTAATTGCTTAAGTAACTTATGATTGTGTTTGCTGGCAGTGGTAAACACGGTTGCACCACGTTGCTTGGCAAATTGAATAGCGAATTGGCCAACGCCGCCTGCACCTGCATCAATAAACAGTGAATCCCCTTCGCTTAGCTGCAACTTATCAAGAGCAATTAATGCCGTCATACCTGAACAAGGTAAGGTTGCAGCGTCTGCCGGTGAAACGTTATCTGGTACAACCGATACTGCATAGTTTGGTACCGTTGTGTATTCAGATAACACACCTTGGTCACCAAGACTGGCGTGCCATACGACACGTGCACCCACACCTGGGAATACACCTTTATTTGCCTGAACAACCACACCAACAGCATCATGGCCTAATACATGAGGGTAATGCCATTTACAAAAACCTTGTTTTGCAAAGTTGGCATCACCATGATTTAAACCCACATATTCAACTTTAATCAAGAGCTCATTGCCTTCAGGGCTCGGTACTGGCACAGAAAGCTCAGATAACGCAATCGCGTCATTTGGCTCAAGCAGTGCCAGCGCGCGCATTGTTGACGGAAGTTCTGTAGTTTGTTGAATATGTGACATTGAATACTCTGGGTTAAAGGTTGTTTAGTTCAAAGCTCCAGCGACCATTAAACGCTTGATAAGCACTTACTTTGGCCTGTAACGAAGCAATTGTTGAATCAACAGCGTTCTCTTGCGCTATTAAAACATCCTGTCTCGCATCTAACAACTCTAAGTAAGGAATTTGTCCTTCTTGATACATTGCTTGAGCTTGACCAAATGCTTTATTCGCATAATTAAAACGCTGATCAGCATAACTTAACTGTTGCTGCTGTTTGACTAGTCTTTGTAAAGTAAGTTCACTATCGCTAATGGCTTTTAATACTTTACTTTGATAGTCACTGTAAGCGGCTTCACTTAAAAACTGCTGTGCATCACGCTGCGCTAATAATGCAGGATAGCTGAGTAATGACCATTCAACTTTTGGCGTTACTTGCCATTGTTGCACGGTATCTTCTAAGCCATTACTGGTTAAGCTCACCACACCTGCAAACCCTGCCAGACTAATATCTGGCAGTAATGCTTTTGAGGCGGCAACACTTAGCGAATAAGCCTGACTAAACTGATACAAAGCACTGGTAATATCTGGTCTGAGAGCCATTGCTTCACTTGCTTTAGTAAACGACACGCTAAATTCGTGGCTGAGTAACTCAGGCTCTTCTATCAAAGTTATGTCGCTTGCAAGTCGACCAGTTAGCACCGCAAGGGTTGCGAGGTCACGATATTGCAAGTAACTAAGCTCAGGAATAAGCGCTTGTTGCTGTTTTAACTGCGCAAGAGTACGGTTAAGATCAAGCTCATTCGCAACCCCCTCTTCTACTCGCGCTTTGAGCACATCTATACTTTGCTCGAGCGCCTCGATTTGCATCTCAATGATAGCTTGCTTTTGTACATTACCTTGATAGCTCACATAGCCCTGTACCACAGCTGAAACCACTTCAACCTGTAATGCTCTTAGCTGCTCTGCTTGGTTTAATGCACCTGCATTAGCTGCATCCACCAGCGCGGTAATACGGCCAAACAAATCAAGCTGCCAATTAACATTAACACCAGCGTTTGATTGGCGCGTAATAACACCATCTAAGCTGCTGCGCTCTGCGCCTACGCTTAGGCTGCCCTGCGGATAATAATCCGCGCGGGCTGCACCTAAACGGGCAATGGCTGCATCAAGTTGAAGTTGACTGGTTTTTAGGTCGTGATTCATTGCTAATGCATCAGTCACTAAATTGTTTAACTGCGGCGAATCTAAACGGCGCCACCAATTATTTTCGCTCGCACCTTCGTTTTGTTCACCAATTTGTGTATCGCTAACAAATTGTGTCAGGCTCACTTGCTGCTCTTGCATATCGACGCTTTGTGCGCAGCCTGCCAGTGCTCCGGCTAACAGCATTGCACTAACTAGTTTGCCGTGTTTAAAGATTGCTTGAAGAGGCTTATGCATCATGTTGCTCCTTCTGCGATTTTTTAGTTACTAACATATAAAACACCGGGGTGAACAATAAGCCAAACACGGTTACACCAATCATGCCTGAGAATACTGCGTTACCCATGGCATGACGCATCTCTGCACCTGCACCAGTTGCTAAAACAAGGGGAACAACACCTGCTGTAAAGGCAATTGACGTCATTAAAATTGGACGAAGTCTTAAGCGACACGCTTTAATAATGGCTTCAAGGTGAGACAGCCCCGTTTTATGCTGATCTCGTGCAAATTCAACCATCAAGATGGCGTTTTTGCTTGCCAGTGCAACCAGTACGATTAATGCAATTTGCGTGAAGATGTTGTTGTCATCACCAACAAGCCACACACCTAACAAGGCCGAGAAAATCGTCATAGGCACAATCAAAATAATAGCCAGTGGTAATCTTAAGCTCTCGTATTGCGCAGCAAGTACCATGAACACAAGTAATACAACCAGTGGGAAAACATACACCATGGTATTACCTGCTAATATTTGCTGATACGTTACTTCTGTCCATTCAAACTCGATACCATTTGGTAATGTATCGGCAAGGATTACTTCAATCGCATGCTGTGCTTGGTCTGAGCTATAACCTGGCGCAGGGCTACCATTTAATTCAGCTGTTGGATAACCGTTATAGTGCATTACACGATCTGGGCCTGTTGTAGGCGTGACAGTTAATACAGAGCCTAATGGCACCATCTCACCCATACGGTTACGTACCTTAAGATTCAAGATTTGATCTGGATCTTGACGGTAATCGGCATCAGCTTGTGCATTAACCTGATAAGTACGACCAAACAAGTTAAAGTCATTGACGTACACAGAACCTAAGTACACTTGTAAGGCATTAAATACTTCATCAAGTGGAATACCTTGAATAAGCGCTTGCTCACGATCAATGTCGATATCCATTTGTGGAACTTGAATTCTAAAGGTTGAGTATAGGCCCATTAATGCAGGGTCTTTCTGCGCTTTAGCAATGGTTGCTTGTAAGCTATTAAAGAGTGCCTCAAAGCCTTTGTTAGCACGGTCTTCAATTTGTAGTTTAAAGCCACCTGTTGTCCCTAAACCTTGAATTGGCGGTGGCGGGAATACCGCAACAAACGCTTCATCAATAGTCGCAAACCTTTGATTTAACTGAGCCGCAATTGCCATTGCTGACATACTCGGATCTTGGCGCTCTTCAAAAGGTGCAAGTGGAGTAAACATAATGCCGCTATTTGGGCTATTTGTGAAACCATTCACCGATAAACCAGGAAACGACACTGTGTTTGCAACACCCGGTACTTGTAATGCAATTTGTTCCATTTCTTGCACGACTTCTTGAGTTCTGTCTAAGCTTGCCGCATCAGGCAACTGTGCTACAGCCACTAAATATTGCTTATCTTGCTGTGGGATAAAACCACCTGGTACTGCATCAAACAATTTAACTGTGCCACCAACAAGCGCAACATACGCAACTAATACAATTACACTCATACGAATTAGCTTTTGTACCAGCTTTTCGTAGCCATTAGCGCCTTTATCAAATAAACGGTTAAAAGGTTTAAACAGCCAGTTACCGAATACGCGGTTTAATAACTTAGTTAAGCGATCTGGTTTTGCATCATGGCCTTTTAGTAACAGCGCCGATAACGCAGGCGATAGTGTTAACGAGTTAAACGCTGAGATAACCGTTGAAATAGTAATGGTTAATGCAAATTGCTTATAAAATTGACCAGATAAACCTGTAATGAAAGCTGTAGGAATAAATACCGCACACAGTACGAGTGCAATGGCAATAATTGGGCCTGTTACTTCGGTCATCGCAACACGGGTTGCTTCGAGGGGTGATAAGCCCTGCTCGATATTACGCTCAACGTTTTCAACTACAACAATGGCATCATCAACAACAATACCAATGGCAAGTACCAAGCCGAATAACGATAAGGTATTAATTGACACACCAAGCCATTGCATTACCGCAAACGTACCAATCAAAGAAACCGGTACCGCAATAAGCGGGATAACCGATGCACGCCATGTTTGTAAGAACACCACTACAACAATAACCACTAACGCGATTGCCTCTAGTAGCGTTTTAATAACAGCATCAATTGAGCCGCGTACGAATACAGTTGGGTCATAAACAATGTCGTATTCAACACCAGCCGGAAAGTCTTTTGATAAACCTTTCATGGTTTCACGCACTTGATCAGAAAGCTCTATCGCATTTGACCCCGGGCGCTGGAATACCGGCATAGCAAGGGCTGGTTGACCATCTAACATCGCTCTTAGTGCATAAGTGTCTTGGCCTAATTCAAGGCGTGCAACATCACTTAAACGTGTAAGCTGACCTTGCTCACCTACCTTGATGATCACATTTTCAAATTCTTCTTTTGAGCTTAAGCGCCCTTTTACATTCATCAGAATTTGAAATTGATTACTTTTCGAAGTTGGTTGTGCACCTAAACTACCCGCAGCTACTTGTTGGTTCTGCGCGCGTAATGCATTTACTACGTCCATGGCTGTTAAGTCACGTGCAGAGAGTGCATCTGGGTTAAGCCAAACACGCATTGAGTACTGACCACCACCAAACATACGAACATCACCCACACCTGGAAGACGTGCAATTTGGTCTTTGATATACAAATCAGCATAGTTCGCTAAGTAAGTTGTATCATGCGTTTTTTCAGGTGAATATAAATGCACCACCATGGTTAAATCTGGTGATGATTTTTCAGCTACAACACCTAAACGCTGAACTTCTTGCGGTAAGCGTGGTAGTGCACTATTTACACGGTTTTGCACTTGAACTTGTGCACGGTCTAAATCAGTGCCTAATGCAAAGGTTACCGTCAACGTCATGCGACCATCACTGGTTGCTTGCGAAAACATATACAACATGTTTTCAGTACCATTGATTTCTTGCTCAAGCGGCGTCGCCACTGTTTCAGCAATTACCGTTGGGTTTGCACCCGGGTAACTTGCCGTCACAACAACAGTTGGAGGCACTACCTCTGGGTACTCACTCACTGGCAATTGAAATAACGAGATTGCCCCTGCGATGAGAAAGATAAGCGACAGCATCGCTGCAAAGATGGGTCGCTGGATAAAAAAGTGTGAAAATTTCATTTTGACCTACTGTTTAGCAACCAAATCTGAGTGATTATTTGAAAGAGTGAATGCAATTCCATCGCTATTAATAGTGACTGTGTTTGGTGAAATAGGCATACCAGGACCAACACGCGCCGGGCCATTAACAGCAATCACATCATTTTCGTTTAGACCTGACGTAATCGCTCGTAAGCTTCCGTAACGCTCACCCACAGTCACTAATTTATATTCAAGAACATTGCCTTCACCTACGGTAAGTACAAAGCGATTCTTTAAATCAGTACCAATTGCACGTTCTGGCACGATGACTTTTTCGCTCACTTTATTGGCAGCAAGTTTGATACGAGCAAATGAACCTGCACGTAATTGTTGTTCATCGTTTTCAAACACTGCACGTACACGAAGAGTGCCGGTAGTTTCGTTGATTTGGTTATCAATGAAGTTGATTTTGCCATTGTAGTTAAAGCTGGTTTGACCCACTTTTTGCATCACAACCGCTTGTTCACTTTGCGCTGTCACATCAGCAAATGACCGATTCCACGTACGCTCATCAATATCAAAATAAGCATACATTTGCTGGTTTGAAACAATGCTTGTTAATACGCTTTGACCTGCAAGAACATTGTTACCTTTGGTGATATTCGCGCGAGATACAACGCCATCAATTGGCGAACGCACTTGCGTAAATGCTAAATCAAGCTCAGCGGCAGTAAGCTCAGCTTGTAGTGCTAGCAATTGTGCTTCGCGTTGTCTTAGTGTTGATTTACGAGACTCAGCTTGCTCCGTTGAAATCGCTTTTCGCTCTGTTAAGCGATCTGCGCGTTTTGCTTCACTTTTAGCTTGCTCAAGTGCTGCCTTAGCACTTTCGATTTGTGCCTTTAAGCTATCTACTACGGCAGCAAATGGACGAGCATCAAGGGTGAAAAGCAAATCACCTTCTTTAACGCTGTCACCTTCTTTAAAGTTAATTTTATCGATAACACCCGAAACTCGCGGCATAAGCGCAACTTCTTGTGGAGCCTCTAAACGCGTTGTATAGGTGTGCCAATTTTGTACCGGCTTAACAAGCACTTGTGCTACATCGATTGGTTGTAATTGCTGTTGCTGCGCTGCTTGATTGGCTTCTGTGCCACATCCTGCAAGCGTTAAGCTCGCAATGGTCACTGCCACTGCAAGAATAGATTTGTTCATCACGACTCTCCTGTTGATAGATTGGAGACAATGTTACGGAACTAATTAGCGGATAAAAATGATAGATTTTTAAATTCATTAATGCCAGAATGGCACCAATAAAGTTTAAGGAACTGCTATGGATACCACCAGCCGCTTATTAATGTTGCTTGAAGTGATTGAACGAGGCTCATTTGCCAAGGCCGCAGAGTCTAGAAATATAGACCGTTCTGTCATTTCAAAACAAATTAGCCGTCTTGAAGATGAATTAGGAGTGCGTTTACTTAATCGAACCACGCGCTCTTTTTCGTTGACTGCCGCTGGCGCTGAAATGGTAAAAAAAGCAGCTGAACTGAGAGATTTGTTATCTGATACCGTAAGACTTGCAGAGAATTACCACCAAGAACCCCGTGGTACTTTAAAAATTACTTCATCAAGTATTATCGGTAAGCGTTATATTCAGCCTGTAATTAATGACTTTCAAAAACGTTTTCCGCAAGTTGAAGTAGAGCTTCGTTTAGACGACAGACTGATTGATTTAGTATCAGAGGGCTATGATTTAGCGTTTCGTGTTGGCGAACCAAAAGACTCGTCATTCATTGCTCGTAAAATCGCCCGCAACCGTATGTTACTTTTAGCCTCACCTGAGTTCATCGAAACATACGGTATGCCTAAACATGTTGAAGACTTAAAAGAATTACCTGCTGCTAGCTATTCAAGCCCAAGTAAACGCATTGGCGGTATTCGTTATCGTAATGCCGATGGCGATATTATTGAACAAAATATCAAAAGCGTCTTTCGTGCGAACGATGCCGAAGTACTTTTGATGAAGGCTATCTCAGGCAATGCTTATGTGCTAGCACCGGCTTTTATTCTTGATGATGAAGTTAAACGTGGCGATCTCGTACCTATTTTAACCGATATGGAATTACTCGATTACAGTGCGGTGTATGCAGTTTACCCACACAGAGACTTACCAGTAAGAACACGTTTATTCTTTGATGCTATGCGTGAATACATAGGCAAAGATATTCCAGTGTGGGAAGCAAACATCCCTGACTTTGACACTATGTACAAAGGCTAACTTGCTAAGCTTGAATAGCCACTAACTCGCTTTATTTTGTTTGCTTAATTCATAAGCCGTTACCACTCTATTTCGGCCTTGCTGTTTTGCTTGGTATAGTGCATCGTCAGCACGCTTAATAAAGTTTTTTAGGGTTTGATTTGGCATGTAGCAAGCCACACCAATACTAATAGTCAAATTAATAGCTTGCTCGTCTATGTTGTGGATGGTTGTTGCTAAGTGCTCGCGCAGCATATCTGCAAATTCATAGGCACTTTGCGGGTCGCTGTCAGGTAAGAAGATAGCAAACTCCTCACCACCAATACGAAAAACATAGCCTCTGTTAATGCGCTGCCTGAAGAAACTGGTTACTTCAATTAAAATGCGGTCGCCCACATCGTGGCCGTATTGATCATTAATATTCTTAAAGTAATCAAGGTCTAGCATTAAAATAAACAAACCATTTTTGTTTTTTAGCTCAACTTCAAAATAATGGGTCATCGCTAAGCGGTTACCTGCCCCGGTTAAAGGATCAAGTAAGGCTAAGTTTTCGAGCCGCTTACCGTATTGTGCACGACTATTCTCAAAAGTATGAGACACCGCCCATATACTGATGTAGGTAAACGAAAAATTAAGTAAAAAGTTAACACTATTGAGAGGTTCAAGACTTGGCTTGGTTAATAGAATAACACCTTGTAGCACAGCCACTATCAGCGACAAAACTTTGCCGTATTGTTTACCTAATAACAGATAAAACAAGACCGGTAGTGAGCAAGTCCAAATAAACAACAAACTTTTAATGTCGCTGAGATACGTGCCTAACGTGATGAGTAGCGATAAGAAAACGCACAATGTGAGTGATTGCCAAAGATGACCATTGCGTTTTCGAGTATAAAAAAAGATATAAAAACAAAACGATGCAAAAACGACTTCTAATGCCCCAAGAACAAAAAAGTCATTAATAAAAAGATTAAAACCAGCGAATATTCCTGCAAGTACACCAAGACAAAAGCCCATCCATTTAAGAACGTTATTTCGTAATGCTTGAGTGCCTCTTAGCGCCCCAATATCCATCAGGTTTCTCGTTATTGTTTAAGTTGCCTAATTTTAACGCGAAACAAGAATTATAGGAACAAATTATTAAGCAAACTTGCATAAAAATGCAAACGTTTACATAAACACCAGAAAAACTAATACTTTTTAATTTTGATTTTCAAATCATAAAATGTGCTATGAGGTACAAGATGCTAACAGGAAGCGATTTTACAGCGCGTCCAAATACAGCGAGCACCTAGCAGCTAATCATTAATCAAGTCACTGACCTCTTCAATTAACTCATCAAACTCATCGTGAATGTTACGACGTTGTTTTTCGGTTAGCGTAGGCTTTAGCTCCAATAGTAAGTTAACGTAGTTATCGAGATTTTTATCATCGGCGGCAACTAACTCATCGCTCATAAAGGCAAAACGATCATTAATAATAACAGCAAGTTGTTGGTTAAAATCTGCTGGTTTTTGCTTTTGCATAAACAGCGTTTTTAATGTATCTAAACGCTTTTGTTTGTATTGCATCCACAGTAAAAATGTACTGACTCGAGTATTTGATGAGTTCTCTATCATTGTTTGTTGCTGTGCAGATAGCTTGGTACCGAACCACTCTTTATAGTTTTCAAGGTTTTCTTCTAAACGTTCTTTTTTATGTTGCTCAGGCGATTTCTCTTCGTGTTCTTTGTACTCATCGTTAATGTTTTCTTGCAGTGCAGCAACAAACTCAACTCGCTGTTCATATGAAAGAGAGTTTGCTAAATCAATAAGTTCAGGCTCGATTTTATCAACCAGCGTTTGCCAATGCTGCTTTGCTTGTACGAAGTGTGCTTTAAGCTCGTTATGATCAACTTGCTTATCTAACATGGACTTTAAGCTTTCAAGATCACGTTTGTATAAAGGGAGTTGTGTTTCTCGATGCCAATCGCGGCTGGTTTTGACGATATGCTTAAATTTATCAGTTTGGTCACTGTTGAGATCGACATAGTCATCAATCCAAAATCCTGATAACCAGCCTAAGTTATTGTAAGTGAAGCTAGGAGAACACCCAGCAACGGTGAACAACAAACTAAATACGATTAGATACTTTGATAGCTTTTTCATTGTAGTTTTTTCAAATCCTGTTTCAAAACAAAGTAAACATACCACCGAGAACAAATATTCAGCAATAGCAATTAAATGAAATTAATTATCATTTAAGTATTGACGAACAGCTAAACCTAAGTAATAATCGTTATCAACAACTTGGTTAGCTAAACTATTCTCACAGCAACATCAAACTGTTAAAGGCTTTGATGCTGTTTAACCAAGTTAGTTCAAGACGTAACTCTTGATTGTCACCTGTTTCCTCGACCCAAACATAGACATAAAACGTTACACTTTACTTGCTACATTGCTCATATCGGTGACGGTAGATATGACACGAAAAAGCCCGCTACGGGCTTTTTTTATTTCTTTAATTTTTCTGTAAAATCTGTATCTTAAGCCTACTTGTTAATTGCAAAGCTTGCCGCTGTCTATAAATTGGGCATTTGCAGCTGTTGGGTCTAAACTAAAAGTGATGTTTTGCTCAGTGGCTGTTTGGCAATGCATTTTATCAATAGCTCAATGCTTTGTTATTGATACCTAACACACATTTGGAGGCAGACTATGATCAAGCCTAATTTTAAATCACTATTGCTCGCTAGCACGTTAATCTTGTCACCTTTAGCAAATGCCAGTCTTGAAGATGCCCAATTAGCGGCAAATGAAGGTCGTTTTGAAGAAGCGCTTCATGAATTTAATTACCTTGCAGACAGAGGTTATGCCCCTGCAATGTATGAGCTTGCTAAAATGTACGAAGGTGGCTTTGGTGTGCAACGCGACTACCGTAAAGCAGCAGAGTTGTACGAAAAGGCAGTAAAAAAAGTACATGCTGATTCAATGTTTGCATTAGGTGTACTTTATCAAGAAGGTAAAGGTGTAAAACTTGATAAAGAAAAAGCAATTTCATTATATGAAATGGCATCACAAAAAAATCACCCGGCAGCTCAGTTTAATTTAGGGGTTATGTACGCCATTGGTGAAGGGGTAATCCAAGATTACCGTACAGCGCTCAGCTGGTATCAAAAAGCGGCAGCAAATAACTTTACTCTTGCTCAGTTTAATATGGCATTGATGTATTACGAAGGTTTAGGTGTTCCTAAGAACCTCGAGAAATCATACATTTGGAATACCATTGCTGAATACAACGGCAACATGGATGCAAGCCATAGCCGTAAGCTTGATGAGCGCAATATGATGCCTGCAGAAATTGAAGCTGCAAAAGAAAAAGCAGACGCGATTTATGCAAAAATTCAGGCTGGTTTATACGCACCTGACGGGCGTCTGTAAATACGCATAGTACTTGCGCTTAACGGCGCAAGTACATCCATTTTAATAATTTGATCAGCAACTTATTTTGCTTTAACAATAAGCTGGTACGTGGATTAAACTTACCTGATACCAGGGTATTTCGTGCATGGCTAAAGGTTTTAAAGCCCTCAATACCATGATAGTGCCCCATCCCAGACTCACCAATACCACCAAATGGTAACTGATCGGCTGTTACTTGCATCAATACATCGTTAATTGCCAATGTACCACTTCTGATTGATGAACTTAACTTACTTATTTTGTCTTTGTCATGACCCAAAATATACAAGGCAAGAGGTGATGAATCGGCATTGATGGTGTCAATCACCTGTTGCAGTGATTCATAACTCATAATTGGCAGTAAAGGGCCAAAGATCTCATCTTGCATTACCCGCATATCGTCATTTAGTTGCGTTAAAATATGCAAACCCATGCGATGTTTAAGTTCATCGACTTGATGCCCTTCTATTGGCTCGAACACTTGAGCCCCTTTGTCTTTTGCATCATTTAATGTCGCAATTAAACGTTGATATTGCCTATCAGAGACAATCGAGGTGAGGTTTTTACCTTCAACACCTTGTTTAAAGTGCTTTTTATAAAGCTCACTGAGTTGCAGAACTAACTGATGCTCAAGCTTTTTGGGCACAAACACATAATCAGGCGCGACACATATTTGCCCTGCGTTGTTTAACTTGCCAAATAACAGAGTTTTTGCAGCCTCTTTGATATTCACATCATCAAGAATCACAACCGGTGATTTACCGCCTAACTCAAGGGTCACTGGGGTGAGGTTTTTACTGGCCGCTTGCATCACTTTACGCCCTACTGATGTTGAGCCAGTAAATAGTAAATGAGCAAAAGGTAAATCACAAAACGCCGCCGCGGTGCCGGCTTCGCCTTCAACAATAATACAGTGCTCAGTAACGTCACCGTCCATTATCTGCTTAATAACAGCATTAGTATGTGGGGTAAATTCGCTTAGTTTTAACATCACGCGATTACCCGCCGATAATGCGCTAAGAGCCGGTACTAATGCTAATTGAATGGGGTAATTCCATGGCGCAATAACACCCACGACCCCTTTAGGTTGGTAATGAATATGTGCCGATGAAGGCCATAAACTGATACCCACACTGCGTGATTCGTTTCTTGACCATTTGGGTAAGCGCTTGATGATGTCGGTTAATGATTTTACCGTTGGCAGTAAATCACCCAGTACTGTATCGAACTCAGTACGGTAACCAAAGTCTTTGCTTGTTGCTGCAACTAGGGCTTGCTCATTTTCAATTAGGCGGGATTTAATCGTTTTTAACAGCTTTATACGCTGATCAATAGCTAAATAAGGCTCGGCCATAAAAGCATCGTTGAGTTTTATAAATTCACTCTGTAATTGTGCGTGTATATCTGTCAAAACATCATCTCTTGATAAACGATTTTAGCCACTATAACTAGCTAAATTTATCTGAGCAACTTTATAAATGTAAAAACAGCGCTCATAGTGAGCGCTGTTATTGGTTGGAATAGGTTGAAAACTTAAAGGCTTAACTAAAAACCAAATACCACTGCGGCAATAGTCATAGTAACTACAGTGATCATCGCAATAGCAATTATGTTCAGTGCAAAGCCAGAGCGGATCATATCGCGCATTTGAATTTGCCCAGAGCCGAACACTATTGCATTAGGCGGTGTCGCAACTGGCATCATAAACGCACAGCTACACGCAATAGCCGCTGGAATGACCCATACCAGCGGTGTACCAAATACTGACTCAGCAACTGGGCCTAATAGTGGTAAGAAACCTGCCGCTGTAGCTGTGTTACTAGTGATCTCAGTTAAGAAAGTAATTAAGGTTGCCACTGCTAGAACACTTAACACCAATGGAATTGCACTCGCCCCTTCAATCATGTGAGCAATGTATTCAGCAAGACCAGATGATTTAATTTGCGCAGCCAGTGTTAAACCACCACCGAATAGTAGTAACACGCCCCACGGTACTTTAGCGGCACTTTCCCAATCAAGAATACGCTCACCATCACCTTTGTTTGCCGGTAACACGAACAATAATAATGCTGCAGCAATAGCAATACCCGTATCAGAGATTTTTAAGCCCGATAAGTCGGCAAGTACAGGTCTGAAGATCCAGCATACTGCCGCTAAAACGAAAACGGCTGCTACGCCTTTTTCAGCGCGCTGCATTGCACCAAGCTCTTGTAACTGCGATAGGAATAACGACTTAGTATCTTTACTTGCTGCTTTGGCACAATCGGTATCTACTTTATAAGCAAACTTAGTTAACCAAACCCAACATAAAGCCAGCATAACAGTTGCAAGAGGTACACCTACTTTCATCCACTCAGCAAAGCCAATATCAATTTTGTAGCTGTCTGATAAATACGCAGCCATAAGTGCATTAGGTGGGGTACCAATTAAAGTAGCAATACCACCGATACTTGCACCATAAGCGATTGATAATAACAACGCTTTACCAAATTGATCATTTTCAGGGTTAGACTGTTTAACCAACATAGTAATCGACATAGCAATTGGTAACATCATCACAGCAGTTGCTGTATTTGACATCCACATTGATAAAAATGCCGTTACTAACATCATGGCTAAAATTTGTAGGCTTGGCTTAGTACCAGCACGAAGCATGGTATTAAGTGCAATACGCTTATGTAAACCCCAACGCTCCATCGCGATTGAGATCAAAAAGCCGCCTAAGAATAAAAAGATCAAAGGGTGTGCATAAGGTGATGCGACCCCTTTGATTGCTGCAATGCCAGCAAGAGGTGATATAACCAGTGGCAATAATGAAGTAGCAGGAATTGGCACAACTTCGCTTACCCACCAAGTAGCCATCCAAAATGCAAGGCCTGCGGTACGTAGTGCTGATACACTCATACCCGCTGGTGGATCAATTAAACACGTTAATAACATTACTAATGGGCCCAGTAGTAACATCACTGTGCTCATTAATGGGCGTGGCTGTGAGCCATCTTTTGTTTGATTTACTAATGACATACCGACTCCTTAGAACTTGTATTTAAGGCCAATTGCAACGCTGTTGTCTGATTCAAGTTCTAAATCTAAATCAGTATAGAATAAGTATGCTGTGGTTTGTTTATCAAAAACATAGTCAACACCTGCTGTCCATTGTTTACCTTCTTCAGCATGGCGAATTTTTGAGTCGTCTTTAACATATTGCAGCTTAGGTACCCATTTATCGATTGCATAGCTTGCGCTAAGTGCATAGCCATTGCCTTCTTTCGTACCGTCGGTTGATTCGCTGCGCTGGAATAAACCCGCTAACTGTAGGTTATCAAGTTTCCATGCTGCAACAATACGGCTCGCTGTTAACTTATTAAGTGCATCAACATGGCTGATAGCAACATAATAGTCTTTAGATTTTAATGCACGGTCACCATAAATAACCGTTGCCGCAAAACCATCTTCATCGTTGCTACTGTCATCTTTAGGTGCATAAGTTAACGCAAGTGATGCGCCACCGTATGTTTTTGAGCTGTAGGTAATGGTATCGCCGATACGGTCTTGACCTGGGATCAACTGAGCAATATCTGCTTGGGTTTCGTTAAAACCGTCGACTTTACCTTCTGAGTATTTAAAACGAGTGTCGTTACGACCGACAACCACTTCACCAAAATCACCTGCAAGGCCTAAGTAGGTATTACGAGCTGAAAATGGCTCGCTGGTATCGTCATGTTCAAAGCCTTTTACTTGTACTTCGTATTTGAATACTGCTTTAAGCGACTCAGTTAGTTTGTGGCTACCTTTAATACCAATACGAGAAAAAGGTGCTTCTATTTGCGTACCTTCATCTGCATAGCGCATAACGCCTGTATCTGTGTTTGCTATTTGAACTTCTGCTTTACCGTATACCGCGTAGTCTGCTGCCATTGCTGAGCCAGCTGTGCTCGCTAAAATCACAGCCGCCGCTACGCGTGTTTTTGTATGAGTGAATATTGTTGTCATTATGCGCCCCTTATTAGGTTCAAATTGTTGTTCCTAACTATTAAGGCAAGTTGGTTGCCAACTTAGTTAATTTTAAAAAAGCTGCTAAATAACAGTGAATTAACTTTATTGATGTAAAAGAAGCTGTTTTTTATGGGTGGATATCCACACATTTTTAAAAATATGCTGTCACCAGTTCCACCCATTATGAAGAGTTTTAAATGAAAGGGTTGCTTAGTCTTTGAACATTTCGCGATTAATACCGTACTTGGTCATCTTGTCGTAAAGAGTTTTACGAGCAATTTGTAATGTGACCATGGTGTCTTTTATGCTGCCGTTGTTTCGTTCTAGCGCTTCTTCGATAAGTGACTGCTCATAAAAGCTAATTTTCTCGGCAAGGCTTAGGTCTTGAGCAAGCTCGTTGTCACTGTTTGCATCACTGTACGAGGCAAAGGCCAGATCAGAGCCTAGCAATACCGCACGTTCAGCCTGATTTCTAAGCTCTCGCACATTACCCGGCCAATCGTAGGCAAGAAGTCGCTGCTTTGCTTCACTACTTAGTGGTGCAGGCGGTTTATGAAAACGTGTCGCTGCTATCGAGCTAAAATGTTTAAACAGCAGTGGAATATCGGCCTTTCTGTCTCGTAATGCCGGAATACTCACTTTAACTAAGTTTAAGCGGTAATATAAATCGGCTCTAAACTCCCCCGCTTCGACCAGTGTCATTAAGTCTACTTTTGTAGCTGCAACTATACGCACGTCTAAATCAATGGCGTGGTTATCACCTACAGGCGTTACTTTACGCTCTTCAAGCACCCTTAATAACTTTACTTGTAAACTTGCAGGCGTTGACTCTATTTCATCTAAAAAGACAGTACCGCCTTTAGCAAATTCAAACTTACCTTGGCGAGATTGCGTAGCACCTGTGTATGCACCACTGGCTGCACCAAAGAGTTCGCTTTCGATTAGCTGTTCGGGGATTGCGCCGCAGTTTATGGCAACAAAATTAGCCGCTGATCTGTTACTTTGATCATGTAAGTAACGGGCAACTAATTCTTTACCTGTGCCAGTTTCACCTTCTATTAAAACATCAGCGGGAGTATCGATAACTGCATTGAGTAAATGCATCATTTGCTGCATTTGCTCAGTTTCACCTAAAATTCGCACACCGGGCGCAGAGGTTTTTTCTACTGCGATTTTTAAGGCTCGGTTTTCCATCACTAAGGCACGTTTTTCTGAAGCTCGCGCGATACAGTCTAACAATTGCTCGGTCAGTGGTTTTTCGAATAAATCATAAGCGCCAAGCTGCATGGCTTTAACGGCAACTGATACATCAGCAAAGCCAGTCAGAAAAATAACCGGTAGTTCACTATCAAAGGCTTTCACTTGTTCTAAAAATGCCAAACCGTCCATTTTTGGCATGTTTATGTCGCTTAAAACGATCCCTTCAAAACGACGACTTAATTTTGAAAGTGCCGCAGTTGGCTCACTAAAACACTGAACTTGATAACCTTCAATCTCAAGGAGTTGCTTTAATGAATCGCGTATCACCGCTTCGTCATCAATAACGATTACCTGATTACAGGTCGCTGCAACTACACTCATGATGGTTCCTTATTTGTTTGTAAGGTTATTATAAATTGTGCGCCGCCTTCAGGGCGGTTATGCGCCGATAATCGACCGTTAAATGAGTCGATAATTTGTCGTGAAATAGATAAACCTAAACCCAAACCGTTGCTGGTTTTAGTACTGTAAAATGGCTCAAAGATGTTACCCAATGCATGTTGATCAATACCTGGGCCTGTATCAAGAATTGATAGCTTAACGCGGTCGTCGGATAGTTCGAGGTCGAAACTCAATTCACGCTTTTCAGATTCACTCATAGCTTGGCTGGCATTGGTGATCACGTTGACCAATACTTGTTCAAACTTAACGCTGTCGACCCACACCGTTATGTTTGCATCAATATCAGCAGCTTTTACCTCGATATCGTCTTGCTTTAACTGGGCGCTGGCGATCATTAACGCATTTTTTAACATGCTCGCTAAGCTTTGCTGCCTAAGTTGGGTTTGTGCGGGTTTACTAAAATGCTTAAGCTGAGCGACAATTTTGTGAACACGCTCTATTAGGGATTGCACCAGCACTAAATTTTCGCTGGCTTGCTCAATATTGCCTTTAATAAGCAGCCTCTTTGCACTTACTAAATAAGTGTTCATGGCACTTAAGGGCTGATTGATTTCATGGTTAATGCCCGCACTTAATTGACCTATCGTTGCAAGCTTAGCTGTTTGGATCAGTGCTTTTTGCGCTTTTTCGAGCGCTTGGGTTCGTTCAATTACTTCTTGCTCAAGGCTATGTCTTGAAAACAAGAGCTTTTTGTAGCCCGCAAAGCGCACCATCGCCATATGAATAAGCACAACAGCAATAGCATAAAACACACTAAACCAAAGCAGTCGAGGTATTTGCGCAAGCTCCACATTAGTTACATCCACCAGCACACTGGCTTTGGCGTTTATAATATCTATTGTTTCGGAGGCGCTAATAAAGCGCGCTTGCTTGCCATTAAGCTGAATATTTTGCTGTGCGGTTTGTTCACTTAAAGACTTATGATTATGATTAAGTAAACTCGGTTTATGAGACAAGTAGCGGCGCGACTTAACCAAAGCAGCCATTTGTTCGTCGTTAAGCAATTCAAGTGACTTTAATCGCCAATCCTCAACGTCTGACATCACAATAACGCTATCTTCTAATGCGATATAAAAGTGAGTGCTGTCTGATGCATTAAGTAGCTGTCGGTCTTGTTCAAACTTTTTCGCATTCACTTTTAAGGTAACAACGGCAATAACTTTACCTTTATCAATAACCGGCTCTGAAAAGTAAATGCCCCGCTCACTTGAGCGCATACCTAAAGCAAAATAAGCTACTTTTTCACCTTGCTTGGCTAAATAAAAATAAGGCCGAAAAGCAAAATTACTGCCCAAAAAGGTGTAATCAACCTGCCAGTTACTACTTGCCACCACCGAGCCTGTTAAATCCATTAAATAGACATCTGATGCACCACTGGCACGTTGAATATCTTCTAAATAATAATTAACGGCTTGCTCGCCTATACCTTGCTTAACCACAAAAGATTTAACTAAATCATTGGCACTCACTAAGGTCGGAATTGTTTTAAATCGGGCTAATTCGCTTGAAAAATAATGACTTAACTGAGTAGCTTGAACACGGCTTTGTTGCTCTGCTTGTTGATAGTCGTGAGCGCGTCCGACGTAAAAAACTAATACAAGCAACAATAAAAGCATTGCACCTGCAATAACTAACTTTTTACTTAATGACGACATTCAAACCTTTGAGAGCAGCGCAACTAGAAATTGAACTGGTAGTGTAACGATAAATCTTCTGTTGTACCAGCGACAGCGCCATTGCCCATTCGTGGATCAAACACATTATATTTTTTACCTAACAGGTTTTCTGCTTTAAGCATTAGTTGGCTGTTAGCGTTTAGCTGCCATTTTAAGCTGCCACCCAATAAACTATAGGCAGACTGTTTAAAGTGAGCACCCGTTACCGAACTTACCTCAACTTTATCGCGCCATAGTAGGTTTAAACTCACTTGCCAGCTGTCAGATAAATTATAACTACTCACTAAGCTTGCAAAACGCTTAAAGCTCGCATTAATTGGGTCTTCAAAGTATTGCGTATAAGTACCTGTTACAGAGAACTCTTTACTCGATTGCCAAGTAGCATCAAGCTCAATACCACTGTTTTGAGTATTAAATGAGTTTGTAAAAGTAAACAAGGCATCATTAGATTGCGTTGGCTCAATATTTATAAAATCATTGAGTTCATTATAAAAAAGCACCGCATTAGCTTGTAACTCTGAAGTTTGATAATGCCAAACAAGCTCAGTGGTTTTTACCGATTCAGAGCGAAGTGACGGGTTACCTACGGTGACATCATCATTTGAAAAAAGCTCATTCGTAACCGGGGTTCTGAACGATTCGCCATATTGCAGTTTAACGGTATGCTCTGGGTTTATTACATAAACGCCTGCAAGGCGAGGCGAAAGTTTACTGTCGATGTCTTTCACATCGTCATATCGTGCCCCTACAAATAAAGTAAGTGCATCTGAATAAGGTATTTTTAACTGCCCGTAGGCGCTATATGTTTCGAATGTATATTTAAGTGATGCAAATTCAGGAAAGTCCGTCACCGTCACAATACCTTGCTGATAATAAGCGGGGTCAATAATGACTAACATCGACTCATCATCATAGTAATTAGTACGCACCCCAGCTTCGACCTGTTTAGCCTCTGCGTATTCTATACCCGCTGCAAGCTGCCATTGATTTTCAAATTGATAACTCAGTTCAGTCTCAAATTTGCTATCGGTCGTTTGCCAAGCTGGACCAAGTAAAAAGTCAGGTATATCGTCAAACGCAGCGATTAAACCAGCACTTGAGATATTATGTTTAGTGTACGAGTAACTAGAATCTAGCTTTAACTTATCGTTATTAATCCAGTTATATTTAACACCAACAAAAGTGTTATCACTGGTGTGTTGATTTTGCGTTGAATAGCCGGCAAGGTTTAAAAATTCATCAAGAGAGGTTTCGTTGTAACGAGCACGTAATTGCAGCTTTTTGTAATCAACACCTGCTTCTAGGTAAAGCGCCTCAAGAGGATCTTTTACTCCTTGCGGGTAGCTTTCGCCGTCTTTTTGATCATACGAAAAACTCGCAAAGAGTGCGGTATCATCACTTAAAGAGGTATTGAATTGCCCTGTTGCCCCGTAGCGACCATTATTGCCAACCACAAGTTGCAGTGTATTTCGCTCTTTAGAGGTAACAATATTCATCACCCCTAAAAACGCATTACTGCCATACAGCGCCGAGCCCGGACCGCGAATAAACTCTATTTTTTCAATGATTTCAATAGGAATATAAGGCATGTAAACAGAGGCTTTACCAAATGATGATTCATTGACACGCTCACCATTGATCATCACCAGCACATTACCGCTATCAAGATATACACCCCGAGCATGATCTTTAGGCACAGCACCCACCCAATCGCCACGGGTTGATTGCATACCTGGCACAAAATTCATTACTTCATAAGCGTTATCAACACCAAGTGCTTGAATTTGTTTACGGCTAAATACACTCATGGTTGAAGGAACAGATGACAAGGTTTCGCTGGTTTTACTAGCAATATCGACTTGCACATTAAGCAAGTCTTCAAAACTTAAAGAGAATAAGTCTTGCTCGTCAGTCGCATTTGCAACCATTGGAATGGTTGAGGCAACTGCAATTGAAAAAAGTGCTGAACATCTTAAAAGCTTCACGCTGCGAGATACCTGTACTAATAGCCAATGCTGCAAAAGCAACACCTTGTTTACACTATTAATACAAAAGATTGGCAAGCTTGCAATGTTTTTATAGTTTTAGTTGAAGACTTCTCGGAAGTAGATACAAAAAAACCCACTTTCAGCTAAAAATGGGTTTTAATTTTATTGAGCCAAGCTTATTTAAGCTGTTTCAACATTAGCAGTACGCTTTGCCTTGATGTACTTATATAAACCAATAAGTGACGCCGCTATCCAGAAAATTTCGATAACAAAACTAGCAAGGTTAAAGTTATAACAAAGACTAATCAGTAACAGAATCGCACCTGTTAAGTTCATCATGTTATACACAAGACCGGTTGGCGATGCTTTATTCAGTTGTAATAAAAAGAAAGCACCAACCACTAAGAATGTGCCTGTCATGCCAATAATATCAAATAAAAGTGCTATCACGTGCGTGAATCCATTTTGTTCATGTGTTTATACCCATACAACTGGCCCAATCCATGGGGAGGGTTGTTTTCATTCATTGAAACAGCAAACCGGTCAATAGTATCAGAGCATGAGGGATAAACGAGGATAAATGTCCGTATCTTAATTACAGTTAATATTTACTCAAAGCAAATACTCAGATCTTCATGGTTAAGCTGCTCTAGCTTTGTAAAAGATGATTGACAAAATTCAGTGGTATACATGGTTTTAAACTCCGCAGGCACTTCATTTACCCACCAAGAGGCTTGATCAGCAATAGATAAAGAAAGGTAAAAAACATCAAACTTTAGACCATTTGCCACATAAAAGGATGATTTGCCTAAATGAGTAGTGTCACTTTCTATTTTCAATATGCTGTTTGAGGACTCTACAGTAATCCAATCGAATTTAACGACATTAGCTTCATTTTTTATAGGCTTAAGTCTAAATGCGCCATATTTGTATAGGTTATCGCTTGGGTTTATAGCTCTTACGAACACATATTCATTGTTGTTTATTTTTGTATGAGAAGCTACCTCTCCACATGAAGTCAAAATGGGCAAAACGCCAAAAACCATAAGCAAAGCAGCAAATGCATGTTTAACCAAGTTAATGTTTTCCTTGTTGATTTTGTTTCCCAGTAAAGCCAATTTACAGAAATGGTATTAATACTCTTTAACTAACATTAAATTAAACATCAAAAATGTGGCAAATACTAATCTACTTATGCGTTACCTTACCACCGATAATTTTTAGAGCAGGTGCACCGCGGATCATTGTTTCGCGGGCGAATTGACGTTGGCAGTCAGGGCAGATACCTGTTTCATTGGTAAAGTCTTGGCTAATACGTTCAACAAAACATTTAACCAACGCTCCTTTTCCACCTTTGCGGTATTTAAATAATTGGGTTTTACATTGTGAGCAAAAAATATCGACTGTTTTGGTCGGGCTTTTTTGTTTGGTTTTGCCATTACAACTACATTGCTAAAATAAAACCTTACCTTAACATGTTAGGGCCAGAGCCCCAAAACTAAGCCGATAACAGAAAACTGTAATATTGAATAACTTGCATTAACTAAGAACAATTTTAATGGGCGTTGTTCAAAAATATAGCCAATCCCTAAAGCACAGCTAACCCAGCACAAGCCAATAATAAACCCTGTGCCAACAGCTACTCCCACATTGACATTTGCGCCAATAAATAACGATAAACTAAATGCAATTAAACAACATAAAACAAAGCTGCCGCCAAACACCATAACTGGGTTAATACTCTGTAGGTCAAGTTCAGTTAAACCACAGCTTTCCATCCAAATACGTTTAAAAAGCCAAGGTGAATACCACACAGCGCCCAATAAGAAAGATGCAAGGGCAGCAAAAAAGATCGCGAAGTAATTAAGTTCTGAAAAATGCATACGCCAGACTCATACAACTAACAGGTTTAATTTGACTTTAGTTAAGGATCAGCGATGCAGCAAATCAAAAAGGCTGAGTTTTGTACCTATTAATATCTAAACCATACTTTAGGATTAACCACAGAATTATTTCAGTTTAATAAACAATCAATTTAGTGTTGTACGGGTTTTTTCTGTAATTTACGTTGTAGGGTTCTTCTGTGCATATTCAGTTGGCGCGCAGTTTCAGAGATATTACCATTGTTGCTATGCAATACATGTTGAATATGCTCCCACTCAAGACGCTCTGGCGACATTATTTGGCTTGACTCTGGGTTTACCGATGAGGCACCAGCTTCAACATCACCCAAGATTGTTTTTAATAATGAATTGAAATCGACAGGCTTTGGTAAGTAGTCATCTGCTCCTAATCTTATTGCTTCTACTGCACTGGCAATACTGGCAAACCCCGTGAGCAATACGATACGAGCTGAAGGAAATTGTTCTCTTAAAGGTTTAATTAGCGCAAGGCCGTTATCATCCCCAAGTTTTAAATCTACCAGAAAGTGGCTTGCCTCAAAAGTGGTTGTTTTTTGTAAAGCTTGCTCAGCGTTATGAGCAAGTGAACATGTGAAGCCTTGTTTTGTAAAGCGCCTCGCAAGCGTGCTGGCTAGGTTAACATCGTCTTCAATAATTAAAAGTTTCATACAATTTTTAAACTAACCATCGCAATCGCGCCTTGCTGTGGGTGATTACTTAGTGTTAATGAGCCATTTAAGCGCTCTAAGGTTACATTAGAAAGCATAACTGCCATTCCCATTCCATCGCTACTTGGCATGAGCTGACCGCCTAATGATGCCATTTGTTGCTCGCTAAATCCTTGACCGAAATCACGTAACGACAATGAAAGTGTTTGCTCATCGATTTGCCATTTAGCTTCGATGTTGTGTTGCTGATTATGGTTATTTGCCGATACGGCGTTTTGCAACAAGTTTAAAATAGCCGGTAACAGCATGGCATCACTTAAAATCGAACAATCAGGGGCGTCATTTAGCCACTGTAAGCTTTGCTCAGGAAAATGCAGTGTCATCGCATCTTGAATAGTGTTTTGTAGTGTTTTAGCACTAATCACTTGTTGTGTTTCACCGGTTCTTAGTGCATTTGAAAGTGACCTAAAATGAGCAAGTTGCTCTTTACACTGAGCTAATGGCTTGGCCATTTCGTGCACAATGGGGTCATCAGCTTGTTGCTCTTGTAGCTCTTCAAATAACAGCTGTAAGTTTGCTATCGGCGTTGCAAGTTGATGCGTTACTTGTGCGGCAGCGCCATCAAGCGTTAATAATTGCTCATGCCTTAATTGTTGCTCGCGGGTATGGGAAATAGTAGCTTCTCTGGCTCTTAACGTGCTGTTTAATGTGCCAATTACAAAGGCAATAACGATGGCGCTGATAACAAAGTTAATCCACATACCAATAAAATGATGAGTCATCTGCATTTGGTGCATGGTGTGTTCGGGCATTTTTATCAGTAAAAAACTATAAGCGGCGATTGCCAGCACTGCTGTGTAAGCAAGCCCTTTCGCATTAACAGTCACCGCCGCTATCATTATCGGTAACAGTAATAACGAAACAAATGCATTTGTTGCTCCACCACTTAAGGAGAGCAAAATAGTTAAAAACAATAAGTCGGCTGTCAACTGCATTAACACACCTGCTGGCCTTGCTTTCGTGACATTTCGGTAAGCGAATATACTTAACAGCTGAAAGATTGCTTCAATACAAATTACAGCAAGTAAAGGCAGTAAGGGGATTTGGTATTCAAAAAGAAAATACACTGCAATCACAGCAACAAACTGCACGGCGATTGCGGCGCTTCTTAAAATTAGTAGGCGACTGATCGCCGGATCGGTTTGCATAACGGACTCTTTAAAGCTTAATCATCGTCCATTGAAATTGTAAAAACAGCACAAGGCGTTCCTTGATGAAACACCATTTGCCATTGTTTACCATTAAAACGCCACAGTGACATACGAACTGAGTAGTTAAACTCTGAGCGAGCTGAACGTCTAAAGGCTGCTTGATAGCTTAGCTGTGCAATATCATCACTAAGCATTCGGCCTTTAAAATGTTGATTATAAAACTGCGGTACCACCTCAGTTGGCAGGCGGGTTAAAACTTGGAACTTATTAAATGACGTGCCATCAGCGGCTATTTCAATAAAATCATCATCAAGTAATGCATCAAGCGCTTCAGCAGATTGACGTACCTCTGGCTCAAGGAGCTGTCGCTCTGCATCAATTAAATGATTAAATAACGTCTCTTTAATTTTACCGCCCATAGTAACCCTTACTGTTTGAGCACTTTACCGCCCTTCATAACAAACTGAACCTGACTAAGTTCACTAATGTTATCAAGTACATTCATATTCACGCTGATAATATCTGCTTGTTTACCAACACTCAAGTCACCGAGGTTATCACTTTGACCTAATAGTTTAGCAGCTTCAACGGTGGCTGATTTAATAGCTTGCTTTGGTGTCATGCCGTATTTAACTAATAACTCAAACTCTTTAGCATTATAACCATGCTTAGATACGCCTGAATCTGTACCAAAGGCTATTTTAACCTTGTTTTTTAACGCTAATTTAAACGATGCTTCCATTTTTGGCGCTACTACTTCGACCTTATCAGCAATTGCTTTTGGCATATTAGGGTTATTTAGCACTTCTTCTTTTACTGTAGCGCCAGCGAGTAAGGTTGGAACTAAATACGCGTCTTGCTTTTTGAAAAGCTTAACCGTGTCTTTATCTAAAAAAGAGCCATGTTCGATTGAATCAACACCTGCTCTAAGTGCTGCTTTTATACCTTCTGTGCCATGAGCATGAGCGGTCACTTTGCGGCCTAAATGATGGGCTGTGTTTACAATGGCACTGAGTTCTTCATCAGTAAATTGCTGATTAACCCCTGCCGCTGTATTACTTAAAACACCACCTGTCGCGGTTATTTTAATCACATCGGCACCGCTTTTAATTACATCGCGCACTGCTCGAGTACAATCGGCTGCGCCATCACACACACCTAAGCCACCCCCTTCTGTCGCTTTGGTAATATCACGGCGATAGCCATGCATATCACCGTGACCACCGGTCGGTGTGATCATATCCCCTGCTGCAAAAATGCGCGGGCCAACAATGTCGCCACGTTCAACCGCTCGCTTTAATGGGAAGATAACTTGATAGCTGCTACCTAGGTCACGCACAGAGGTAAAACCTGCATCAACCGTACGTTGTAAGTACTTTAGAGAACGAAGTGCGTAATCGGCTTCGTATTCAGTTGCCCATTGGTGAGGGTTACGTTTTGCATCTCGCTCAAAGGTAACATGAACGTGCATATCAATCAGACCCGGCAATACCATCTGATTTTTTAAATCAATAACATCTGCATCACTAAGATTTAATTGCTGCTTAGTTAGGAAACCAGCTTTTATTGCGGCAATTTTATTGTCTTCAATAACCAGCGTTTGCTGCTCTTTGACATCTTGATCAGTACCTACCAGCATCTTTCCAGCATGAATAATGGTGGTTTGTGCATTAACAGCAAACGTAGATAATAAAGACAGTACCGATAATGTACTTATTTTTAGGTTTATTTTTTTCATAATCGCCTCTTTTTTATACTAGGTTTAACTTAAATACTGAGTAAATGCCATTATTTACGACATAGCGCAGCAATGAACTAGTGTTAACAAGTGAATTTTGATATAACTTCGGAAAAATTTAACAAGTCTGACCACATAAAGAGAACACATTATGTCTTATGCCCAAATTACTGGCTGGGGTAAATGTATACCACCAGCAAGCATCAGCAATGATGAAATTAGCAATATTGTTGATACCAATGATGAATGGATCACAACACGTACAGGCATCAAATCTCGCCGTGTCAGCCATGTTTCTACTGCCGATTTAGCAACCGTTGCCGCAAAGCAAGCGCTTGCTTGTGCTGGTGTTGATGGTAAAGACATTGATCTTGTACTTCTTGCGACTTGTACGCCATCAACTATGGTGGCAAATACGGCTTCTTTAGTGCAGAAAAACATTGGTGCGGTTGGCGCAGCAGCAATGGATACTAACGCTGCATGTTCAGGCTTTTTATATGCATTACAAGCAGCAACGGCACAAATTCGTGCAGGCATGATCAAAAAAGCGGTTGTTATTGCTGCTGAGCGCATGACTTGGTACATCAACTGGGCGCGCCGCGACAGTGCTGTATTATTCGGTGATGGTGCTGGTGCCGTTGTATTAGAAGCTTCAGATACACCATCAGGTTTACTTGCGACTAAAACCGGGTGTGACAGTGAAGATCGCGATATCTTGCACATCGAAAACTTTGGTAGCGATTTAAATAAGTACGAGCCAATTGGCCCGTCTAACTTATTATTCGAAGGTCGCGAGATCTTCAAGCGTGCTGTTAAAGGTATGAGTGAAGCTTGTGACGACGTGCTAAACCAAGCACAGTTAGAGCTTGATGATATTGACGTATTAGTTCCTCACCAAGCAAATTTACGTATTATCCAAGCTATTCAGCAACGTTTGAAAGTAGCTGATGAAAAAGTAATGGTAAACATTGCCGACTACGGTAATACGTCTGCCGCAACAATTGCGATTGCAATTTGTGAAGCTGTTGAGCAAGGCCTTATCAAACCTAACTCAAACATTATGTCAGCAGCCTTTGGCGCTGGTTTAACTTGGGCGGCGAGTTACATTAAATGGGGCGAGCGTGTAACACCTATTGCAGTGTCTGATGCAGCTTTACCTGAATGTGATAAAACAGGCCTTGAACTTGTTGCACCAGCTGTTGCAGCATGTAAAGCGGCAGAATAATACCCCTATTATTTATAGAAAAGCGCGGCTTAGTCCGCGTTTTTTTATGAGCAAAAAATGGACTATATAATGGAATTATTAGGCATACATCACGCTGCAATCATTTGTAGCAACTATGAAAAATCAAAGCATTTTTATAATGAAGTATTAAAACTGCCGATTATCCACGAACTATACCGTGCTGAACGTAACTCGTATAAGTTAGATTTAGCACTTCCTGATGGTAGCCAATTAGAATTGTTTTCGTTTCCTGGAGCGCCACAAAGACCCAGCTATCCAGAGGCACAAGGGCTACGCCATTTGGCGTTTAAAGTTGCTGATATTGCAAAATCTAAGCAGTACTTAGAACAACAAGGCATTTCGGTTGAAGAAATAAGAGTGGATGAAATCACCGGGAAGCAATTTACGTTTTTTGCCGATCCCGATGATTTACCGTTAGAGCTTTACCAACTCTAGATTATTGGAAGCGATCTTGTAAGTAATTGAACACGGCGCGAATACCCAATGCCTCACCACCTGTAGGGCGACCTGGTAATGCACGTAAGTTCCAAGCCATAACATCAAAGTGAACCCAAGGAGTACTTGGCTCAATAAACTCTTTTAAATAAAGAGCAGCAGTGATCGCACCACCAAAAGGAGTGGAAGCACAGTTAGCAATATCAGCTACGTCACTTTTTAATAATGCTTTATATTGATCAAATAACGGAAGTTGCCATACAGGATCATGGCAGCTTTCGCCTGCATCCATCAATTTGTTAGCAACATCACGGTTATTTGCGAAAAAGCCCGGTAATTCAGTGCCGAGGGCTACACGACAAGCACCAGTCAGAGTTGCAAAATCAACGATAAGATCGGGGTTATCATTTTGTGCTTCAGCAAGTGCATCACACAGCACTAAACGACCTTCAGCGTCCGTGTTATCAATTTCTACTGTGATCCCTTTGCGAGTTTTGATCACATCACCTGGTCTAAATGCATTTCGAGAAACCGCATTTTCAACCGCAGGTACCAGTACTCGTAAGCGAATTGGTAAGTTGGCAGCCATAATTAACTGGGCAAGACCAATAACATGCGCGGCACCGCCCATGTCTTTTTTCATATTACGCATGCCTGAGCTTGGTTTTAAATCTAAACCACCTGAATCAAAACACACGCCTTTACCGACTAAGGTAATCTGTGGAGCATCTTTTGCGCCCCAGCGTAAATCAAGTAAGCGAGGCTTATTCTCAGACGCACGACCAACCATATGAATTGTCGGGTAGTTTTGCTCTAATAATTCATCACCAACCCACTCACTAAACTCACCATCAAAGGTGTCGGCTAAATCAGCCATCACTTGTGATAGGTGTTGCGGCATCATATCTGCAGCAGGCGTATTAACTAAATCACGCACTAAATTAATAGCACTTGCATGCTGCGATAGACGCTTAACTAAGCTTTCATCTTTAATAGCTAGTGTGGCACGTGGCGATGGTTTTTCTTTATATTCACTAAACTCGTAACCACCTAACACAAAACCCAGCGCTACTTGTTCTACAAATTTGTCATCACCTTGAATTTGATAACAACCTGCTGGCAGTTTTGTTGATAAGTCACCTGCTAACCAAAAGTCTTGTAAATCATTAACTAAACAATACACATGCTCAAGTGAACCGGTTTCACTATCAGCAATTAAGGCCATGCCTTTGTTTTTAAAATCACAATTCGTTAGCCAATTTTGTAAGGCTTGCGGCTGCTCGGTTAACCACGTTGATAGGTCAGCTTTAGCAATAAATGACAGGGGAATTCCCGTAGAAGAATGGCGAATTAATGAACTCATTAAACGACTCGATATAAAGAAAAGGTATTTAAGCATACCAATATCTTGATACAAAAGGTATAGGCAAAATCAGATAAGCAAAACCTAATCAGTCTTTGTTTTGCTTCTCTTTTTCTTCTTTTTCTACTTGTTGATCAATCTCTTTAATCGACTTATTGATATTGAATGAGCTAGGTAGCACATCAACACCAACCCATTGCCCCAGTTTTACAACCAAAGGAATTGTCACGGGTGCAAAGGGTAATACAGCAAATACGCCCAAACCGAGTCCTTTTAATATATCTAAAAATTGCTCATTGGCAGTATGCAATTCTTCTTTAGTAGCTTGGCCTTGGGTGTATCGCCTATAGATATGAAGCATCTCTTTTGTTTCTTGCTTTTCTTGGGCAAGTGCGATTTTAAGTGCTACCATAGCGCGCTTGAAGCGTAGAGTCTGACGCTTTTTGGTAATTTTAGCCACTCTGAATGGGGCTCGATGAATAACTTTGTATAATCGCATTTGGTTATTTTCACACAGCATGTGAAGTTCACAAAGCATAATTTACTTATATTAGTTTTTGTTTTATTCTTAATACTCTATTCGTAATTATTTTTCAGTATTAAACATGAACACACCTATACAACAGGCTGAGCCAAAACCCCAAAAGCCGGCCCCAGATGAATGTTGTGGTGGTGGTAGTTGTTGCCCATGTGTTTGGGATGAATACCGAGAAAAATTAAAGCAATGGCAATTAAACAACATTCCGCAACAAGCCTAATAGACCGTTCCAAATCCAATCTCGCTTAAAAACCAATCAAAAAATTCCTTTTTTAAAATATTTTTAGATATTTTATATACTTTCTTACGCTTAAAAGAAAAAACAAGAATAAATTATCCCCTTTTATTTCATGCACATAATTAAAAAAACAATAATAACGTGCAAATAAAAACGCCAAAAACAACATCGTATTAACAATTTGCAAAATAAATTTACAGGCTGTATAAGAGATTTACACCAAGTTTATTATTTAACTTAGGTGACATAATCATAAATATTCTAACTGGGGAAGTCAGAATGAAATTCAAAAATAATGCGCTACAACAAGCAATTAAATTTGCTCTAGCGACAACAACAGCAGGTCTGTTTGTGTCGGGTTCGGTTGTTGCTGCAGAGCAAGCAGCAGAAGAAACGAAAGTTAACAAAAACGTAGAAAAAATTGCCGTGGTAGGTACTCGTTCTGCGCCACGTTCAATCGGTGATTCACCGGTGCCAATTGATATCATTGGTGGTGAAGAGCTAGATAAAGGCGGCAACACCGATATGCTAGAGCTTTTAAAAGGCTCAGTTCCTTCTTTTAACGTTCACCAAAACCCAATTAGTGATGCAGCGTCACTTGTACGCCCTGCTAACTTACGTGGTCTTCCTTCTGACAGCACATTAATACTTGTTAATGGTAAACGTCGTCATCGCGCATCAGTTATTGCCTTCTTAGGTGGTGGTATCAATGATGGTGCTCAAGGTGCTGATATCTCAGTTATTCCAAGTATTGCCCTAAAGCAAGTAGAAGTACTTCGTGACGGTGCTGCGGCACAGTACGGTTCTGATGCAATCGCTGGTGTAATGAACTTTGTATTAAAAGATGCCTCTGAAGGTGGTTCATTCGAAATTCGTCAAGGCGAATACTACGAAGGTGATGGCGATACAACACAAATTTCAGGTAACGTAGGTCTACCATTTACCGATAGTGGTTTTGCTAACTTAAGCTTCCAATATAAAACAGCTGATGCAACTAGCCGTTCAGTACAACGCCCTGATGCGGCGGCACTTAACGCTGCAGGCGTACCTGAAGTATCTTCTTTAGCACAAATTTGGGGGGCACCTGAAGTTGATGATGATATTACAATCTTTGGTAACATTGGTCTTGAGTTAAGCAACTCATCTGAATTCTACATGTTTGGTAACTACTCTGAGCGTGACGTACGTGGTGGTTTCTACTATCGTAACCCACACACTCGTCCAGGTGTTTACTCAAATGACGGCGGTGAAACACTGCTTGTTGGTGATTTAACTGGCGATATGAGCGGTAACTGTCCTACCGATATCATGATTGATGATAACGTTTTAGATAACCAAAGATACATCGATCTAGTTGCTAACAACCCAGACTGTTTTGCATTTAACGAAATGCTTCCAGGCGGTTTTACACCTAACTTCGGTGGTAACATCACAGATACTGCATTAACAATTGGTACTAAAGGTGAAATCACTTCTGGTTTCCTTGAAGGTGCTTACTATGACTTAAGCGGTACAGTTGGTTACAACGAATCTCGTTACTTCATCTACGACACAATCAATGCATCATTAGGCCCAGAAAGCCCGCGCGATTTCAGCCCAGGTAAATACTCACAGTTAGAGAAAAACTTTAATGCTGATTTATCAAAAGGTTTTGACTTTGGCTTAGCTTACGATGTAAACGTTGCCGGTGGTCTAGAATGGCACGAAGAAACATTCACAGTTGTTTCTGGTGACGAAGCGTCTTTCACAGCTGGCCCACTAACAGAACAAGGTTTTGGTATCGGTTCAAATGGTTTCCCTGGTTTCAAACCATCTGATGCGGGCGAGTATACACGTCGTAACTATGCTGCATACGTTGATGTTGAAGCACCATTCACAGAAGACTTCCTAATGGGCTTAGCGTTACGTTATGAAGATTATGATTCATTTGGTTCAACAACTAACTACAAGTTAACTGGTCAATACCACTTAACTGAAGACTTAAACATTCGTGGTTCAATCAGTACAGGTTTCCGTGCACCAACTGTTGGTCAAGCAAATGTAAGTAACGTTCAAACAAACCTAAGCAGCGGTGTTCTTGTTGACTCAGCACTTTTACCACCAACAAACCCAATTGCCGTGCAATTAGGTGGTACAGAGCTTGAACCTGAAGAATCACAAAGCTATACATTTGGTGCAGTTTGGACAATTGGTGACTTATTCTTCACTGTTGACTATTACAACATCCAAGTAGATGACCGTATCAGTCAATCAGATAAAATTGAGTTAAGCCAAGCTGATAAAGATACACTTGAAGCAGCGGGTGTACCAAACGTACAAAACTTAGCTCAAGTAAGCTTCTTCACGAATGACTTTGATACAACAACGCAAGGTGTTGATGCTGTAGCTAACTATTCAACTGACCTACTAGGCGGTAGTTCAACATTCAGCTTAGCGTACAATTGGAACGACACTGAAGTAACTAAGTCAACAGACATTACTGGTGAGTTTAAAGTAAGCCGTTTAGAAAATGACTTACCAAATCACCGAGCAACGCTTAGCTGGGCACAACAGTGGGAGAATTTCTCTGCATTTACACGTGTTAACTACTATGGCGAATACCAAGGCGTACACGTAGATTACGATGCAACAGCGAAAACAGCTGATGCTGCAGTAACGATTGATGCAGAAGTGACTTACTTCCTAACTGAAGAGCTTAGCTTCTCTGTAGGTGCGACAAACTTATTCGACCAAGAAGCAGAGAAACTTGATTTCTATGACAGTACTGGCATCCCTAACAATAACTGGGGTGGTAAATACTACGAAACGTCGCCATATGGTATCAACGGCGGCTTCTATTACGTGAAAGCTACGTATACTTTCTAAATAGAACAGCTTTCTAGGTTGAGCAATCAACCTAGAAAGTCGATACCCCGGATTTATTCTGGATATTTATAGTTAACCAAGGCGAAAGACATTTCGCCTTTTTCGTTTTATAGTAAATAAAAATAACAAATAACCCGCCATTCCTATGCTGTTACAAAAAGCGAATCAACTACTGAATGAAAACAAGCTTAAAGAGGCTGAGTTTCATTTTAAAACCATTCTCGATTCAGATCCTGAAAATGGCGAAGCGTTATTTGGATTGGGTCGCATTGCCCTGCGTTTAGAACGTTATGATGCTGCGGTTTACCTTCTACAAAGAGCCTGTGAACGACTACCTCACATGCTTGAACCGCTCCATGCTCTTGCCGATGCTTTTAATGGCGTGCATTCACCGCAAGATGCATTAACTGTACTAGAATATGCTAAATCAATTGCCAGCCATAACCCTGAGCCACATTACTATCTTGCTCAGCATTATCTAACCTATGGTGAGCTAGACAAAGCGTACATTATTTTAAAGCATGCCCTTGGTATGGGAAATTCCCCTGTAAAAGCATACATTTTATTTGAGTTAGTGCAGTTTGGACGTTTTAACAACGAACAAAATTACATAAATGAGCTACACCAGTTTTTAACTTTAACCAATAATCTGCGCTTAAAAATGGTGTGTTATTATGCACTGGGTAAAAGCTATGATCAGTTAAATGATACAGAACAAGCTTTTAACTACTTCAGCCTTGCTAATAAGCTACAAACAAAACTCACGCAGTTTAAAACCCGTGACTTAGTACCATTTTATCAGCGCATCATAGAGCAAAATACTGCCGAGCTAATTGATGCCAGAGACAAAACATTCACAGGCACAATCACACCCATTTTTATAATTGGCATGCCAAGAAGTGGCTCAACGCTGGTAGAGCAAATGCTGGCAAGCCACAATGACTTTGCCAGCCTTGGCGAAGATGCCAGTATCAGTAATCAGGTTGTTGCATACCTTGAACAACAAACGCAACTCCCCTACCCAGATTGCTTAGCAGAGCTAAACCAAGGGCTAATTAACAATGCCCGCAATATTTATATTGAACGAATAAAACAAGCACCAGTTGTGCGCCCCTTTATGATCAATAAGCTGCCTGCTAACTATCAGTCACTCGGATTGATTTATTTACTCTTTCCTAACGCCAAGTTTATTAATATGCAGCGCGAGTATGATGCAATTGCTTGGTCGGTGTTTAGCAACTATTTTGCTGAAAACGAACCTTATTTTTGTTCACTCCCAGAGTTTAAACAGTATTTTGATTTGTATCAGCAGTTAATGGAGCATTGGCAAAACGTGATGCCAGAGGCGGTTTTTGATTTAAGCTATGAAGCACTTATCAGTGACAGCGAACAAACACTAACGGCCCTGTGTAAGTTCTTAAACATTGAGTACAGCACACAGTTTTTAGATTTTTATAAGTCAAAAAAACCGGTGGCAACGCTCAGCAAAACGGCTGTAAGACAGCCGTTAAGTGATAAAGCATTAGAGAAATACAAACGCTACGAGAGCGCAATGCACACGCTTATGCGTGAGTCTCAAACCAGTTCAACAAGTCAACAAATTGATCAAAACGCGCCTGTGGGTGAGTAAGCATATTTATGTGATCATAATCGACCTTATGGCCAAACTTACGGCCATAAATGGTCATCGTTTGCTTACCTATGCCCGACTCTTCCATAAATTTTTCAATATCAATCGGCTGGCATAGGGCTTTATCTTTAATACCCGCCACATGCATAATGGGCGGCAGCGCCTTATCAGCTAATGCGTTGGCGTAATCAAAGCCATCGTCAGTATCGACCCAAGGTTTACGCTTAGCCCACTGCATACTTTGATAATGTGACTTACGGGTTTCATCATCACTGCCCCATTTCAGCTTTTTTGCCGGCACAAAACCATGCTTACGGGCAACTAATGGCGCCAAACCATACCAAATCAAATTACCTTGAATATATTTGCTTGGATGATGGTTATACAAAGACCGTTTAGAACCAAAATAACCGCAGGCTTTCACATCATCAATCAACTCAGGAAAACGGGCAAACACACTGTTCATTAACACCCCGCCCCATGAGTGTGCCACCCAATAACGCGCAGGCTCGCCTTCAAGCTGCTTAATTTTATCTAAAAATGCAGGGATATCTTCTAAAATAGCCTCGGTTTGACCATACTTTGCATGCTTTGAAATCGCAGGTTTACTCTCACCACGACCACGTAAATCTGCCACATAGCAAACATAGCCATGCTCAGCTAAAAATGGTGCTAAACCTTTATTGCTGTGGGTGTAAAAGATTTTGCCATTTTCAACGGCACCATGCATAAAAAACACCGCAGGGCCTTTCGCATCAGTCTTACTAATACGGCGTAAATGTAAGGTTTGGCTTTCGGCGAGTTTAATAAACACCGATTCTTGTTTAATCGTCACGTTTGACCTTTTTATTCTTATAGACTCATCGTACCAGTATTAAGGTACGCCAGTCTATTTAGCAAAGCAAGTGTGAAGTTGGCGATTGCCATTCAAAATGAGAATCTCAGGCACGATGAGATTTTGATTAAATAATAACACCAATGCAGAGCCATTATTTATCGATGTTAGAAGTTCTAGTTACAGAAGCCTTTGGCTAAATGAGCGCTAACAAAAAGGCTATGAAATGTGCTGAAGAAGTTTGTTTGGTGATTTTAATGCTACGTAATTAACATATTCTGGAGAGACGGCATTGTGCCATTTGCGGTCATTAGGCCATCATTGAGTGTGACTAGACGTTGAGCATGACACATAGCTGTACAGAAATGTTTGGTAGCGCCGCAAGCAGCAGTGAGTAGGAACCGTCGCCTTGTTAGGCTCTTGGCACCCTAAGTTCATAGCTTGTGTATTTTTGACCAAACATCGTGCTCTCGTAGACCCTTGATGCCATTTTTGTAAGAAACTTGTATTCAGGGCGAGTATTTAACAAATGCAAAACTACAAGTCTGTGACCCAGCTCTGAAGCCCATACCATCATATCTTTAAACACGGCAGTACCAATGCCCCAGTAGGCTTCATTCAAAACTATTGCAAGCTCATAGGAATCATTTTCAAACTGGATTCCACACCAACCAGCAACAGCCCCATTTAAACGTATTCCTCTTATTTTACATCCCTCGGTTGAATCTACACTTAACTCGTTTGAAACCCATTCAGCTAACGATTTTTCATTGAATTGGTCGTGTAATACCAAGTGTTCTCGGATCTTGTCTTTATTTAAGATTGAAAGTAATTCATCCTGATCAAGATCTTGCAAATTTGTATATTCTATTTTAATCATCGGTAGTCTTGTTGTTGCTTAACGCCCACATTTTCGGCTGATTTGGAGCGCATCGGAAAAACAGTCCGACAATATGCGCTTGTTAGGCATTCTTGTACTCTTTCTTGGTTTTCCACCATATATAAGGCCCACCAATTAAAAATAGTACCAATATAAACGGCATAAGTAGGTTATCTGATTTCCACGCCTTTTCTGATTCGGCATAGGAACGGATTACATTTTGCTCTACCTTGACTTCAAATACATCGTGAAACTCTTTAGTTGTATATATTGGCTTCGTACTTTCTCTAGGTTCAAATAGAACCTCAACTCTTTTCCCTTTAGAGTTGAATAATGAGTCATTAACTATGCTCTGGCCGTTAGATTTAGAAGGGTAATTGAAATTATAATTATCATCTACAAATGCAAAGCGAATTCCGTAATCATACTCCTGCACCCAATCGATATACCCATCACGACTAACCAGCTCTTCTTTATAAGGGAA